>JAXDQC010000090.1:0-21451 GCA_034668045.1 Betaproteobacteria bacterium | reverse complement strand
AGCGCGGCGCGCCCGGCTGGGAACTTCGATGAGCGTCGACTGGGCGGAGCTGTTCAGCTTCAGCGTCCCGCCCGCGGAGCTGATCGTGCGCGGGACGGCGATGTACCTGTTCCTCTTCGTCCTGTTCCGCGTCGTCATCAAGCGCCGCATCGGCACCATCGGCATGGCCGACCTGCTGGTGCTGGTGATCATCGCCGACGCTGCGCAAAACGGCATGGCGGGCGAGTACCGCTCCGTGACTGATGGCTTTGTCCTCGTCGGCACCATCATCGGCTGGAACCATCTGCTCGACTGGCTTGGCTGGCGCTTTCCTGCCCTGCGCCGCCTGCTCGAGCCCGCGCCCCTGCTATTGATCGACCGCGGCAAAGTCCTATGGCGCCACCTCCGGGTCGAGTACGTCTCCGAGGACGAGCTCAAGGCGAAGCTGCGTGAGCGCGGCGTCGCCGACCCGAAGGAGGTCGACAAGGCGTACCTCGAGTCCGACGGCGAAGTCACTGTTATCCGCAGGCAGTAGTTCTTACAGCACCCGAAAGAACCAGTTGCGGCGAGGATTCGCTGGCATAGGCCTTGCAGAAAGAGCCGGCGAAAGGAAACTCATGGCCCCGGCAATTGCCCTGCGTCTACGCCAGCACCTCACGTTGACGCCGCAGGTCCAGCAGGCACTCAAGCTTCTTCAGATGTCCGCGCTCGAGTTCGCGCAGGAGATGGAAGAAGCCCTTGGCAACAATCCGTTTCTGGAAGAAAACCCCGACACGCCGCCAGCGCAGCGTGACGCCGCGACGACCGAAGACGTCGTTCTGCCCCAGGAACAGTATTCGTCGTCCTCGTCGGGCGGCAGCGGTGAGCGCGATCAGGAAGACTGGGGCGGCGCCAACGACGGCGAGCCCACCCTGCAGCAGCATTTGCGCGAGCAACTGATGCTCTCGCAGATGGGCGAGCGCGACCGCGCGCTCGCGCACATGATCGTCGACAGCCTCGACGACGACGGTTACTTCAAGGCCGAGTTCGCGGATCTCGCGGCGCTCGTGCCGTCGGAGCTCGACGTGCAGCCCGAGGATTTCGGCGCCGCGCTGAAGCTGGTGCAGAGCCTCGATCCGGCCGGCATCGCCGCGCGCTCGCTCGAGGAATGCCTGTGCCTGCAGCTGCAGGCGCTGCCCGAGGACACGCCTGCCCGCGACGTCGCGCTGGCGATGTGCCACGGCCACCTGCAGCTGCTCGGCAACCGCGAATGGGCGCGCCTGCAGCACGCCGTGGGCTGTGACGAGGAAACGCTGCACGAAGCGCGCTCGCTGATCCGCTCGCTCGACCCGCGCCCCGGACAGCGCTTCGGCCAGCCGGAGGCGCGCTACGTCGTGCCCGACGTGATCGTCAGGAAGGTGCGCGACAAATGGGCGGCGCTGATCAATCCGGCCTCGCTGCCGCGCGTGCGTCTCAATCGCACCTATGCCGATGTCGCTTCGCATCGCGGCAACGGCGGCAACCCCTCGCTGGCGCGCCACCTGCAGGAAGCGCGCTGGCTGCTGCGCTCGATCGAGCAGCGCTTCAACACCATCCAGCGCGTCGCCGACGCGATCGTCGCCCGGCAGCGCGGCTTTTTCGAGTACGGCGAGGTGGCGATGAAGCCGCTGACGCTGAAGCTGATCGCCGGCGAGCTCGGGCTGCACGAGTCGACGGTCTGCCGCGTCACCAACAACAAGTACATGGCGACGCCGCGCGGCCTGTTCGAGTTCAAGCATTTCTTCTCCCGCCGCCTGGCGACCGAGAACGGCGGCGCCGCCTCGGCCACGGCGGTGCGCGCGGTGATGAAGGAACTGATCGCCGCCGAGGATCCGAAAGCGCCGCTCTCCGACGCCGAGCTCGCCCGCCTGCTGGCGCAGCAGGGCCTGCGGGTGGCGCGCAGGACCATCACCAAATACCGCGCGCTGATGCGCATGCCCAGCGTCGATGTGCGGCGCGCGGACGCCAGAGGCCATTAAGGAGAAAGCGTATGTCGATGATCGTTGCCGGAAGATTCGAACGCAGCCTGGACGCCGACGCCGCGCTGGACGCGCTGCGCCGGGACGGGTTTTCGCAAGCCGAGATCGACGCCTTCACGCTGATGCCTCCGGGCCAGCATGCCCTCGGACCGATGGGCGGCGGCGACATGCACAGCGACGCGGGCGCGCGCCACGCCGGGATCGGCGCAGCCATCGGCGGGGCGCTCGGCCTCGTCGTCGGCCTGGTCATCGGCTCCATCGCGTCGCTGTATTTCGGCGGATCCGCGCTCTGGCTGATCGGCGCCCTCGGTGCGCTGGTCGGCGCTTTCGCCGGCGTCATGGGGCGGCTGCACGGCGCGAGCCGCGGTGATCACACTCCCGAGCACCCGGTAGAGATGCCGGCCGGTCGCATGATCGCCGTCTGCGTCGATCGCGCCGGCAGCGAAACGCGCGCTGTCGACGTGCTGCGCCGGAATGGCGCGCGGGACGTCGGCCGCGCCCAGGGGCAGTGGCGCGACGGCGCGTGGCGCGACTTCGACCCGCGCTCGCCGCTCGCGGCTCCCTAGCCGAGGTTTTTCTCGGCGAATTTCCTGGGGTCAGCCGATGTTTTTCTCGGCAAATTCCCAATTCAGCAGCTTTTCAATCGCTGCCTGGACGTAGCGCTCGCGCTGGTTGCGGTAGTCGATGTAGTAGGCGTGCTCCCAGACGTCCAGCGTCAGCAGGCACGAGACGCCCTCCGCCATCGGCGTATTGGCGTTGCTGGTGGCGACGATCTCGAGCTTGCCCTCCTTGCGCACCAGCCACGCCCAGCCACTGCCGAACTGGCCGTTGGCGGCGGCGGCGAATTGGTCGACGAAATTCTCGTAGCTGCCGAAATCGCGCTCGAGCTGGTGGCGCATCGCCGCGGAGGGCTTGCCGCCCTTGGGCGCGAGGGAATGCCAGTAGAAGTCGTGGTTCCACGCCTGCGCGGCGTTGTTGAAGAGTTTGCCGGAGGATTTCCGGACCAGCTCCTCAAGCGAGTGCGCCTCGATCGGCTGCTTCTCCAGCAGCTGGTTCGTGGTCTCGACGTACTTGCGGTGGTGCTTGCCGTGGTGGAACTGCAGCGTCTCCGCCGAGATGATCGGCGCGAGGGCGTCCTCGGCGTACGGCAGCTTCGGCAGCTCGAGGTGCAGGCTGCGGGGAGACTTCCTTAGTGCGGTTGCGTTTGCCATCGTTTGCCTCCTTAGAGCAGGTACTCCCATTGACGTGCGACCCATTCCTTCACCTTCGTGGTCGTGCCGCGCCGGCGCCAGGCTTCAGGCTCGATCTGCGTCGCGGCCTTGAGGTCCTGGCTGAAGCGCTCTTCCAGCGTGCGCGCAAAGCCGGCATCGTCCACCACCAGGTCGGCCTCGTAGTTGTGCACGAAGCTGCGCCAGTCGAGATTGGTTGAGCCGACGCTCGCCCAGCGCGAGTCGATCACCGCCGTCTTGGCGTGCATCAGGGCCTCGCGCCACTCGTAGATGCGCACTCCGGCGGCGAGCAGGTCGGCGTAGTGCGAGCGGCCGGCGTAGACCGGCGCCCAGAAATCGCTGAAGCCCGGCAGGACGAGGCGCACGTCGACGCCGCGGCGGGCGGCGTCGATCAGCGCCTGCTTGCTGCGCGGATCGGGCACGAAGTAGCCGAAGGCGAGCCAGACTCGCCCCTCGGCCTTGCCGATGGCTTTCAGCAACTCGCCATACATCTCGCTCTCCTGCGACTGCGGGTCCGCCTTGACCAGGCGCGCCCGTGCGGGTCCGCTCGCGGCCAGCTTCGGAAAGTACTTCGCCTCGGCGGCGGGGCCGCAGTCCTGCAGAAGCCACGAGTCCAGGAAGGCGCGCTGGAACTGCGCCACGACCGGGCCCTCCGCTCGCACCTGCGTGTCGCGCCAGCCTTCCTTGGCCTTCACCTTTTCCGGATCCGGCTTGCGCCGGGTGACGAAGGAGCTCGACGCGTACGCCTCGCTCACGTTCACGCCGCCGGTGAAGGCGACGCGCCCGTCGACCACCAGGATCTTGCGGTGGTCGCGATTGTTGACCTTGTGCACGTTCTTCACCGGGTTGAAGGCGCAAACCTGGATGCCGGCCTTTTCCAGCCGCTGCCGATAGTCCGCGCCGCTCTTGAGCGAGCCGAGCGCGTCATAGAGAACGCTGACCTTGACGCCCTCGCCGGCCTTTTTCTCCAATAGCGCGGCGAACTTGTCCGCCACCTCGCCCTCTTCGAGGATGTAGGTCTCGAGGTGGATGTGGTCGCGCGCCTGGGCAATGGCCGCGCGCATCGCCTTGTGGGTGGCCGGGCCGTCCACCAGCAGCTCGAGCCGGTTTCCCGGCGCGTAGGCCGAATCCGGTGTGCCAGCGCGCGGCTCGTCCGCCGCGGGGGCGGCCCCGCAGCCGGCCAGCGCCAGGAGCGCGACGCTCAGGAGGACTTGACGCGGATTTCGTTCTTTAGGGAACGTACGCCCTGCACTTTCTTCGCCGCCTGCGCCGCCCGCATCGCCTGCTGCTCGGAGTCGGCGAAGCCCGAAAGCTCGACCACGCCGCCGTAGGTCTCGACGTTGAGCGAGCTGGCGGCGCGCGCGCCGACGTCGGTGGCGATCGCCGCCTTCACCCGGGCGCTGAGCGCGGCGTCGGAGCCGGACTCGGGCGGATGGCTGGCGCGCGGGCCGTCGGCGCAGGCTGCGAGAACGGCCACGAGCGCAGCGAGGAACAATTTCCTCAGCTGGTTTTTTCCCACTCGTTCACCTGGCGCTCGGCCTCGTCCTTCTCGATGCCATAGCGCTCCTGCAGCTTGCCGACCAGCTTGTCCTTGTGGCCGGCGAGCTGCTCGAATTCGTCGTCAGTGAGCTTGCCCCAGCGCTGCTTGACGGCGCCTTTCATCTGCTTCCAGTTGCCTTGAATGCGGTCCCAGTTCACTTGCTTCTCCTTTCCACGAAGTAGTCCGTGACCACACGCAATTTCCGTTCTCGCTCCAGCGAGCGCGCCAGATCGTCCTCGGCGCGCTTGCGGTCGTCGATGTCGATGCAGCAGCCGACGTAGCCGAGGAAGGCGCCGTCGCGCCCGTAGCGCGGCACGGCGCGGTCGAGTACCCAGCCGTACTCGCCGTCGCGCCGGCGCAGGCGGTACTCGATCTCGAAGGCTTCGCGCTCGTCGAAGGCGCGCAGGCAGCGGTCGAGCCAGCGCGCCAGGTCCTCGGGGTGCACGCCGCGCGACCAGCCGTCGCCGAGCGCCTGCTCGAGGGTGCTGCCGGTGTACTCCAGCCACGCGGGGCTGAGGTAGTCGCACGACAGGTCCGGCCGCACGCTCCAGTGCATCAAGGCGTCGGCGACTTTCAGCTCGTGCGTTTCGCGCATCATCAACTGGCATGGAGCAGGAGGCGTGCCGGGGACGTGCTGTAGCTGAAAGCCTACGTCGGCATGGTTGGCGCTGCCGGTAGCTCTTACAAAAACCGGTCAGCTTTACAGCTGCGCCGGCCGGCGCAGCCGCGCCTCTCGGGCACAGGCTTTGCTGCCCTCCTGACAGCTTCACCAACTATTCAAGGAGTTTTGTCATGCTGAGCTGGGCGCTTGCGTTCTTCATCATCGCCATCATCGCGGCGATCTTCGGCTTCACCGGCATCGCTGCCGGCGCCGCGGAAATCGCCAAGGTGCTGTTCGTCGTCTTCGTGGTGCTGTTCCTCGTCTCGCTGGTCGCGGGACTGCTGCGCAGACCTTAACCAAGGATCAGGAGACCTCATATGAAAATGAAACTTACCCTCATCGCCGCGGCGCTCGCGCTCGGCACCGCCAGCTTCGTGCAGGCGGCGGACAAGGCCGACCGCAAGGTCCACAACGCCGACGAAGAGCGCATCGAGTCGGAGTACAAGGCCGCGAAAGAGAAGTGCGACGCCCTGCAGGGCAACCAGAAGGACATCTGCGTCGCCGAGGCGAAAGGCAAGGAAAAAGTCGCCAAGGCCGAGAACGACGCCAAGAACGCGAAGGACCAGACCAGGGCGCAGGCCCGGGTCGAGCGCGTCAAGGCCGACGCGGCTTACGACGTCGCCAAGCAGCGTTGCCAGGAGAGCAAGGGCAACGAGAAGGACGTCTGCATGAAGGAAGCGAAGGTGCAGCACGACCGCGCCAACGCAACCAGCGCCAAGCGCGAGCGCTCCGCCACCACGGGAAGCAGCAGCCCGGAGAAGCGGTAAATGGCCGGAGCTTTTCTCTCCGACATCGCCACGCTGCGCAAGCGGGCCCGGGAGCACATCGCAGAAGGCGCGGTGACCCCCGGGTATCACGCCGACCGCGGCGTGGTGATCAAGCTGCTCAATGAAGCGCTCGCCACGGAGATCGTCTGCACGCTCCGGTACAAGCGGCACTACTTCATGGCCAAGGGCATCCACGCCGAGGGCGTGGCGGCGGAGTTCCTCGAGCACGCCAACGAGGAGCAGCAGCACGCCGACCAGATCGCGGCGCGCATCACGCAGCTCGGCGGCGAGCCCGATTTCTCGCCCGACGGCCTGGCGAGCCGCAGTCACGCCGAGTACGTCGAGGGCGACACGCTCGAAGAGATGATCCGCGAGGATCTGGTCGCCGAGCGCATCGCCATCGACAGCTATCGCGAGATCATCGCCTACCTGGCCGAGAACGACTCGACCACGCGCCGGCTGATGGAAGAGATCCTGGCCAAGGAAGAGGAGCACGCCGACGACCTCGCCAATCTGCTGGAGGACCTCGGCAGGCACTAACCGATCATGCCCCGGGCTCTGTGGAAAGGCGCGATCAGCTTCGGGCTGGTCAACGTCCCGGTCGAGCTTCACTCCGCGCAGAAGCGCGCCGCGTCGCTCGACCTGACGATGCTCGACAAGCGCGATTTGGCGCCGGTCGGCTATCAGCGGGTCAACAAGGAAAGCGGCAAGGAAGTGCCCTGGAAAGAAGTGGTCAAGGGCTACGAGTACAAGGACGACGAATACGTGGTGCTCTCGGCGGAGGACTTCCGCCGCGCCAACCCGGAGGCGACCAAGACGGTCGATATCCAGGCATTCGTCGACCTGGCCAGCATAGCCCCGCAGCATTTCGAGACGCCTTACTACCTCGTGCCGGCCAAGCACGGCGAAAAAGGCTACGCGCTGCTGCGCGACACGCTCGAGAAGGCGGGCAAGGCGGGCATCGCCACCGTCGTCATCCGGACCAAGCAGTACCTCGCCGCGCTCATCGCGCAGGACGAGCTGCTTGTGCTCAACACGCTGCGGTATGCCGACGAGCTCAAGGAGCCTTCCGAGCTCAAGGTCCCCAAAGCCAAGGTGACGGCGAAGGAGCGCGATATGGCGCTGCGCCTCGTCAAGGACATGGAGGACGAATGGCGGCCCGCCAGGTTCCACGACACCTACCGCGAGGACATCCTCAAGCGCATCAAGGAGAAGGTGAAGGCCGGCGAAACCGAGGAGATCACCGCGCCGGAGAAGGCGCGGGAGAAAGGCGCGGAGGTCATCGACCTGATGGCGGCGCTGAAGAAGAGCATTGCCGATAAACCGAAGAAATACGCGCGCAAGCGCAGGGCGGCATGAGAAAACAGATCCGATACGCCGTCGTTGGCCTTGGCCATATCGCCCAGGTCGCCGTCCTGCCCGCCTTCGGCAACGCCCGGCGCAACTCGCGCCTGGTCGGCGTCGTCTCGGGCGACCCGGTGAAGCGCGCCGAGCTGGCGAAGAAATACGGCCTGCAGCACGCCTGGTCCTACGAGCAGTACGACGAATGCCTGAAAAGCGGCGAGATCGACGCGGTCTACATCGCCCTGCCCAACTCCCTGCACCACGAGTACGCCCTGCGCGCCGCGCGCGCCGGCATCCACGTCCTGTGCGAGAAGCCGATGGCGATGGAGGAGAGCCAGTGCATCGAGATGGCCTCCGCCGCGCACGCCGCGCGCGTCCGGCTGATGGTCGCCTACCGCCTGCACTTCGAGCGCGCCAACCTGGAAGCGATCGAGGTGCTGCGCTCCGGCCGCCTGGGCGAGCCGCGCCTGTTCAACTCCACCTTCTGCACGCCGGTCGAGCCCGGCAACGTACGCGTGCGGCGCGAGACCGGCGGCGGCGTGCTCTACGACATCGGCATCTATTGCATCAACGCCGCGCGCTCGCTGTTTCGCGACGAGCCGATCGAGGTGCTGGCGGCGACCGCCGGCAGGCTGGACGAGGTCGAGGAAGCGGTGACCGGCTGGCTGCGCTTCCCCGGCGACCGCATGGCGTCCTTCTCCTGCAGCTTCGGCGCCGCCAAGGTTTCCGAGTACCGCATCGCGGGCACCAAGGGCGACCTGTGCGTCGAGCCCGCCTACGACTATGCACGTCCCCTCAAGCACCGCCTGACGCTCGACGGCGAGACGCGCGAGCGGCGCTACGCCAAGCGCGACCAGTTCGCGCCGGAGCTGCTGTACTTCTCGGACTGCATCCTGCTCAACCGCGAGCCCGAGCCCGGCGCCGAGGAAGGCCTCGCCGACGTGCGCGTGATCCGCGCGCTCTACCACTCCGCCGAGACCGGCCGGCCGGTCGAGCTCGGCCCCTTCGAGCGGCGCGAGCGGCCGAGCCTCGAGCAGGAGATCCGCCGGCCGCCCATCGACAAGCCCGAGGTGATCCGCGCCCGGGCTCCTTCCGGAGATCGCTCATGAAAACCAAGCCGCTTCTTCTGGCCTTGCTGATTTCTCTTCCCGCGTTCGCCGAAACCGATCGTTTGTCCATGGAGGATGCGAAAGAGAAGGCAAAGCAGACCGGCGCCGAGGCAAAGCGCGCGACGAAGAACGCCGCGCTCACCGGCAAGGTGAAGAGCGCCCTTGCCGCCGACGTCGGCCTGAAGACGGTGAAGATCGACGTCGACAGCGCCGAAGGCGTCGTCACCCTGAAGGGCCGCGTCGATTCCCTCGACACCAAGCGCCGCGCCGAGGCGACGGCGAAGAAGGTTTCCGGCGTCACTGAAGTCCGTAACCAGCTCGATGCCAAGAACTGAGCTCTCGGTCTCGCTGTCGCGCGACGGCATCTGGAGCGTGAACGAGCGCGGCCCCAGCCGCGTCGCCATCGCCTACTTCCCGAGCAAGTGGGGCGCGATGAAGCACGCGGTGCGGGTCGCGCGCGCCAAGCGCCGCTGCCGCGTCGCCGTCCTGCAGCCCGACGGCGGCGTGCAGCTCGCCCGCGAGTATGAGCAGGGCCCCGACTCGCACCACGTGGAGACCCCATGAAAACCTCGACTTTCGCGCTCCTCGCCGGCCTCGCCTACCTCGGCGCCGGCCTGCTCGGGCTGGTGCCGGTGACGCTGATGCCGCCGCCGCTCGACGCGCCGCCGACCAGCTTCGCGGTTCTCTACGGCTACCTGCTGGGCCTCTTTCCCGTGAATATCGTGCTCAGCCTCGTGCACCTGGCGATCGGTGTCTGGGGGATCACGGCCTGGCGAAGCGCGAATCCCGCGCTGTTCGCCCGCGGCGCCGCCCTCCTCTTCGGCGTGCTCGCCGTGCTAGGCATGATTCCTCTGCTCAATACGGTCTTCGGCTGGATTCCGATCCATGGCCACGACGTCTGGCTGCACGGCTTCACCGCCGCGCTGGCGGCCTATTTCGGCTGGCGCAACGAAATCGAGCCCGCCGAGCGTCGCAGCACGCGCATGGATCGGCGCTTCCAGATGCGCCCGGTCGCACAGGATCGCCGCCATGGCGGGCCCGACCGCCGCTTCGCCCATGCGCGGATGATGGCGGGGGTCTGAGGTCCCTCATGGCAACGCGCATCCCGCACCGCGGCCCGCCTTGGTGGATCAGTGCCTTCCTTTGCGGCGCGGCGGCCGTGTTGATTCTTCACCAGGGCACGCTGGCCGCAATCTATCTCGCAGGCTTCTCCGCGCCCGCGCCCTACTCGCTTGCACCGACGCAGCCCTGGGACGTGCCGCAACTCTGGTCGCTCGCATTCTGGGGCGGCGTCTGGGGCATCGTGCTCGCCGCAGCGCTTCGCCGGCTCACGGGCGGCAGCCTGATCGTCGCAGCGCTCGTCTTCGGCGCGATCTTCCCCACCCTCGTCGCCTGGTTCATCGTCGCGCCGCTGAAAGGGCAGCCCATGGCCGCAGGGTTCGTTCCGGCGGCAATGGCGCTCGGTCCGATCGTCAATGCCGCCTGGGGCCTCGGGACCGGCCTGGGTCTCGCGCTCTTCGGCCGCGCCGATCGCCGCCGTCGCAGGGAGGCCCGGCGTCGGAAGCTCGATGAGGTGCGGCGCGAGCAGCGGGCCAGCGTGCCCGATCGTCGCCTCGCGAACGCACGTTTCTAGGTCCATAGCGTTGGGGGACTTCCCACGGTAGGCTCCCTCCCATGGGAGTCCCCTTTCGCGCCGACCAGGTCGGCAGCCTTCTGCGCCCGCCCGAGCTGAAGAAGGCGCGGCAGGATTTCAAGAACGGCAAGATCACGGCGCAGAACCTGAAGGCGGTCGAGGACCGCGAGATCCGGCGCGCGGTGGCGATGCAGGAGGCCGCCGGCTTGCAGGCCGTCACCGACGGCGAGTTCCGGCGCGCCTTCTGGCACGTCGACTTCCTCACCGGCTTCGAGGGCATCGCCGCCACGCAAGGACAGTACGCGCTCAAGTTCCACGGCGAAGGCGGCGCCCAGTCCGAGACGCGCTCGATGATGGTCGTCACCGGCAAGGTGAAGCGGACGAAGCCCGTCATGGTCGAGCATTTTGAGTTTCTGAAAAAATCAACAAGCAAGATCGCAAAGCTGTGCATTCCTGCCCCCACGTACATGCACATGCGCGGCGGCCGGAAAGTTGTCGACCAGGCGGCGTATCCCGACATCGACGAGTTCTGGGCCGACATCACGCGCGCCTACCAGGAAGAGATCGCCGACCTTGCCGCCGCCGGCTGCACCTACCTGCAGATCGACGACGTCTCCTTCGCCACCCTGTGCGACGAGGGCATCCGC
The DNA here is from genome assembly GCA_034668045.1 of Betaproteobacteria bacterium. GTDB lineage: Bacteria > Pseudomonadota > Gammaproteobacteria > Burkholderiales > SG8-39 > SCGC-AG-212-J23. The sequence goes on along the minus strand of JAXDQC010000090.1, from coordinate 10,545 downwards.
GCCCAGGTGCGCCGCGACGGCGAGGATCCGGACAAATTGCCTTTTCTCTATTCAAAAATCATTACTTCTCTTCTCGCGAAGAAGCCTGAAAGCATGGGCGTCACCATGCACACCTGCCGCGGCAACCACGCCAGCATGTGGATGGCGGAAGGCGGCTACGACGCGGTCGCGGAAGGCATCTTCCAGACCGGCGTCGACGGTTTCTTCCTCGAGTACGACACTTCTCGTGCGGGCGGGTTTGAACCCCTTCGCTTTGTTCCGAAAGGTAAGAAGGTCGTCCTCGGGCTGATTTCCACCAAGACGCCGGTGCTGGAGAAGAAAGACGTGCTGAAGAAGCGCGTCGACGAAGCGGCGAAGTACGTGCCGCTGGAAAATCTCTGCCTGTCGCCGCAATGCGGCTTCGCCTCGAGCGAGACCGGCAACCGGCTCAGCGAGGACGACGAGAAACGCAAGCTCGAGCTGGTGGTGCAGGTCGCGAGCGAAGTCTGGGGTTAGAATCGCCACACTCTAGGAGGAGGGAAAAATGAAGAAGCTTGTCATCGTCGCCGCGCTCGCCGCGGCCTTCGGCTCGGCGCAGGCGCAGCAGACGGTCAAGATCGGCATGCCGCTGACCCTGTCCGGGCAGTTCGCCGACGCCGCCGCGCAAATGCTGAACGGCGCGAAGACGTACATGAAAATGCACGGCGACACCGTCGCCGGCAAGAAGATCGAGCTGATCACCAAGGACGTCGGCGGCCCCGCCCCCGACGTCGCCAAGCGCCTTTCGCAGGAGCTGGTGGTGCGCGACAACGTCGACATCCTCGCCGGCTACGTGCTGACGCCCAACGCCATGGCGGCGGGCGACGTCTCGGCCGAGGCGAAGAAATTCATGGTGGTGATGAACGCCGCCACTTCGGTGGTGATCACCAAGTCGCCCTACATGATCCGCACCTCGGTGACGCTGCCCCAGGTGATGGAGACCTTCGGCACCTGGGCGGCGACCAAGGGCGGCATCAAGCAGTCCTACACCATGGTCACCGACTACGGCCCGGGCCACGACTCGGAGAACGCGTTCACCAGCGCCTTCAAGGCGGCCGGCGGCAGCATGGCCGGCGCGGTGCGCTTCCCGGTCGCCAACCCGGACTTCTCGGCGTTCGTGCAGCGCGCCAAGGACATCGGCCCGGAATCGATCTTCATCTTCATTCCCGGCGGCGCGCAGCCGGCGGCGCTGGGCAAGGCGATGGCCGAGCGCGGCATCGACAAGAAGAAGACGCGCGTCCTCGGCTCGGGCGAGACCACGGCCGAGGCGGCGCTGAAGAGCATGGGCGACACCGCGCTCGACATCATCACCGCCTGGCACTACGACTACATGTCGAGCAACAAGCTCAACGTCGCGTTCGTGAAGGAATACAACGCGGTGTCCAACGGCCGCAACCCCGACTTCTTCTCGATCGGCGGCTATGACGGCATGCACGCCATCTACGAGACGCTGAAGAAGACCAAGGGCAACACCGACGCCGAGGCGATGATCGCCGCCGCCAAGGGCCTGAAGTGGGAAAGCCCACGGGGGCCGATGATGATCGACCCCGAGACGCGCGACGTGGTGCAGAACGTCTACATCCGCCGCGTGCAGAAAGTGAAGGGCGAGCTGACCAACGTCGTGTTCGACACCATCCCGATGGTGAAGGACCCGGCCGGCGAGCGCAGGAAGCAGGCCGCAGACAAAAAGTAAGGTACCGCGCACACGTAGTCATGCTCACATCAGCCGTAGGCGTGCTCTTCGACGGGTTCGCCTACGGGATGCTGTTGTTCCTGCTGTCGGTGGGGCTCTCGGTGACGCTGGGGATGATGAATTTCGTCAACCTGGCGCACTGCAGCTTCGCCATGGTCGGCGGCTACGCCACCGTCACCCTCGTCAACCGCTTCGGCTGGCCGTTCCTCGCCACGCTGCCGATGGCGTTCTTCGCCGGCGCGATCATTTCTCTCGTCCTGGAAAGAACGCTGTTCAAGCGGCTCTACCGCGCGACCGACCTCGACCAGTGCCTGCTCACCATCGGCATCGTGTTCATCTCGATCGCCGCCTTCGCCTGGTTCTACACCACCGAGCAGCAGTCGGCGCGGCCGCCGGAGTGGCTGCGCCAGTCGATCCCGGTCGGCAACCTGAACCTCGCCGGCTACCGGCTGTTCCTCATCGTCTTCGGCCTGGCGGTGACGTTTCTTTTGTTCTTTTTTATCGAAAAAACGAGATTCGGGGCGCAGGTCCGCGCCGCCGTCGACAACCAGAGGATGGCGCGCGGCCTGGGCATCGACGTCGATCGCGCCTTCATGCTGACCTTCGCCCTCGGCGGCGGCCTCGCCGGACTCGGCGGCGCGCTGGCAATCGAAGTGGTCGGCCTCGACCCGACCTTCGCCCTCGCCTACCTCGTCTACGTCCTGATCGTCGTCGCGGTCGGCGGCCTGGGCTCGATCGGCGGCTCCTTTGCCGCGGCGGTCGTGCTCGGCATCAGCGACATGGCGGGCAAGTACTACTTCCCGTGGCTGGGCGCTTTCCTCATCTACCTGGTCATGGTGGCGCTCCTGATGTGGCGCCCCCTGGGTCTCTTTGGCAAACGCTAGGCGCTTCGAAGTCGCCTTCTGGCTGTGCACGCTGCTGCCGTTCGTGCTCGCGCCGAGCTACCTGTCGCTCGCCAGCCAGATCGCCATCACCGCGCTGTTCGCGCTCTCGCTCGACCTCATCCTCGGCTATGCCGGCATCGTCTCGCTCGGCCATGCGGCATTCTTCGGCGTCGGCGCTTACGCGGCGGGCCTGATCGCCAAGAACTACTGGAGCGAGCCTCTTTCCGCCCTGCTCGTTTCAGGATTCGCCGCCGGAGTTCTTGGTTATGCGCTCAGCCACATCATCGTGCGCTTCCGCCACCTTGCGCTGATCATGCTGACCATGGGCTTCGGCCTGCTGCTGCACGAAGCCTTCAACAGCGCGAGCGCCATCACCGGCGGCGCCGACGGCCTGCAGGGCTTCCGCGTGCCCGACGTGCTCGGCTTCAAGTTCGACATGTTCGGCAGGACGGCGTATGCGTATTCGCTCGCCGTTCTTTTTGTCTGTTTTTTGATTTGTCGAAGAATTATTCATTCGCCATTCGGCCTTGCGCTGCGCGGCATCCGCGAGAACGCCACCCGCATGCCGGCAATCGGCGCGCCCAGCCTCTCGCACCTTCGCAAGGCCTACACCATCGCCGCGCTGATGGCCGGCGTCGCCGGCGCCCTGCTGACGCAGACGACCTCGACGGTGTCGCTCGACGTGCTGTCCTTCGGCCGCTCGGCGGACGTGCTGGTGATCCTGATCCTCGGCGGCGCCGGCAGGCTCTACGGCGGCCTGATCGGCGCCGTGATCTACATGGTGGCGCGCGACCAGTTCTCCGGCATGAACCCGCAGTACTGGTATTTCTGGATCGGCCTCCTGCTGGTGGCCGTGGTGATGTTCCTGCCGAACGGCATCCTGGGCGGACTGAGTGCTCTCGACAAGAAACGTCAATAAGAAATTCGGCTCGCTGGTGGTGGCGGACGGCATCAGCCTGTCGCTGCCGAAGGGCGTGCGCTACGCGCTGATCGGGCCGAACGGCGCCGGCAAGACCACGCTCATCAACCTCATCACGGGCATGGTGGCGCCGGATTCCGGGGAAATCCTGCTCGGCGATGAAAACATTACTGCCCTCAAGCCCCACCAGCGGGTGAGAAAAGGCCTCGCGCGCACCTTCCAGATCAACACGCTCTTCCCGCACCTCACCGCGCTCGAGTCCGTGACGCTGGCGGTGCTGGAGCGCGAAGGGCACGCGCACAACTGGTGGCGCGCGCTGCCGTCCTTCTCCACGGCAACGGACGAAGCAGTCGCGGTTTTGACTTCATTGAATTTGAAACAGCACATAAGCAAGGAGACGCGCGAGCTCGCGTATGGGCAGCAACGGCTGCTCGAGATCGCCCTCGCGCTCGCGACGCGGCCGCGCGTGCTGCTGCTCGACGAGCCGGCGGCGGGCGTGCCGAAGGGCGAAAGCGCAGAGCTGTTCGCCGCGGTGGAAGGCCTGTCGAGCGAGCTGACGGTGCTGTTCATCGAGCACGACATGGACGTCGTGTTCCGCTTCGCCAGCCGGATTCTCGTCATGGTCGGCGGCCGCATCCTGGTCGAGGGCACGCCACAGGAGATCGCGCGCGACGAGCGCGTGCGCGAGGTCTACCTGGGAGCCGCGCATGCTGCTTGAGCTGCGCGACGTTCGCGCCGGCTATGGCGACGCAGTGGTCCTCGACGGTGTCTCCCTTGCCGTCGCCGAGACCGGCAGCCTCGGCGTGCTGGGGCGAAACGGCGTCGGCAAGAGCACCCTCATCCTCACCATCCTCGGCTTCACCCGCCTGCATCGCGGGCAGATTCTCTGGAAAGGGGAAGACATCTCCCGCCTGCCGCCGCACCGGCGCGTGCAGCTCGGCATCGGCTGGGTGGCGCAGGAGCGCGAGATCTTCCCTTCCCTCACGGTCGAGGAGAACCTGATCGTCGCCGCGCGGCCGGGTCCCTGGGATTTGAAAAAGATCTATCACCTCTTCGCCCGGTTGAAGGAACGGCGGACGAACATGGGCAACCAGCTCTCCGGCGGCGAGCAGCAGATGCTCGCCATCGCCCGCGCGCTGATGACCAACCCGGCGCTGCTGCTGCTCGACGAGCCGCTCGAGGGCCTCGCGCCGATCATCGTCGAGGAGCTGGTCGATTCCCTCAAAAACCTCGAGGGCATGGCGACCATCCTGGTCGAGCAGCACACCGGCGTCGCGCTCGGGCTGACGCAGGACGCGGTGGTCATCGAGCGCGGCACGATCGCCCACCGCGCGCGCTCCGCGGACTTTGCCAAAGACGCCGCTACGCTGGAGAGGTACGTCGGCCTGAGGGTTTCCTAGCGGAAGATATCCTCGGGCAGCAGCGCCGACACGGTGACGTTCGGCACATCGACCAGGTTGCTCACCCGCAGGTCCACCGCCACGCTGCACAGGACATAGGCCTGCTCGCGCGACCAGCCGCGCTCCTCGAGCAGCTTGATCATCTCCAGCACGGCATTGCGCGCGGCGAGCCCGAGGTCGCAGCTCTCGTTCCTTCCTTCCGGCGTGATCGGCATGCCCATGGTGGCGATGAAGTTGCGCGGCATGCCGAACTCGGGCGGCTGGAAGAAGCCCGGATGCGAGAAGCGCGGCCAGACGATGTTTTTCTCCCTTGCGAGCTGTCTGTGGATCCTGAAGCGAACCACGGCGGTCGCCCCCATCTCGATCGCCGTGCCGCAGCACTCCGAGTCGCCTTGCGCGTAGTGCCCGTCCCCCACGGAGTAGAGCGCGCCGTCGACCGCGACCGGCACGAAAAGCTTCGAGCCCCTCGTGAGCTGCTTGACGTCGACGTTGCCGCAGTTCTCGCGCGGCGGGATGGTGCGCAGGCCTTCGCTCGCCGCCGGTCCGTGCGCAGGCACTGCCGCAACAGGCGTCGGCGGCATCACGCGGCCGCCTCTTGCAAGCAGCTCGGCTTCCCTCGCGGTCCACTTTCTCAGTTGTTCATGCGACGGCGCCACGCCCGCCGTCCCCATGAACGCGCCGTTCGGGATGCGCACGCCCGGGAGCTGAGGCGAGCTCGCGTACTCCGGCGTGATCTCCCAGTGCGCCACAAAGTAGTAGTCGAAGAGATCCGACAGGAACCCGAAGCCCGGCGAGAAGCGCGTCCAGCCGTAGCGCTCGGGCACGATGTCCAGGTACTCGATCTCCAGCAGGTCGCCCGGCTTCGCGCCCTTGACATACACCGGGCCGGTCAACGGATGCGCCACCGTGCGCTCGAGCTTCTCCAGGTCTTGCGCCGTGGTCCTGGGCCCGATCTGCAGGTCGTTCGCGTCGCGGGTCTCGAGGGTCACCTCCTCGCCCGGGTCGACCTCGAGCACCGGCGGGATGTCCGGGTGCCAGCGGTTGTGCCCGGTGTGCGGCTCGTCCCTGAGCCGCTTCCTGCGGTCGATGCTGATGTTCTTTGCCATGCCTACCTCTGCGCGAGCGCCCGGTTCTCGAGCCGGCTCAGCAGCCGCACCAGCGGCCAGAGCATGACGAAATAGATGACGGCAGCGAGGACGATCGGCGTCGGGTTGTAGGTCAGGCTCTGCGCCTGGCGCGCCTGGAACAGGAGCTCGGGCATGGCGACGACGCTGCCCAGGGAGGTCAGCTTGACGACCTCGAGCGTGTTCGAGAGCAGGTCGGGCAGCACGTTGCGCACGCCCTGCGGCAGGACGACATAGAGCATGGTCTGGATGCGGCCGAGGCCCGTGCTGCGCGCGGCGTCGATCTGGCCCTGCGGAACCGATTCGATGCCGGCGCGCAGGATCTCGCCGTAATAGGCGCCGGTATTCAGGAAAAACGCGATGCACACGCAGGCGAAGCCGCCCAGCTCGAGCCCGGCGAACGGCAATCCGGCGAAGAGGAAGATCAGCAGCACCAGCGGCGGGAAGGCGCGAAAGAAATCCACCCAGGCCATCAGCGGCCAGCGCACCCAGGGATTGCGCACGCCGGCGAGCAGGCTGAGGATCAGCCCGCCGAGCAGGCCGAGCGGCACCACCACGAGCGAGAGCAGCACGGTGTTGCCGAGCCCCGCGAGCAGGATCGGCCAGGCGGCCTTGAGGATGTCGAGGTTGAAGAAGGTCTGGAGCATGGCTCAGCGCTTCCAGCGCATGCGCGTCTCGAGCCAGCGGCCGACGACGACCATGGGGAAAAACAGGATCAGGTAGGCGCCGGCGCCGAGGGTGAGGGGCGAAGGGTTGTAGCTGTTGGACACCGCCGACGAGGCCATGCCCAGGATCTCGCTCACGGCGACCACGGAGGCCAGCGCCGTTCCCTTGGTGATCGCTATTGTCCTGTTGGTGAGCGGCGGGATGGTGAGACGCAGCGCCTGCGGCAGCACCACGTTGATCAGCGTCTGGCCGTACGACAGTCCGGTCGAGCGCGCGGCTTCCCACTGCCCCTTCGGGATCGAGGTGATGCCGGCCCAGAAGATCTCCTCCGAGAACGCCATCAGCACCAGGGCGAGCGACAGCCACGTCGAGACGAAGCCCGACGGCGAAAGCTCGAGCGTGGGCAGGCCGAAATAGATGAAGACGATGATGACCAGCGGCGGCAGCGCGCGGAAGAGATCGACGATGAAGACCAGGAGCAGATTGACCGGCCTGAAGCCCAGGCTGCGCAGGAGCGCGAGGGCCAGCCCCGCGGCAAGGCCGGTGACGATCACGAGCGCCGCCAGCTCGACCGTGACCAGCATGCCGTAGGCGATGTCCGGCAAATACCTGGCCATCACCTTCGCATTGAAGAAGGTGTCGAGGAACCGCTCCCAGCTAGTCATCAATGCTTCTGAATCTGGCCGATGAAGGCGCGAGTGCGCTCATGCACGGGCGCCTCGAAGATCGCCGCCGGCGTGCCCTGCTCGACGATGAGCCCCTCGTCCATGAACACCACGCGATCGGCCGCGTTGCGCGCGAAGCCCATCTCGTGGCTCACCACCACCATCGCCATGCCGCTTTCGCGCAAGTCGCGCATCACGCGCAGCACGGATCCCACCAGCTCCGGATCGAGCGCGCTGGTGGGCTCGTCGAACAGCATGACGCGCGGCTCGAGCGCGATCGCGCGCGCGATCGCGACGCGCTGCTGCTGGCCGCCGGAGAGCTCGCCCGGCTTGTGACCGGAGCGGTCGGCGAGCCCCACGCGCGCGAGCGCCGAGCGGCCGAGCTCGTCGGCCTCGGTGCGCGACTTGCCGGCCACCTTGCGCAGCGCGAGCGAGACGTTGCCGAGCGCCGTCATGTGCGGATAGAGGTTGAACGACTGGAACACCATGCCGATGCGCTGGCGCGCATGGTTAATGTCCGTCCTGGCATCGAGCAGATCGACGCCGTCGACCACCACGCTGCCCGAGCTTGGTTGCTCTAGCCTGTTCAGGCAGCGCAGCAGCGTCGACTTGCCCGAGCCCGACGGCCCGATGACGAACACCAGCTCCCGCTCCGCCAGCAGGAGATCGACGCCCTTCAGGACATGCAGGGCGCCGAAATGCTTGTGCAGGCCGCGCGCCTCGACTACTAGCTGCACTTCAGCGGATGCGGGGTCGGATCGTAGCCCGGCATGTCCGGCACGCCGTAGCCCGGCGTGATCACGCGCTCGAGCGAGTCGGGCCCCGGCTTCTTGCCGAACCATTTCTCCGACATCTTGGCGATGGTGCCGTCCTTCTTCATGCAGTTCATCACGTCCTGCATCTCGTTGCGAAGCGCCACGCTCTGCTTGGGGAACGGCGCTCCCCAGTGCGCGCGCGTTTCGGCGAGCTCGAGGTCGGCAATGAACTGCTTGTTCTTGCTCGCCGCATAGACGATGGTGGTGTTGCCGCCGAGCGTCGCGTACGCGCGCCCGGAGAGCACCGCCTGCGTCGCGTCGGGTTGCGTGTCGTAGGCCTGCACCGTGAAGCCGTGCTGCTCGCCCATCTTCTTGCTCAGCGTCTCGTAAGGCGTGCCCTTGTTGACCGAGACCGCCTTGCCCTTGAGGTCCTCCCAGCCCTTGATCGGCTTGGAGCCTTGCTTGATCCCGAACTGGTACGCGGTCCACAGATAGCCGGCGGTGAAGATCATCTGCTCGGCGCGCTCCTTGGTTACCGTGGTCGGCGCGGCGATGAAATCGTAGCGGCCGGAGAGCATGCCCGGGATCAGGGTCGAGAAGCTCACGCTGTCGATGGTGATCTCGCGACCCATGCGTTTTGCGACCTCGGTAAAGAGATCGATCTGGAAGCCCTCGATGCCGCCGCCCAGCTTCGGCATGGCGTGCGGCGCGAAGGTGCCGTCGACTCCGGTACGGAGCGGCGGCTTCTTGGACTGGGCGATTGCGGAGCCTGCGCAGAACAGCGCGGCGATCGTGATCAAGGCAACTCGGCGATGCAGCATCGAAACCTCCCCCGGAAATTGGTAGGACGATTGTATGATCCTTGCACGCCTCATGCGCATCCTCGTCATCAACCCCAATTCCACCGAAGCCGTGACGCGCGGCATCGACGAGGCCGTCGAGCCACTGCGAATGGCCGGCGGCCCGGCCATCGACTGCGTGACGCTCAAGGAAGGCCCGCCCGGCATCGAGACCCAGCAGCACGTGGACGGCGTGGTGCAGCCGCTCCTCAAACTGGTGCGTGAAAAGGAAGGCGAATACGCTGCATTCGTCATCGCCTGCTACAGCGATCCCGGGCTGCATTCCGTGCGCGAAGCGACGAAGAAGCCGGTGCTCGGCATTTCGGAATGCGGCATCCTCACCGCGCTGACCCTCGGGCACCGCTTCGGGGTGATCGCCATCCTGCAGAAATCAATCCCGCGGCACCTGCGCTACGTCGGCGCGCTCGGCGTCACCGACCGCTTCGCCGGCGAGCTGCCCGTCGGCATTCCGGTGGTGGAATTGTCAGATGAAAAGAAAACCTTCGGGCGGATGGTCGAGGTCGGCAAGGCGCTGCGCGAGCGGCACGGCGCCGACGTCGTCGTGATGGGCTGCGCCGGCATGGCGCGCTACCGCAAGCCGCTGCAGGACGCGATCGGCGTTCCGGTGGTGGAGCCGACACAGGCGGCGGTCGCAATGGCAATCGGGCGGGTGCGGCTGAACTGGGCTGGCAGCTAGGGGCTCGCGACTGCTGCTCGTCGGCGGCAACGCTCACAAACAGGCGGTACCCGCGGTCATCGGAATTGTCTTGCTGCAGAATCGCCGCAAAGCAAATGCCCCGCCTCGTTGAGAACGCCTTGGTCGTCTATACGGACGGCTCGCTCGTTTGGAAAGGCCGTAAGGGCGGCTATGGCCTCGTCTTCCTACACATCGACGAGCGTGGAAGTGAAGCGGTTGTCTTCGAACATGCCCCGCCCGGCATTGCCGGCACGACGGGCAACAGGATGGAGTTGCAGGCCTGTGTGGACGCCCTGGAGTTCGCACCAAAACTGGAATGCTTCCGCAAGGTTGCCAAGCTAGTAATTCGGTCGGATTCTCAGTACGTAGTGCGCGGGCATAAGGCACTACCTACTTGGCAGCGGCTTGGGTGGCGGAACATCGATGGACGCCCGATCGACAACCCGGACGTGTGGAAGGACTTCTTGCGTGCGCTAAAGAAGGTTCGAAAAAGCGTAGTCATTGAATGGGTGAAAGGGCACGGCAAAGGCAAGGACAAAGACCCGCACAACTACGCTGCCGACGGACTAGCTAAATCGTCACGCAATAACGTCATTGGAAGGGAGTTTCGTTCCTCGGTCCGCCGCAAAATCGCGCCCGGCAAAACTCTGCGCGGTAGCGTCAAGGTTTTCGGCCAAACGTTCGTCATCTATGTTGTCGAAGTGCAACGTATGCGCGTACAAAAGACTTGGAAGTACCGGTATCAGGTTGCCTCAACAGATAGTTCGGACTGCAACGCTATCGACTGGATTTATTCGAACGAGCAGATGCGCGACGGACACTTCTACGAGGTTCGCGTAAACGACAACATGAAATACCCGCAGGTGCTAGAGGTGCTGCGCGAGC
>JAXDQC010000089.1:0-8324 GCA_034668045.1 Betaproteobacteria bacterium | reverse complement strand
CTCACCACGCCGAGGCGGCGGCCCCGTGTCGGCTGCTTCAGGCGCGCCGGCGTGACCAGGTCGCGCACGAAATTCGGCAGCGCGAAGACGCCCTCGTGCGTTTCGCCGTTGTAATAGCGCAACTCCTGCATTTTCCGCGCGTCGATGCGCCGGTCGATCTCGTCGGCGGTGAAAGCCTTGGGATCGAGCTTGTCCGAGCACACCGCCATCGCCCATAGCGAGCCATAGAGCGGGATGTACATGGTGTACACCCGCACGATGCGGAACAGCCCGTTCAGGCGCTGGGCGAGCTCGGCCACGCGCGCCGGCTGCGCCACCGGCGAGCCGAGGTGCAGGGTGAGCGCGCCGCCGGGCGAGAGCGTCTGGCGAATCTGCTGCAGGAACTCCGCCGAGTAGAGCGCAGCCGCCGGGCCGACCGGGTCGTTCAGGTCGAGCGACACGAGGTCGAACTTCTCCTGGGTGTCGCGCACGAACTTCATCCCGTCCTCGACCAGGACCCGCAGCTTCGGGTTGTCGAAGACGCCGTTGTGCACGGCCTGGAAGTGTTCCTTGGCGACGTTGATCACGTCGGCGTCGATCTCGACCATCGTCACCTGGTCCACCGACGGGTGCTTGAGCGCCTCCTCCGAGGAGCCGCCGTCGCCGCCGCCGATGACCAGCACCCGCTTCGGCGCCGCGTGCGCGGTCAGCGCGGGGTGGATGAGGTTCTCGTGGTAGACGAATTCCTCCTTCTCGGAGGTCATGTTGAAGCCGTCGAGCCGGAAGATCTTGCCGTAGTGCGGCGTGTCGTAGATCTGCATCTTCTGGAACTTCGTCTGCCACTCGCCGATCTGGCGGTCGGCGCGGATGTAGAAGCCCGTCGAGGCGTTGAGCGGCTCCATCAGCATGTGCTCGCCGCGCTCGACTTCGTGCTTGGCGACCTCGCCCGGCTGGAAATGCTCGACCAGCTGGTCGAACAGCTTCCGCGCCTTGGCGGAGTTGTCGGCGCTGTAGTTGCAGACGTAGACGTCGAGCGTCAGCCCCTGACGCTCGGGCCAGGTGTGGATCGCCAAGTGGGATTCCGCGAGCACGACGGTGCCCGTGAAGCCGCCGCCGTCGAAGGTATGGAAGGTCGCGTCCATGGTCGTGAGACCGGAAGCGGACACCATCTCTAGGCATTTGGCGCGGAAGCTCCCGCCGTCCAGGAGTAGCTGCGGATCGCAGCGGCAGCCGGTGAGGTCACCGATGAGTTGCAGACCGTTCATAGCTTCATCCTCCAAAATGCGAAGGCGCAGCCCCCGACGGGTAGCCACGCCTTCCACCGCGCCTTTCGGCGCAAACAGCGCTCTTCAATTGCGCTCAATTCGTTCAAAACCTCCTAAACGTTTTGCCGCAGCTCATTGACAACTGCATCAATCAGTCTGCGCGCGATCGAGATTCTGCTCGGAAGTTTCGGCAAATGCAATAGTTCGAACCACTTCGCGTCCTCGATTTCCGTCTCTTGCGGCTTCACTTCTCCCGACTGCCAGTCGCAGACGAACGCGATCATCAGCGAATGCGGAAACGGCCACGACTGGCTGGCGAAGTAGCGGATGTTGTTTACGCGCACGCCGACTTCCTCTTCCACTTCGCGCGCGAGGCACTGCTCGAGCGACTCGCCCGGCTCGGCGAAGCCGGCGAGCGCGCTGTACATGCCGGGAGGAAAGTGCGGGCTGCGCGCGAGGAGGATCTCCCGGCCGCGCTTCACCAGCGCCATGATCGCCGGCGCCACGCGCGGGTAGGCGGAGAGCTTGCAGGCAGGGCAGACGCGCACGCGCTCCTCTCGCTTCGCCTCTGTGGGAGTGCCGCAGCGGCCGCAGAACTGGTGCGTGCGGTCCCAGTCGACCAGCTGGACGGCGCGGCCGGCGAGCGCGAAGTGGGCGTCGTCGAGCACCGTGAAGAGCGTGCGCAGCCCTTCCCAGGACATTCCCGGCGGGGTTGCCGCGTCCTTGGGCAACTCGGCGGCCCAGAAATCGCGGCCGCCCAGACGCCCTAGATATAGGCTCCGGACCGCCGCTGAACCCAACCAGTTGTGGTTTTTTTGCAACGGCAAGCGGGCCCAGGCGGGCCTCGCCTTCACCCGCAGGTCATCGCTGGGGACGGTCATCGGACCCAGCTCGACCAGGAGATCGGTGCCGCGGAAGACGAACCAGTGCGCCTCGCCGGGCTGCTCGCAGGAGATGAGTTGCTCGAAATCGGGCGGCCGGCCGAAGGGAAGTTCGTTCATCTCGCTGAGTATAATTTGCACGCTCCGATGGAATCTCCCGTTTCTGCCAAGGCGTCCGACGCCGAGCTGGCGAATGCCATTCGTGCCCTGGCGATGGACGCGGTGGAAGCCGCCAAGTCCGGCCACCCCGGAATGCCCATGGGCATGGCCGAGATCGCCGTGGCGCTCTGGAAGCGCCACCTGCGCCACAACCCGGCCAACCCGGCCTGGCCGAACCGCGACCGCTTCGTGCTCTCCAACGGCCACGGCTCGATGCTGCTCTACAGCCTGCTGCACCTCACCGGCTACGCCTTGCCGATCGAGGAGCTGAAGCGCTTCCGCCAGCTTGGCTCGAAGACGCCGGGCCACCCGGAGTACGGCTACGCGCCCGGCGTGGAGACCACCACCGGACCCCTCGGGCAGGGATTTGCCAATGCCGTCGGCATGGCGCTCGCCGAAACCCTGCTCGCCGCCGACTTCAACCGGCCGGGCCTGGAGCTGGTCGAGCACTTCACCTACGTCTTCATGGGCGACGGCTGCATGATGGAAGGCATCTCGCACGAGGCCGCCTCCCTCGCCGGCACCCTGGGCCTCTCCAGGCTGATCGCCTTCTACGATGACAACGGCATCTCGATCGACTCCGACAAGAGCCAGATCAGGAACTGGTACACCGACGACGTGCCGAAGCGCTTCGCCGCCTACGGCTGGCAGGTGATCCACAGCGTCGACGGCCACGACGTCGAGGCGGTCGACCGCGCCATCCGCAGGGCGAAGCGGGAGAAAACCCGGCCGACGCTCATCTGCTGCAAGACGGTGATCGCGAAGGGCGCGCCGAAGAAGGCCAACACCGGCGCGGCGCACGGCGCGCCGCTCGGGGCGGACGAAATCGCCGCCACGCGCGCGGCGATCGGCTGGGCGCACCCGCCCTTCGTCGTCCCGGACAACGTGCGGGCCGGCTGGGACGCGAAAGAGACGGGCAAGCGGGCGGAGCGACGGTGGGACCGCGTTTTCAAGGACTACCAGAAGCAGTTTCCGGCCGAGGCGGCCGAGTTCACGCGGCGGACGGCCGGACAGCTGCCTTCCGGCTCGAAAGACGTGTTCAAGAACCTTCTGGAGGAGACGAGCCAGAAGGCCGAAACCATCGCCACGCGCAAGGCCTCGCAGAACGCGCTCGAGGTGCTGGTGCCGGCGCTGCCGGAGCTCATCGGCGGCTCGGCCGACCTGACGGGCTCGAACCTGACGATGGTCAAGGCTTCGCGCGCCGTGGCCCCCGGCTCGGTCAAGGGAAACCACATTTTCTACGGCGTGCGCGAATTCGGCATGTGCGCCGTGATGAACGGACTCAGCCTGCATGGCGGGTTGATTCCCTACGGCGGCACCTTCCTCGTCTTCTCCGACTACGCTCGCAACGCCCTTCGCATGGCGGCGCTGATGAAGATCCGGGTGATCTATGTCTTCACCCACGACTCGATCGGCCTCGGCGAGGACGGCCCGACGCACCAGCCGATCGAGCACGCGTCGACGCTGCGGCTCATCCCGAACATGGATGTCTGGCGTCCCTGCGACAGCGTCGAGACGGCGCTCGCGTGGCAGGCGGCGCTCGAGCGCGTCAAGGGCCCGACCGCGCTATTGCTCTCGCGGCAAAACCTGCCCTGCATGAAGCGCGCCGGGACGGAAAACGTCGGACGGGGCGGCTATGTGCTGGTCGATGCGGATTCGCCCAGGGCGGTCCTCATCGCGACTGGGTCGGAGGTGCAGCCCGCGCTCGCCGCTCAGCAGCAGCTGGCGCAGGCCGGGATCGCCGTGCGGCTGGTTTCCATGCCGTCGACCAGCGTTTTTGACCGCCAGGACGCGAATTACCGGAACTCCGTCCTGCCGGTGCAACTCCCAAAGGTAGCGGTGGAAGCCGGCGTCAGCGACTATTGGCGCAAGTACGTCGGCCTCGAGGGCGCGGTGGTGGGCATCGACCGCTTCGGCGAATCGGCGCCCGCCGGCGACCTCTTCAAGCACTTCGGCTTCACCGCGGACAACATCGCAAAGGCAGTCAGGAGCGTAATTAAATGACGATCAAGGTAGCCATCAACGGATTCGGGCGGATCGGGCGCATGGTGATGCGCGCCCACTACGAAGGCGGCAAGAAGCACCCGCTGCAATTCGTCGCCATCAACGACCTCGGCGATGCCGCGACCAACGCGCATCTGCTCCAGTACGACACCGCGCACGGCCGCTTCCCGTCGAAGGTGCGCGTCGACGGCGACAGCATCGTCGTCGACAGCGACCGCATCAAGGTCGTCGCCGAGCGCGATCCGGCCAAGCTGCCGTGGAAATCGCTCGGCGTCGACGTCGTGCTCGAGTGCACCGGGCTTTTCACCAGCAAGGCGAAGGCCGGCGCGCACCTCCAGGCCGGCGCGAGGAAGGTGATCATCTCGGCGCCCGGCGAGAAGGACGTGGATCGCACCGTGGTGATGGGCGTGAACCACAAGGACCTGAAGGACTCGGATACGGTCATCTCCAACGCGTCGTGCACCACCAACTGCCTGGCGCCGCTGGTCAAGGCGCTCGATGACCGTATCGGCGTGGTCTCGGGACAGATGACCACGATCCATTCGTACACCAACGACCAGGTGCTGACCGACGTGTTCCACAAGGACCTGCGCCGCGCGCGTTCGGCGACGCACAACATGATTCCCACCAAGACCGGCGCCGCGGCTGCGGTCGGCCTGGTGCTGCCGCACCTCAACGGCAAGCTCGACGGCTACTCCATCCGCGTGCCGACCATCAACGTCTCGATCGTCGATCTGACCTTCGTCGCGAAGAAGAAGACCACGGCCGAGGAAGTGAACCAGGCGGTGAAACAGGCGGCCGGCAGCGACTTGAAAGGCATCCTCGAATACTGCGACGAGCCGCTGGTCTCCTCGGACTTCAACCACAACCCGGCGAGCTCGATCGTCGATGCCTTGCTGACCAAGGTGCTGGACGGGACACTGGTCAAGGTCTACGCCTGGTACGACAACGAGTGGGGCTTCTCCAACCGCATGCTCGATGTCGCCGCGGTATTCGCCAAGGTCGGGGCAGAACTAGCTCACGCCAAGTAATGAAGTTCAAGCGCATGTCCGAGGTGGACCTGCGCGGCAAGCGCGTCTTCATCCGCGCCGACCTCAACGTTCCCTGCGAGGGCGGCCGCATTAGCGACGACACGCGCATCCGCGCCTCGGTGCCCGGCATCAAGGCGGCGCTCGAGCAGGGCGCTGCCGTCATGGTCACCTCGCACCTCGGCCGGCCCAAGGAAGGCGCGTTCGATCCCAGCGAATCGCTGGCGCCGGTCGCGCGCCGCCTCGCCGAGCTGCTGGAATGCGACGTGCCGCTGCTGCGCGACTGGCTGGGCGGCGTCAAGGTGGCGCCCGGCGAGATCGTGATGCTGGAGAACTGCCGCTTCAACAAGGGCGAGAAGGCGGACGACGAAGCCCTGGCGAAGAAAATCGCCGCCCTCTGCGATATCTACGTCAACGACGCGTTCGGCACCGCGCACCGCGCCGAGGCGACGACCCATGGCGTGGCGCGCTTCGCGAAGATCGCCTGCGCCGGCCCGCTGATGGCGGCGGAACTGGATGCTTTGTCAAAATCATTATCAAACCCGGCGCGGCCGCTGGTTGCAGTGGTCGGAGGATCCAAGGTCTCGACCAAGCTGACCGTGCTCGCGGAGCTGGCGAAGAAAGTGGACCTGTTGATCGTCGGCGGCGGCATCGCCAACACGTTCCTTCTGGCCGCCGGCAAGCCGATCGGCAAGTCGCTGGCCGAGCCTGGGCTGGTGGAAGAAGCGAAGCGGATTGCCGCGGCGACGCAGGTGCCGCTCCCCGAGGACGTGGTGGTGGCGGTCGAGGCTTCGGCGCGCGCGCGCGCCACGATCAAGTCGCCGCAGGACGTGCAGGCCGACGAGATGATCCTCGACATCGGCCCGAAGACCGGGGCTGCGCTGGCGGCGAAGCTGAAGGGCGCCGGCACCATCGTCTGGAACGGGCCGGTCGGCGTCTTCGAAATCGACGCGTTCGCCAAGGGCACGCACGCCGTCGGCCAGGCGATCGCCGAATCGTCGGCGTATTCGATCGCCGGCGGCGGCGACACGCTGGCGGCGATCGCCAAGTTCGGGCTGGAGAACCGCATCTCCTACATCTCGACCGGCGGCGGCGCGTTTCTCGAGTTCCTCGAAGGCAAGACTCTTCCCGCCGTAGCAGCGCTCGAAGCCCGGGCTTGAAGATTTCGTCGGCGATCGTCGGGCGCGAGGCGGGACCCCATCAGCAGCATATTGATAAGCGCTGGCTGATGGCCTACAACGCCGCGCTCGGCGAAGTCAGCGACAAGCCGCATGCGCTGTTCCCGGTCTGCTACGAATGGCCGGCGACGCAGGCGCTGCGCGAGTCGACCCGGCTGCAGGCGATCAACCCGCGCCTCGTGCACGCGCAGCACGATCTGACGATTCACCGCCCGCTGCGCGAGGAGAAGCTCCTGGTGAGCGGCAGAGTCGTGGCGTGCTTGCAGCGCAAGCCGGGAACGCTGGTCGTGTTCCGCTTCGAGGCGCGCGATGCCAAAGGCGAGCCCGTGAGCACCACCGACTACGGAATGCTCTATCGGGGCGTGATGCTGGAAGGCGGCGATCGCAGCATTGCCGCCGTCGACGATCCGCCGAAGCAGGAGCAGTCCCTTGGGCAGATCGGCGAGGTGAAGGTCGCGGCGACCGCAGGGCATGTCTACACCGAGTGCGCGCGCATCTGGAATCCGATCCACACCGACCCGGAATACGCGCGCGCCGCCGGCCTGCCCGACATCATCCTGCACGGCACCGCCACGCTGGCGCTGTCCGTCTCGAAGATTCTCGAAAAGCTGAAGATGGAAGTGAAGCGGGTGCGCTGCCGCTTCGCCGGCATGGTGCTCATGCCGGGCACGCTGACGGTGCACGCGTCGCGTGTCGGCGACGAGCTTCTGTTCGAGACGCGCGACGCAAAAGGACAGCCGGTCATCGAGCGCGGCCGAATCGGATAGAATCACCAAGACGTCCTTCATGCTCCGCAGTACAAAAATCGTCGCCACCCTAGGACCCGCATCGAGCGAGCCGGCCGTGCTCGAGCGCATGGTGCGCGCGGGCGTCGACGTGGTGCGCCTCAACTTCTCCCACGGCACGGCGCAGGACCACGAAAACCGCGCCAAGCTCATCAAGGAGATCGCGACCAAGCTCGGGCGCACTGTCGCCATTCTGTGCGACCTGCAGGGGCCGAAGATCCGCGTCGGCAAGTTCAAGGAAGGCAAGATCACGCTCGAGAAGGGGCAGAAATTCGTCCTCGACGCCGGCCTCGAGATTGGCGACGGCGGCCGCGCCGGTCTCGACTACAAGGAGCTGCCGCGCGACGTCGTGGCGGGCGCCGTGCTGCTCCTCGACGACGGCAAGATCGTCCTCGATGTCACCGACGTGCGCGGCGAGGAAGTGCACACCACGGTGCGCCACGGCGGCGTGCTGTCGAACAACAAGGGCATCAACCGCCAGGGCGGCGGGCTGACGGCGCCGGCGCTCACCGCCAAGGACATGGAAGACATCCGCACGGCGGCGAAGATCCAGGCCGACTACCTCGCGGTGTCGTTCCCGAAGAGCGGCGCCGACATGTACATGGCGCGCGAGCTGATGCGCGCCGCCGGCGGCAAGGCGTTCCTGATCGCCAAGATCGAGCGCGCCGAGGCGGTCGGCGAGGCCGCGCTGCTCGACATCATGCGCGGCTCCGACGGCATCATGGTGGCGCGCGGCGACCTGGCGGTGGAAGTCGGCGACGCCTCGGTGCCCGCGCTGCAGAAGAAGATGATCCGGCTCGCGCGCCAGGAGAACAAGCTCACCATCACCGCGACGCAGATGATGGAGTCGATGATCTCGAGCCCCGTGCCGACGCGCGCCGAGGTGTCGGACGTCGCCAACGCCGTGCTCGACGGCACCGACGCCGTGATGCTCTCGGCCGAGTCCGCGAGCGGCAAGTACCCGGTCGAGACGATCGAAGCCATGCATCGCATCTGCGTCGAGGTCGAGCAGACGCAGCCGCTCAGCCTCGAGCAGGAGTTCCTG
>JAXDQC010000088.1:0-36460 GCA_034668045.1 Betaproteobacteria bacterium | reverse complement strand
GTCCGACTACAAGCATCTCCTCGGCAACAAGGACATCGAAGCTGTCTACATCTCCGCCACGCCGGAGAGCACGCATTACCCGATGGCGAAGGATTTCCTCGGCGCCGGGAAGCACGTGTTCCTGGAGAAGCCGATCGCGATGACGCTGAAGGAGGCGGACGAGCTCATCGCGCTCGCCAAGGGGAAGGGCCTCAAGTTCACCATCGGCTACTCACAGCGCTTCAATTCGAAGTACGCGTATGTGCGCAAGTGCATCCGCGACGCGACGATCGGCAAGCCGGTCACCGCGCTCGTGTCGCGGCATATCACGCGCATGCTCGGGACGAAGATCAGCGGCCGCTCGAAGCTCTCGCCGGCGGCGATGGAGGCGACGCACGACCTCGACTTCGTCTTCTGGTGCCTGGAGCCGGCGAAGCCGATCCGCGTCTACTCGCAGGTGAACTACGGGGCGATGCGGGCGATGAGCGGCGGCGACGTGCCGGACCAGCAATGGGTGATGGTGACCATGGACAACGGCATGTCGATCGTCGTCGGCGGCGGCTGGAGCCTGCCCCTCGGCTACCCGAACTTCTCCACCACCTGGATCGAGATGGTCGGCACCGAGGGCGCGGTCATGGTCGACGACAGCCACAAGGATGTCGTGGTCAACACGGTGAAGAAGGGCATGCAGCTGCCGATGTCGACCATGCCGGGCGAGTTCGTCGAGCACACCTACGCCGGACCGATGGCACCGGAGACGATCCACTTCCTCGAGGCGGTGGTCCACGACCGCGAGGTGATGGTGAAGCCCGAGCACGCGCGCATGGTGATGGAGGTCTACATCGCCGCCGACCTTTCCGCCGAGAGCAACGAACCCGTCTCCCTGCCGATTCAATGGGCAAAAAGAACCCGAAGCGCATCGGCCTCGCGATAGTCGGGGCTGGGCGCGTCGGGCTCTTCCGCGGCGAAGTCGCCGCCCGGCACCCGATGGTCGATTTCATCGGCGTCGCCGACCTGAAGAAGGACCGCCTTGCTCTCCTGAAGGAGAAATGCAACGCCGACTTCGTCACCACGGACTTCAGGGAGCTGCTCAACCGCCCCGAGGTAACGGCAGCCGTCATTTCGACCGACGAGCACCTGCACGTCGAGCCGATCCTGGCCGCCGTGGAACGGAAGCTGAGCCTGATGATCGAAAAGCCGCTCGCGACCGAGCTGTCCGAATCGGAGAGGGTTTTCCAAAAAATAAAAGAATCAGGCGTGGACGCTGTCGTCGGCTACACGCAACGTTTTCGCCGCCGCTGGCTGGCGGCGAAGGAGAAGGTCCGTACCGGCAGCCTCGGCGACGTGACGCTCGTCACCTCGCGCGCCTTCATGAACCGGCTGGTCGCGCTCGACAACTACAAGCGCACCAGCGACCCTTCGAAGATTTCGCCGATGGTGATCTCGGGTACCCACGCGCTCGACATCGTCATGTGGATGATGGAGGCGAAGAAACCGGTGGAGATCTACGCCCGCTCGGTCGACAAGGCGCTCGGGCCGCTGTGCAAGGGCATCGACGCCACGGCGGGAACGATCGTTTTCGAGGACGGCAGCCTCTACCACGCGGTGATTTCCTGGGCGCTGCCGGTCGTCTGGCCGGGCGCGGTGTACAGCCTGGAAGTCGGCATCACCGGCACCGAAGGGGTGCTGACGATCGACGACACCCACAGGGATATCGTTCTCGCCACTTCGAAATCCCAATCCGAAGGCTACGCGCCCGACGCCCAACGCAGAGTGGACTTCATGGGCAGCTATCCGCCCGGCGACATGGCGCTGGGCGAGCTGCGCGGGCCGATGCGCGAGGAGACCGAGCAGTGGCTGAACCGGATCTCGATGGGCCTGACCACCCAGCACGCGACGGCGGCCGAGGCGCACAACCGGCTGATGCTCACCAAGGCGTTCGACAAGTCGGCGCGCCTGAAGAAAGCAATTCCACTACCGATCGAGTCGGAGCTATGAAATTCATTTTTTCAATTTTCATATTCGCATGGGGGCTGGCGAACGCGCAGCCCTATCCCAGCAAGCCGATCAGGATGATCATCCCGTTCGCGCCCGGCGGCGCGTCGGACTTCGTCGGCCGCATCTTGCAGCCGATGAGGGGCGAGCTGCACGCCCAGCCGATCGTGGTCGAGAACAAGCCCGGCGCCGCCGGCAACATCGGCGCCGAAGCCGCGGCGCGCTCGGCGCCCGACGGCTACACCATCTTCCTCGGCAACGTCGGCTCGGTCGCCATCAATCCGGGCGTCTATCCCAAGCTCAGCATCGTGCCGACCAAGGATCTCGTCGGCGTGACGCAGGTGGTCGACGTGCCTAGCGCGCTGATCTCGCATCCGTCGCTGCCGGTGAACAGCATGCGCGAGCTGGTCGAGCACGCCAAGGCCAACCCCGGCAAACTGAACTATGCCTCGCCGGGCAGCGGCAGCCTCGATCGCCTGGAGATGGAGCTGCTGCGCAAGCTCGAGAAGCTCGACATGGTGCATGTCCCCTACAAGGGCGGCGCCGGTCCCGCCACCGCCGGGCTGATGGGCGGCGAGACGCACGTCATGTTCGCCACCGCGGCCTCGGCGATGCCCGGCATCAAGAGCGGGCGCCTGAAGCCGCTCGCGGTGACGAGCGGCAAGCGCATGGAGGCGTTGCCGTCGGTCCCCACCGTGCAGGAAGCCGGCTACGCGGACCTCGCCGCCAGCTCCTGGCAGGGCATCTTCGTCCCCGCCGGCACGCCGCGCGAGGTGATCGACAAGCTCTACGGCGTCATGCAGACGGTGATGAAGGACCCGGACGTCATCGCGCGCCTTAAGACGGGCGGCGCGGAAGTGCTGACCAGCCCGAGCCCGGCGGCGTTCGCGCAGTACGTGGTCGCCGAGACCGAGCGCTGGGCGCGCATCGCCAAAGAAGCCAACGCGACACCGGATTGATGTTCAACGTAGCCGTATGCGGCCTGGGCTGGTGGGGCCGCATCATCGTCCCGCTGGTGAAATCGAGCCCGAAGCTCAAGATCGTCCGAGTCGTCGATCCTGATCCGGCCGCGGCGAAGTTCGCCGCTGACCAGGGAGTTCCGCTTTCCTCCTTTCAGGATGCCTTGAAGGACCCGGCAGTGCAGGGCGTAGTGCTATGCACGCCGCACACGTTGCACACCGACCAGATCGTCGCTGCAGCGAACGCCAAGAAGCATGTGTTCTGCGAAAAGCCGCTGTCGCTCAGCCGCGAAGCCGTGCTGAAGGCGGTCAAGGCGGTGAACGACAACGGCGTCAAGCTCGCCGTCGGCCACGAGAAGCGCTTCGAGCCGCCGATCCAGGAAGCACTACGCATGATCAAGGACGGCGAGCTCGGCACGCCGCTGCAGATCGAGGCCAACTTCGTGCAGGACAAGTTCCTCTCGCTGCCGGCGGACAACTGGCGCCTGTCGGCCAAGGAAGCGCCGGCGGGGCCGATGACCGCGACCGGCATCCACTTGCTGGATCTTTCGGTGGGTGTTTTCGGCCCGGCCCGAAGGGTCTTTGCTTCGGTAAAAACCCTTGGCAGCCATCTCACGAACGGCGACACGCTCGCGATCCTGGTGGATTTCGGCAAGGGGCATGCGCTGCTCAACGCCTGCCTGGCGACGCCCTTCGACGGCCGCTTCGCCGTCTACTGCAGCAAGGGCTGGATCGAGGTGCGCGACAAGGCGCATCCGGAAGCGCCAGAAGGCTGGACCCTGACGACGACGTTGCGGGGCGGAAAGAAAGCGATGAAGGAGTACCCGCCGGCGAAAGCCGTTCTTGCGAATCTTGAAGCTTTCGCCGACGCGGCGTTGTCGGGAAAGCCCTATCCTGTTCCGCAGAGCGAGATGATCGCCAACGTGTCGGCGCTCGAGGCGATATTCAAGTCTGCCGCGAGCGGAAAAATCGAGGAGGTCGTCTCTTGAAGCTGGGCACGTTCATGATGCCGCTGCACCCGCCGGCGCGACAGCCGTGGGAGACGTACGCCGAGGACCGCGAGGCGATCCTGCTCGCCGACCATCTTGGCTACAGCGAGGCGCTCGTCGGCGAGCACGTCACCGACCTGGCCGAGAACGTCACCTCCTGCCTCATGTTCCTCGCCAGCCTCGCGCACGAGACGAAGCGCATCGTCCTGGGCAGCGGCACGGTGAACATGCCCAACTCGCACCCCGCCGCGATCGCCGCCCAGGTGGCGATGCTCGACCATATGCTGAAGGGGCGCTTCATCTTCGGCATCAGCCCCGGCGGCCTGATGTCGGACGCCGAGGTGTTCGGCAACTTCAAGAAGGACCGCAACGCCATCTTCCTCGAGTCGATCAACATGGTGCTCGACATCTGGAAGGGCGAGCCGCCGTACAACCTGACGGGGCAGTTTTTCAATGTTTCGACCGAAAACACGAAAATCCTCGAGATCGGCCAGGGCGCGATCATCAAGCCTTACCAGAAGCCGCACCCGCCGATCGTCGTCACCGCAGTGGCGCCGCATTCCAAGGGCGTGACCGAGGCGGCCAAGCGCGGCTGGACGCCGATCTCGGCCAACTTCCTGCTGCCCGAGTGGGTGGCGAGCCACTGGCCGAAGTACGTAGAGGGATGCAAGGAATCAGGCCGCGAAGCGAAAGGGTCGGACTGGCGCGTCGCTAAGTCGATCTTCGTCGCCGATGACGAGAGAACGGCAAAGGAGTACGGCCACGGCGCGAGCGGCCCGTACCACTTCTACTTCAAGCAGCTGATCCGCAAACTAGTGGGCGCCGGCGGCCGCGGCAACCTGTTCAAGCTCGACCAGAACGAGCCCGACGCTTCGATCACCGCCGACACCGTGACGCCCAAGCTGGTGATCGCCGGCACGGTGAACAGCGTCGTCGAGCAGATCCTCAAGTTCCGCGAGAAGGTCGGGCCGTTCGGGACGCTCTACTATCCCAGCCACGACTGGGTGAACCCGAAGCTCGCCCGCCGCTCGATGCAGCTGATGGCCGAGCAGGTGATGCCGAAGGTGAACGCCGCTCTGAAGGAGTAGTTAGGTAAAGAGAACGGCGACGTACTGAACGACGAACCACGCGGCCATCAGGCCGACGGTGATCGTCAGCATGCGGCGGTCCTTGAGGAGCGGCTGGCAGACTTCCGGCAGCGACGCGGGCGCGATCGCGCTCGAGGTGCGGTGCAGGTGCAGGAAGACCACCAGAACGCCGACCGTGGTCGCCAGCAGACCGACTGTGTTGAGGATCCAAAGCGTGGTGGTCATGCGAACTTCCCCCTTGCCGCTAGTCTATCTTGATTCTCGCGGAGCGCAGGAAATCCCCCCAGTCCTGCGTTTCCTTTCGCACCAGTTCCGTGAATTCCGTCGGCGATTTTGACAATTCCACACTCATCATCTGCTTCGCCAGACCTTCCTTCTGCTCCGAGCGTCCGAGCGCCGCCGCGGTCGCGGCGTACAGCTTGTCGACCACCGGCTTGGGCGTCGCCGCCGGCGCGAAGAGTCCCTGCCAGGCGTTGGTGCCAATACCGGGAAAGCCCTGCTCGGCGAGAGTCGGCACGTTAGGAAGCTCGGGCAGGCGCTGGGTGGGAATGGCCGCGAGGGCCTTCAGCCGGCCGCTCTTGATGTGCGGCAGGAGCGAGGCCATGTTGAAGAAGGCGAGCTGCACCTCTCCCGCGACCATCGCCGGGATCGCCTGGCCGGCACCGCCCTTGTAGGGCACGTGCACCATGTCGATGCCGGTCACTTTCATGAACTTTTCCATGTCGAGGTGCGGATAGCTGCCCAGGCCGGCCGAGGTGTAATTGATCTTGCCGGGTTCCTTCTTGGCCAGCGCGATCAGCTCGGCGATGTTGTTGGCCGGAAAGGAACCGTTGGCGACGACGATGTGCGGCACCTCGACCAGCTTGGTGACGCCGACCAGGTCGCGCGACGGCCGGATCGAGAGTTGGCCGGCGTAGGTCGTCTCGTTGATGGCGTTGGTCGAGACGTTGCCGACCAGCAGGGTGTAGCCATCGGCTGCGGCCTTCGCGGCTGCCTCGAGCGCGATATTGCCGTTCGCGCCCGGCCGGTTCTCGACGACGAAGCTCTGGCCGAGCGACTCGGTCAGCCGCTGCGCGAGGATGCGCGCAATGATGTCGGTGGCGCCGCCCGGCCCATAGGGGACGAGGATCCGGACCGGCTTGGCGGGGTAGTCCTGCGCCGAGGCGGTCGCGGCAACAAGGCAAAACAGCAGTGTCAGCAGTCTCATGGGATGGGATCATAACCGCGATGAAAACCATCGACATTCACGCCCACTGGTACCCCGAGGAATGGCTCCGCCTGTTCGAGAAGGACGGCGCGAAGGAGGGCGCCTCCCTCGAGCGCAAGGACGGCAAGTACCACCTCAAGGCGAAGCACATCACGAACGCCTTCGACGAGCGCTTCGTCGTCGTCGAGGAAAGAATCAAGGTCATGGACCGAATCAAGGTCGACGTCCACGCGCTTTCGCTGACCACGCCGATGGTCTACTGGGCTTCGCCCGGCTTCGGCCTCGCGCTCAGCCAGGCGTTCAACGACGCGGCGAGTGCCGCGCACAGGAAGCATCCCGATCGCCTGCTCGGCCTGGCGATGCTGCCGATGCAATCGCCTTCTGACGCACTAAGAGAATTGGAGAGAGCGGCGAAGCTCCCGGGAATCCGCGGGTTGTACCTGAGTACGAATGTGAACAACGAGGAGCTGGACGAGAAGAAGTTCTGGGACGTCTACGGCAAGTGCGAGGAGCTGGGCTGGACCATCTACCTCCACCCGGTCGACACGGTCGGCCAGGACCGCACCAAGAAGTACTACCTGAAGAACCTGTGCGGCAACCCGTATGACACCGGCATCGCGGCGGCCCATCTCATCATGGGCGGAGTGCTCGACCGGTTTCCCAAGCTGGGATTCAACCTGCCGCACGCCGGCGGCACGTTTCCGTGGCTCGTCGGCCGGTGGGAGCGGGGCAGACAGATGCGCCCGGAGCTCAAGCACATGAAGCAGCCGATCGACAGCTACCTCAAGCGCTTCACCTACGACACCATCGGCCACGACGACCGCATCAACATGGCGCTGGTAAAGCTGGTCGGCGCCGACCGCGTGACCCTGGGCAGCGACTACTGCTTCGACATGGGCCTGGACGATCCGCTCGCGACCGTTGCCAGGCTGGATATCCCCGAAAGCGACAAGGCGCTGATCCGCGGCGCCAACGCCCTCAAGCTGCTGCGCCTGTGACGGCGTAGCGGCCGCGGTGAAAGAGCAGGGGCGGTACTTCGCTCCAGCTATAGCGCTCGACTACCCCGATGATGATGATGTGGTCGCCGCCGTAGTAGCGATGGCGGCTGTGGCATTCGAAAGCGGCCGCTGCACCCTGCAGCAACTCGCCGGCAAATCTCTCCGGGTACTTGGCGAATTTGTCCTCGCCGGGCCGGGCGAAGTGCGACGCGAGCTCCTCGTCGCCCGCCGCCAGCACGTTGATGACGAAGCGCTCCGCGTCGCGGAACACCGCAGCGCTACTGGCGGTGCGCGCCAGGCTCCACAGCACCATCGGCGGATCGAGCGAAACCGAGCTGAACGAGTTGGCGGTCATGCCGACGCGCCTGCCGTCCGGCGCGACCGTGGTGACGAGGCAGACGCCGGTCGGGAAGCAGCCGAGCGCGCTGCGGAAATCGCGCGGCTCGTGCGAGACGCGGACTGGTGCGCTCGCCTCCTCCCACATCAGGCGGCGACTTTCATGCGTTCGATGTGCTTGCCCTGGAAGTGCGGCGCGATCTCCTTCATGAAGCGGTGCATCTGCTCCTTGACCATGGCGTGCGGCTTGTTGCCGACGTTGAAGTAGAGGATCACCTCGGTGACGCCGGACGCCTCCACCTTCTTCAGCGTCTCGATGATCTTCGCTGGCGAGCCGAGCAGGATCGACTTGTCGGACAGGTCTTCTTTCTTCATGTTCTTCAGGATGTCGACGATCTCGAGGAAGTACTGCATCGTCGGCGGCGCGTCCTCCTTCTTTTGCGGGAAGGCCTGCAGCACGCAGTGGTTGAAGTAGTCCATCTGCTTCTCGCGCCCGTAGTCTTCCTGCTTCGCGTCGTCGGCGATGTAGATGAAGTAGCTGCACATCGCCCGGCCCGGCTTGTGTCCGGCCTTGACGCAGGCCTCGCGGTAGCTGTCGACCGCCTTGTCGAGCCCGCCGAACACCATGCCGGCGGCGAACGGCGCGTAGATGATGTTGAGGCCGCGCTTCGCCGCCATCTCGAGGCTGGTCTTCGAGAACGAGGCGACGTAGAACGGGATCGGCTTCTGCACCGGCCTGGGCGTGATGCTCATCTCCGGGATGTCGTAGAACCTGCCCTTGTGCGACCACTTGCCGGGCGAGTTCCACGCCTTGAGCAGGACGTCGATGCCTTCCTCGAAGATCTCGGCCGAGGCGAAGAAGTCGGCGCCGAAGGGCGCGTACTCCTTGCGGTCGTAGCCGCGGCCGGTGGCGAAGTCCACTCTTCCACCAGACAAAAGATCCAGAGTGGCCCACATCTCTGCAACGTGCACCGGGTGGTGCAGGGGCAGCACGGTCACCGCCGGCGCGAGGCGGATGTTCTTTGTTTGCGAGGCGATGTTGGCGAGCAGCAGGTCGGGGCGCGAATTGACGCCGAGCGAGTCGAAGTGGTGCTCGCCGATCCACGCCGAGTGCATGCCGATCTTGTCGGCGAGCAATGCCTGCTCGCGGATGTCGAGCACGAACTGGTTGGCCGAGCGCGGGTTGTTCGGATAGTGGTTGTCGCTGAGCGTGAAGTAGCCGAATTCCATGCCTGCTCCTTTCAATCCTCTGCCGTGAAGCCGGAAGCCTTGACGATCGGCTGCCAGCGGGCGAGCTCGGTCTTGAGCGCGGCGGCGGTGGCGGCCGGCGTGCCGACGACCGCCTCGTTGCCGAATTTCTCGAAGCTCTGCACCGTCTCCGGCGCTTTCATCGCTTCGCCGATGGCCGCCGCGAGGCGGCTGACGGTGTCGGCGGGAGTCCTCGCCGGTGCGAAAAAGCCGAGCCACGGCTCGACGATGATCTGCGGGAAGCCCGACTCGACCATGGTCGGCACCTCGGGCAGGAAGCGCGAGCGCTGCGCGCCCGTGGTGGCGAGCACGCGCAGCTTGCCGCTCTTCACGTACGGCAGCACCTCGCCGACCGGGTTGACGCTGAGCGGGATCTGGCCGCCGAGCAGGTCCTGCAGCGCCGGTGCGCCGCCCTTGTAGTGCACGGGCGAGAGCGCGACGCCCGAATCGCGCGCGAGCATGACGCCGACGAAATGCGGCGTGCCCCCCGGCGAAGTGGTGGCGAAGAACGCATTCTTGGGATTGCTCTTCGCCCAGGCAACGTAATCCTGGATCTTGCCGATCTCGGCAGGCAACCCGGGACCTGCGCTCAGCGCCAGTCCGGACTTGGCGACGATCGCGACCGGAGCGAAATCGGCGACGGGGTCGTAGGAGAGCCTGCGGAAGCTGTGCGGATAGACGGTGAGCAGGAAGTCGGGAATGAAAAGCAGCGTGCCACCGTCGGGATCGGCGTTCTTCACCGCGTCGACGCCGATGCGGCCGGAGGCGCCGACGCGGTTCTCGACGATCACCGTGCTCGCGTAGCCGCCGCGCAGCTTCTCGCCGACGATGCGCGCCAGCACGTCGGTGCCGCCGCCGGCGGGGAAGGGCACGATGATTCTTATCGTTCGTGAACTTTGCGCGAAAGCGTGCGGAGCAATCGCGGCAGCGGAAATGCCTAAGAGAATGCGGCGCCGCGTAATCATGCGGCTTTGACCGGGTTCGACAGCACGCCGATGGCCTTCACCTCCACCTCGACCGTGTCGCCCGCCTTCATGAACACTTTCGGGTTGCGGCCGAAGCCGACGCCGCTCGGCGAGCCGGTGGTGATGCAGTCGCCCGGCAGGAACCGGTAGAACTGCGAGTAGTACTCGATCAGCTTGACCACGCTGAAGACGAGATCGTCGGTGTTCGCGTCCTGCATCACCTTGCCGTTCAGCCGCGTCTGGATCTTCACGTTCGCCGGGTCGGGAATCTCGTCCCGGGTGGCGATGCACGGTCCCATCGGGCAGAAGGTCGGCATCATCTTGCCGAGCAGGTTGTGCTCCCAGGCGTGGATCGGGCCCATCACGCCGGTCGAGGCGAAGATCGCCGAAACCCAGTTGCGCGCCGAGACGTCGTTGACGAGGGTGTAGCCGGCGACGTGCTCGAGCGCCTTGGCCGCCGATATGCGATGGCCGGCCTTGCCGATGACGACGGTGAACTCGCCTTCCCAGTCGACCATGTCGGGATGCGAGGCGGGCAGCACGATCGAATCGCCCGAGGCAATGATGCTGGCGACGCTCTTGGTGAATGCCGCCGGCTTCTCCGGTACCGGCGTCTTCATTTCCTTCAGGTGCTCGTGGTAGTTCATGCCGACCGAGAGCAGCAGGCTGGGGTTGGAGATCGGCGGCAGGAGCTTCGCGCGCTTGCGGGGCGTCCGGTGCTTCTTCGATTTCAGGACCTTCTTGACCCGGGCGAGCCCGTTGGCTTCCAGGATGCCCTTGAGCGTCGGCGGCAGCGAGCGGTCGTTGGCATTGATGTCGACGATGTCCTCGCCGTCGATCACGCCGGCGCGGGGCTGCTTGTCTTTGACGTACATCACGAGGTGCATCGTTCCTCCTAGGCTGCGATTCGAGTGTCGGTGGCGCCGGCTTCGGCGGAGAGGCGGTCGCAGAGCGCGCGCAGCTTCAGTGCCGCGGCGTTGTTTTGCCGCGCGAGCTCGGCGTCCGAGCCGATCAGCGCCGCGGCGCATACCGCCTCGCCGTTCCAGCCGCGCACCACGCTCGCGGTGGCATAGAGGCCGGGGATCACGGTCTTGTCGGCATAGGCGAGGCGCGACTTGCGCGAACGCTCGAGCTCGCGCTCCAGCGCTTCGCGGTCGAGCTTTTCCTTCCTGATCTCGAGTGCCAGCGCCTCGGCTGTGACGCCGGCCGGCAGGAAGGCGAGCAGCATGCGGCCGAGCGACGAGCGCGCGACCGGCAGCACCGAGCCGAGGTTGAGCGAGGTGACGAGGTCGCCGGTGCGCTGCCAGTGCACCACCGTCGGCCCGCGGTTGCTCCAGACCGCGAGCAGGGCGGTGAAGCCGGTCTCCTCGACCAGCGCGGGAAGGGCGCGCTCGGTCGCCTGGATCGGGTCGAGGCGCTGGATCGAGGCAAGGCCCAGGCGCAGCGCGAGCGGGCCGAAGTCGTAGCGCGAGTCCGCGCCCTGCACGACCAGGCCGCAGCGCAGGAAGCTGACGAGATAGCGGTGCGCGCTGCTGGGATCCATGTCCGCCTTCGCGCTAAGCTCCTTGAGCGCGAGCGGGCCGTGGGCCCTCTCCAGCACCTCGAGTAGCCGGATGCCGGTATCGACGGATTGGATGCCGCGACGCTTCGGTTTCACAATTGACAATGCATTGGCGTATGGACAATATAAACGCACATCCTGAGGAGGATCAAGCATGAAGATCAATCGACGCCGGGCCCTTGCGGCCGGCGGCGCAATTCTGTCGGCGATGGCGCTGCCCGGCGGATTGCGGGCGCAAGGCAAACCGATTCGCATCGGCAGCACGCTGCCGCTCACCGGCCCGCTCGCCTCGCTGGCGATCATCCACAAGGTGACCGCCGAGATCTGCGTCGAGAACCTGAACAAGCGCGGCGGCCTGCTCGGTCGGCCGGTGGAGTGGGTGCTGCGCGACGACCAGTCGAAGCCCGAGCTGACGCGCACGCTGTACGAGCAGCTCATCACCTCGGACAACGTCGACCTGATCCAGAGCCCCTATGCGACGGCTTCGATCCTCGCCGCGATGGGCGTGGCCCAGCGCTACAACAAGGTGCTGCTGCACACTTCGTTCGGCATCCCGAGGCTCGCCAAGTACGACATGCAGTTCCAGACCGCGGGTTCGCCGTTCGACCCGGAGAACGTCTGGCCGAATCACATCTTCGACGCGGCGGCGAAGCTGCCCAAGCCGCCGAAGACCGTGGCCGTCGTCACCAGCAAGTTCCCGTCGGTGCACGCCATCTCGGTCGGTGCGCGCGAGGTCCTGAAGAAGCGCGGCCTCACCGAGGTGCTGCACCTCGAGTACGAGTTCGGCAACCGCGACTACGGCGCCATCGCCAGCCGCGTCAAGGAAGCGAATCCGGACTTCCTCTGGGGCGGCACCAACGGCATCGACCCGGTGCTGATGCTCGAGGCGATGAAGAAGATCGACTACCGACCGCCGGCACAGGTGCATCTCTTCCCGGCGCCCGGGCCGATGCTGAAGATGCCGGAGGCGCAGGGCTCGCTCGCGCTCACCACCTTCGAGTCGCACGCGCCTTTCACCGACGACCCGACGATCGCGCAATTCGTGAAGACCTACGCCGAGCGCGCCAAGGAAGCCGGCATCCCGTACACCTCGGTCGACCTGCAGTCCGCAATCATGTACTCGGCCTGGCAGGTGCTCGAGACCGCGGTCACTTCGACCAGGAGCCTGGACGACAAGACGATCGGCGCCTGGCTGAAGAAGAACGAGGTCAAGGTCCTGTTCGGCACCTTGCGCTGGAACGGCCCGCAGAACTACGTCGAGGGCGCCGACCTGTACAAGGTGAAGCAGCTGCAGCAGGGCAGGTGGGTCGTCGTGCATCCGTCGCAGTGGGCGGCGCCCGGGGCGAAAATCACCTAATTGCCGAGCGCAACGCTCCTCGGGCAGTCGGTACTGTCCGGCGTCTTCATCGGCGCGCTGTACGGACTGCTGGGCCTCGGACTGTCGTTGTCGTGGGGCATGCTGCGCCAGGTCAACCTGGCGCATTTCGCGCTCGCCTTCCTCGGCGGCTACCTCACGTTCCAGCTTTCCGGACGGTTGGACCCGTTCGTCACCCTGGCGCTCATCGCGCCGCTCTTCTTTCTCGCCGGTCTCGCGCTGCACTGGTTCCTCACCCGCTTCTCGGTGACGCTGCTGAACACGCTGCTCGTCACCTTCGGCATCACGAGCATCATCGAGGCGGGCATCCAGTGGTTCTGGACCGCGGACTTCCATCGCATGGAGAACGCCTACGCGGCGGTGCGCTGGAAGGTCGGACCGCTGTTCGTCTCGCTCACCGATGTGATGACGCTCGGCTTCGCCCTGGCGCTGTCGCTCGGCGTCTGGGGCGTGCTGCGCTTCACCGACCTGGGCAAGGCGATCCGCGCCATGACCGAGGACGCGCCGATCGCCGCCGCGTTCGGCGTCAACGAGAGGCTGCTCGGCTACCTCGTCTCGGGGCTCGCCGCCGCCGTCGCGGCGGTCGCGGGCCTTTGCCTGGCGCTGAACCACACGCTCGCGCCGGTGCAGATCTACGCCTGGATGGGCGTGGTGTTCGCGGCGGTGATGATGGGCGGCCTGGGCCGGCCGATCGGGCCGCTGGTGGCTGGCATCGTCATCGGCGTGAGCGAGGCGATCACGATGGCGGTCACCAACCCGACCTGGGCGCCGCTGGTGTCGTTCTCGCTCCTGATCGCGATCCTGCTCTTCCGGCCAGCGAGGTTTTCGTGAAAACCCTGCTGGCGGTTGGCGCGGCCGTGCTTTGCGCGGTGCCGTTCGTCGGCCTGCCGGCGTTCTACGAGTCGTTCCTCTACCTGCTGCTGAGCGCCATCGTGCTCGCCACCTCGTGGAACCTGCTGAGCGGTTATTCCGGCTACTTCTCTTTCGGGCACGGCGCGTTCTTCGGCGTTGGCGTCTACACGACCGCGGCGCTTACCGGCAAGCTCGGCTGGAATTTCCTCTGGACGCTGCCGCTCGCCGCGCTCACGGCTACCGTGCTCGGCGTGGCGCTCGGCGCGGTGGTGTTCCGGGTTCGCGCGCTGCGCGGCGAGCTGTTCGCGCTCCTGACGCTCGCCATCACCTTCGTCCTTGCCACCATCGCGCTCAACGCCGTCGACGGCGGCCCGGGCATCATGGTGAACGCTGACATACCGAAGCTCGCGCCCACGGCCTCGGGCGTGCTGTATCTCCTGATGCTCGCCGCGGCGGCGCTGACGCTATGGACCGCGTACGCGATGTTCCATTCCCGCTTTGGCACCGGCCTTTTCGCGATCCACGACGACGAGGACGTCGCCGAGGTGATGGGCGTGCCGACCTACCGCTTCAAGCTCGCCGCCTTCGCCATCTCCTGCGCGCTCGCCGGCCTCGCCGGCGGCATCCACGCCATCTTCGTCTCCTACGTCACCGTGGCGGAAACGTTCTCGATCGCGCTGGCGGTCAACGTCGTGCTGATGAGCGCGCTCGGCGGCACGCGCCACTGGCTCGGGCCGGCGGTCGGCGCCGTGGTGATCACGATACTGCTCTACGCCTTTACGAGCGGCAACGCCGCCGTCGCCGGCCGGGCGCTCACCGGCCTGATCCTCATCGTCGTCATCGTCGCCATGCCGGCCGGGATCCTCGGCCAGAGCCTTAAATATTTCAGGAAAGAATCCAAGCCGCGCTCGAAGGTCGAGGAGGATTTGCCCCGTCAAACGGTGAAGATCTCCGGCGAGCCGCTTCTCGTCGTGCGAGGCGTGGCGAAGGCATTCAAGGGCGTGCAGGCGCTCGCCGGCGTCGATCTCGAAGTGCGCCGCGGCGAGATCCTCGGCCTGGTCGGCCCGAACGGCTCGGGCAAGTCGACGCTGATCAACGTGGTGAGCGGCCATTACGCGGTCGATGGCGGCTCGATCCGCTTCGAGGGCGGCGAGCTCGTCGGCAAGCCCGCGCACCGCATCGCGCGCGCGGGCATCGCGCGCACCTACCAGATTCCGCGGCCGTTTCCGCAATTGACCGTGCTGCAGAACGTCGCCCTGCCGCCGATGTTCGGCCAGGTGGTCATGGACCGCGCCGCCGCGGAGCGCGAAGCCTGGCGCTGGCTGGCCTTCACGGGGCTGGAGGCGAAGGCGCATCGCTTGCCCGCCGACCTGAATCTGCACGAAAGAAAATTTCTCGAGCTGGCGCGCGCTCTGGCGTCGCGGCCGAAGCTCCTTTTCCTCGACGAAGTGCTTTCCGGCCTGACGCCCTCGGAGATGGACGGCGCGCTGCGCCTCATCCGCGCGATCCGCGACCAGGGGGCGACCATCGTCTTCGTCGAGCACGTGATGCGCGCGGTCATGGAGTTGACCGATCGCGTCGCGGTGCTCACCTACGGCAAGGCGATCGCCGAGGGCGTGCCCGCCGAGGTCATGCGCAATCCCGACGTGGTCTCGGCCTATCTGGGGGCCGCGCATGTATGAGGTAACGAACGTCGCCGTGAACTACGGAGCGGCCGCCGCCGTCTCGGATGTGAACCTGCGCATCGACGCGGGCGAGCTGGTCGTGGTGGTCGGCCCGAACGG
Source organism: Betaproteobacteria bacterium (assembly GCA_034668045.1). GTDB lineage: Bacteria > Pseudomonadota > Gammaproteobacteria > Burkholderiales > SG8-39 > SCGC-AG-212-J23. The sequence goes on along the minus strand of JAXDQC010000088.1, from coordinate 21,124 downwards.
CGCCGGAAAATCGACCCTGATCAACGCCATGGCCGGCCTGCACGCCGTGGCGTCCGGCCGTCTCGCGGTCGACGGCCACGACATCACGCGCGAATCGCCGCATCGCTTCTGCGACCACGGCATCGCCATCGTGCCGGAAGGGCGGCGCCTGTTCGTGAACCTGACCGTGCGCGAGAACCTGGAGCTCGGCAGCTACCGCGCCGAAGCCCGCAGGACGCGCGCCGAATCGCTGCGCCGCGTCAGCGCGCTCTTTCCGGTGCTCGCCGAGCGGATGGACGTTCCTGCCGGCGCGCTCTCCGGCGGCCAGCAGCAGATGGTGGCGATCGGCCGGGCATTGATGGCGCGGCCGCGCTTCCTGCTCCTGGACGAGCCGTCGCTGGGCCTCTCGCCGATGGTCGCCCACGAAATGTTCCGGGCGATCCGCGAGGTCAATGCCGAGGGCGTGGCGGTGCTGCTGGTAGAGCAGAATGTCGCCATGGCGCTCGAGCTGGCGCGCCGCGCCTACGTGCTGGACGAGGGCCGCATCGCCGCCGAGGGCGAGCCGCGGCAACTGATGTCACAACCGCAAATTCAGAGGGCATACTTGGGAACCTGATGGCTCACCGAATCACACTTCAGCCCAGCGGCCACACGTACGAGGCCGAGGAAGGCAAGAACGTCCTGCAGGCCGGCCTGGACGCCGGGCACATGCTGCCTTACAGCTGCCGCGCCGGCGTCTGCCGTACGTGCCGCGGCACCATCCTCGAGGGCAAGGTCGACTACGGCCTGGTGCACGACACCTACCTGCCCGAAAGCGACAAGGCGAAGGGCTACGCGCTGCTCTGCCAGGCGAAGCCGCTGTCCGACCTCGTGATCGAGGTGCACGAGGTCAAGGGCGTGCGGCCGCGCATCATCCCGTGCCGCGTGGAGAAGCTCGACAAGCCGGCGCCCGACGTGGCGGTGATCGGCCTGCGACTGCCGATGAACGAGAACTTCCGCTTCCTGGCCGGGCAATACATCGATTTCCTGCTGAAAGAGGGCAAGCGGCGCAGCTTTTCGCTCGCCACGCGGCCCGATCCGGCCGGCGTCACCGCGCTCGAGATCCACGTGCGCCACACGCCCGGCGGCGTCTTCACCGACCACGTGTTCGAGAAGCTGAAAGTGCGGGATCTCCTGAGGTTCGAAGGTCCCCTGGGAAGTTTTTACCTGAGAGAGGATTCGGACAAGCCGATCGTCATGCTGGCGAGCGGCACCGGCTTCGCGCCGATCAAGGCGATCTGCGACTACGCGCTGGAGCGCAAGATCGCCCGCCCGATCACGCTCTACTGGGGCGGGCGGCTGAAGCGGGACCTGTACATGCACGAGCTCGCGGGCAGCTGGCCGCACGTCAAGTTCGTGCCGGTGCTGTCCGACGAGAAGTGGCAGGGGCGCATGGGCTTCGTGCACCGCGCCGTGATGGAAGATTTTCCGGATATGAGCGGCGTGCAGGTCTATGCCTGCGGCGCGCCTATAGTGGTCGAGTCGGCGCGGCGCGACTTCAGCCAGAAGTGCCGCCTGCCCGAGAACGAGTTCTACGCTGATTCTTTCCTGACCGAGGCCGACAAGGCCGCTACTGCATAGGAGGAGACATGTCCCTGACGCGAGAGAAGATCCAGGACGGCATCGCCGATCCCAGCAACGAGAAGTCGATCGTCAAGCCCTACGTGATGTCGCACGGCACGATGGAGTGCTACAGCCTGAAGGAGTCGCGCAAGTTCTACGAGGAGTTCCTCGGCCTCGAGTGCGTGCGCCACGCCAAGCCGGCGATGGTGGTGCGCTGCGGCCTCAAGTTCCACATCGTCGCCGTCGAAGTCGGCGCCGCCGTGCACCCGCAGAACGTGCTGAACCACTGGGGCATGGACGTCGGCTCGAAGGAAGAGGTCGATCGCGTCCACAAGGAGGCGACCAGGAACAAGGAAAAGTACAAGATCCGCCAGGTGCTGCCGGTGGTGGACCAGCACGGCGTCTACTCGTTCTACCTGGAGGACCTCGACCACAACTGGTGGGAAGTCCAGTACTACCCCGGCTTCCAGAACGAGGACCTGTTCGACTTCGGCGACCGCTTCTCGATGGACGACGGCGCGGAGGTCGGCGAGCTCAAGGAGCTCAATATCAAGACCACGGCTTGAGGGTCGTCGTCTTCCCCGGCGGCTTCAATTTGCCGACCTGGGCAGCCGCGCGGCAGGGGTTCTTCGAGCAGAACGGCGTGAGCGTGGAACTGACGCTCACGCCGAGCTCCACCTTCCAGATGCAGGGGCTGGCGGAGGGTCGCTTCGACATCGCCATGACGGCGTTCGACAACGTCGTCGCCTACCAGGAAGGGCAGGGCGAGGCGAAGATTCCGGACAACCCGGATCTCTTCGCCTTCATGGGCAGCGACAACGGCTTCCTCTCGGTGCTGGGCGGCAAGGGCGTCAAGAGCTTCGCCGACCTGAAGGGCAAGAAGCTGTCGGTGGACGCGATGACGACCGGCTTCGCCTTCGTGCTGCGCGAGCTGCTGGCGAAGAGCGGCATTGCCGAATCCGACGTGACATTCGAGCGCGCCGGCGGCGTGGTCGAGCGCTTCCAGGCGCTGATGAAGGGCGCCCATGCGGCGACGATGGTGCTGACCCCGTTCGACCTGATCGGCGCGGCCCAGGGCTGCACGCAGCTCGCGCGCGCGGGCGAGCACCTCGGTGCCTACCTCGGCGTCGTCGGCGCCGCGCGCCGCTCATGGGCGAAGGAGAACGAAAAGGCGCTGGCGGGCTTCGTCCGTGCCTATCGCGATGGCGTCGCCTTTCTCTACGAGAACCGCCCGATCGCCGAAGCGCTTCTGGTCGCCAACATGCGCGCCATGACCCCCGAGCTCGCGCGCCGCTCCCTCGACGTATTCCTGGACGAGAAGACCGGCTTCTACAAGGATGCGCGGCTGGACGCGAAGGGCATGCAAACGGTGCTCGACCTGCGCTCGAAGTTCACCGGCAAGCGGCTCACCGATCCCGGCAGGTACCTATGATCTTCGCCACGTTCCTGGACGAGCTCGAGGCGCGCACCGCGATCGAGGATTGCCTGAAGCGCTTCGCGCGCGCGGTCGACCGGCAGGACTGGAAGGCAGCCCGCGAGGCGTACCACGACGGCGCCTTCGACGACCACGGTTTCTTCAAGGGGCCGCCCGACGCATTTCTCGCCCACATCGAGAAGCTGCACGCCGTGCAGGACCACTCGATGCACTTCAACACCAACGTGCTGATCGAGTTCAAGTCGAGGGAGCACGCTTTCGTCGAGACCTACGTGCTGGTGCTGCAGCGCTTCGCCGACAAGCGTGTCACGGCATCGGCCCGGTATCTGGATAAATTTGAAAAAAGGAACGGCGCGTGGCGCGTCGCGCACCGGACGCTGGTGTTCGGCGACATGGTGTCCGAGCCGCTGGCCAAGCCGCCGGCGTTCCCGCCCGAATTCACCGTGCAGAAGCACAATATGGACGATCCGCTCTACTCACTGAGAAAGAAATGAAGACCAAGCCCATTCTGACGATGCAGGACTGCGAAAAGATCCAGGCCGCCTCCCGTGCGGAAGCGCTGAAGAACAAGTGGAACGTCACCATCGCCATCGTCGACGACGGCGGCCACTTGCTTGCGCTCTCGCGCGGGGATGGCGCCTCGCCGGTCACCGCCGAGATCGCGACCATGAAAGCGCATGGCGCTGCGGTCGCGCGCCGCTCCACCAAGGTCGCCGAGGACCGCATCGCGGCGCGGCCGGCACTGATCAAGATGCCGGTGCTGCCGGTGCAGGGCGGCGTGCCGATCATGCACGAGGGCCACTGCGTAGGCGCGGTCGGCGTCTCCGGCGTGCAGTCGCACGAAGACGAGCAGGTTTGCAACGCGGGCATCGCCGCGCTGGGCGCTTAGAGCTTCTGGGGCTTCGCGCTCCAGCTGACCGGCAGCATCGAGCAGTCCTTCGCGCCCAGGCCCGCTTTCGAGGCGTGGGTGAAGCCGTCGAGCGCAGCCTGCGCCACGAGCGAGGACCAGCCGAGCGAGCGCATCTCCTCGACCATCTCGGTGAGGTCCTTCTTCATGGTGTCGACGTTGACCGTCACCGGGCTGGGCTCCTTGCCGGCAAGCGCCGCGGCGAGGGTGGCGGCGCGGTTCTTCAGCATGTTCGGCGCGCCGGAGGTGTCGGCGAGGATGTCCATCAGACGGGTCGGCTCGATCTGCAGATCTCTCACCAGGGACAGCGCTTCGCCCAGGGCTTGCCAGTAGACGAGCAGCGGCAGGTTGATGGCGAGCTTCATGCGCGCGCCCGAGCCGATCGGGCCGACGTGCTCGACGCGCCGGCACATCTGCTCGAGCACCGGCCTCGCCCGCGCCACGTCAGCGGGCTCGCCGCCGACGAAGCCGAAGAGCTTGCCTTCCTTGGCGGGGCCGATCGTCCCACCCACCGGGCATTCCACCATTTTTGCCCCACGAGAAAAAACTCTTTGTGAAAGAGCCTTTTGTACGTCGGGCCGCACGGTGCTCATCTCGATGAAGAGCTTGCCCTTCACGTCGCCTTTCAGCATCTCCCCGTACACCTGGTCGACGGCTTTCGCGTCGGTCAGGATGCTGATCACGATCTCCGAGGCGGAGGCCAGCGCCTGCGGCGTGGCCGCCACCGGAAAGCCCAGCGAACGGGCCTTGTCGGCGCTGCGGTTCCAGACCATCATCTCGTGGCCGAGCGACGCCAGCCGCTGCGCGATCGCCGAGCCCATCCTTCCCGTGCCTGCGAGTCCGATTTTCATAGCGTGAAGACGACCTTAGTCAGCATCGAGACCGACACGATACCGCTGGACGGCGCGTGGCACGAGCCCGACAGCGAGACGCCGCGCGCCGCGGTCCTCCTGTTTCATGGCAACACGATGAATTTCTACACCGGCGCGCCGCGCTTCCTGCCGCCGGTGCTGGCCAGGCTCGGCTATGCCTGCCTCGCCTTCAACCGCCGCGGCCACGACATCCTTGCCATCCGCAACAGCAGGGCAGCCGAGGGCGCCGCATTTCAGACCTATGCCGAAGCGATCGAGGACAACCGCCTCGCGGCGCAGTGGGTGGCGAAGAAGGGCTTCCCGCATCCCATCGTCATCGGCCACAGCAACGGCGGCATGCTCGCCGTGCGCCACGTCGCCGACCATCCGGAGACGCCGGCTCTGGTTCTTCTTTCGGCGCATTGCGGCGGCAAGGACATGCTGCCCCTCGCCTGCAGGAACGGCCTGCTAGCCCAGGAGCGCCTGGAAGAGTTCACCGACAGGGCAAAAGCGGCGAAGCCCAAGGACCTGATGCTGATGCCCGGCTGGTGGTATGCGATCACCGCCGAGAGCTTCCTCGATCTCGCCAGTTGCCCGGACATCCTCGAGCTGGCGCCGAAGATCCGCTGCCCGGTGCTCTACCTGCGCGGCGAGAAAGAGCCGCGCGATCTCTATCCCGCGGAGGAATTCAAGAAGCGAAGCGGCGGCCCGTGCGCGGTCGAGATCGTTCCCGGCTCCGATCACTTCTATAACGGCCGCGAGGATGCGGTCTGCAACGTTGTTTCCCGATGGCTAGGAGAGAAGAAATGAGAGCAGCCTGGTACGAACGCAATGGCAAGGCGCGCGAAGTCCTGACGATCGGCGAGATGTCCGACCCGAAGCCGGCGCAAGGCGAGGTGCGGGTGCGGATGGCGACTTCCGGCCTGAATCCGTCGGACGTGAAGAAGCGGCAAGGCTCCGGCGGGCAGGTGATCGGTTTTCCGCGCGTGATTCCGGACAGCGACGGCGCGGGTGTCGTCGACGCTGTTGCTTCTGACGTTGATAGAAAATTAGTCGGCAAGCGGGTCTGGGTCTGGAATGCGCAGCACGATCGGGCGCTTGGCACCTGCGCGGAATACTGCTGCCTTCCCGCCGCGCAGGTCGCGCCCCTTCCTGAGGGCGTCGACTTTGCCGCCGGCGCCTGCATGGGCATCCCGGCAATGACCGCGCATCAGGCGCTCTTCTCCGACGGCGATGTCAAAGGCAAGACGATCCTCGTCGCCGGCGGCGCAGGCGCGGTCGGACACTACGCGATCCAGATGGCGAAGTGGGGCGGCGCGCGCGTCGCGACGACCGTGAGCTCCGACGAGAAAGCGAAGCTGGCGAGGGAGGCGGGCGCGGATCTGGTCATCAACTACAAGAAGGACGACGTAGCGAAGCAGGTGCTCGAGTTCGCCAAGGGCGGCGTCGATCGCGTCATCGAGGTCGATTTCGGCGCCAACCTGGATACGAATCTGAAAATCCTGAGAATCAACGGGACCATTGCCAGCTACGCCTCGATGGGCAATCCCGAGCCGAAGATTCCCTTCTACACGATGATGCGGCGCGGAATCGCGATCGACCTGGTGCTCGTCTACATCATGAAGCCCGAGGAGCGCGCCAAGGCCCTGGCGGAGATCGGTGCAATGCTGGGGCGCCTGAAGCACAACATCGGCGCCCGCTTCAAGCTGGACGATCTCGTCGCCGCGCATGAAGCTCAGGAGGGCGGCCGCGTCGTCGGCAACATCGTTATCGACATAGGCTAGTGGTAGATTCCTAGCAACCTGGAGGGGGAGAGCATGAGAGCACTGAAATCGGCATTGGCTTTTGCAGCGCTGATGCTTCTGGCAGGCGTCGCCAGCGCGCAGGCGGTAAAGGTGGCTTACGTCGGCGAAATATCGGGCGCGCTGGCGCCGTCGGGCGGCAACTTCCGCGACGGCGTGATCCTCGCGGTCGAGGAGATCAACGCCAGGGGCGGCGTACTCAAGCAGAAGCTCGACCTGACGCTGTTCGACACGCAGACCAACCCGGGCGTGGCGCGCGCGCAGATGCAGAAGGCGATCGACGGCGATCCTTACGTGATCTTCGGGCCGATCCTGTCGGGCAACGTCAAGGTGACGCTCGTGATGGTGAAGGTGGCGCATATTCCTTCCTTCGTCGGCGGCGAGGCAGCCGTGCTGACGACGCTGGGCAGCCCGTACATGTTCCGCACCTCGTTCGGCCAGCAGATCGGCATGCCCAAGATCGCCAACTACATCCGCGACGAGATCAAGGCGAAGACCGTCGCGCTGATCTGGGTCAACAACGATTTCGGCAAGGGTGGCCGCGATCGCCTCACCAAGGAGCTGGCGGCGCGCAACATCAAGCTGGTGGCCGACGTGTCGACCGAATCCGGCCAGGTCGACTTCGCCGCCGACGTGGTGAAGCTCAAGGCGGCGAACGCCGACGCGGTGTTCGTCTACAGCAACGAAGAGGAATGCGCGCGCATCATGCGCGAAGCGCGCAAGCAGGGGCTCAAGGGCCCGTTCGTCGGCGACACGACGCTGCTCAGCCAGAAGACCATCGAGCTCGCCGCCGAGGCGGCCAATGGCGTGGTCGGCCATGTCGGCCTGACCGTCGATGCGCCGATGAAAGAGGTGAAGGATTTCGGCGATCGCTTCCAGAAGCGCTTCAAGTACAAGCCCGACCATAACGGCCTCAAGGGCTACACCGCGGTCTACGCCATGAAGTACGTCACCGAGAAGAAGCTCGGCAAGTTCGACCGCAAGGCGCTGGCGAGCACGCTGCACGGGCTCACCATCACGCCCAAGGAAGAGCCGGGCATCCTGATCGAGACGACCTGGGACAACGTCGGCGAGATCGACCGCATCAGCTTCCTCGCCACGGTCGTCAAGGGCCAGCAGGTCATCAGCAAGACCCTGCCCAAGCTCGGCAAGTAGAAGTAGAAGCCGCCGCGCTGGCCGACTTTCTCCAGCTCCTGGTCGCGGGGCTCGCGACCGGCGCCATCTACGCGCTGGTCGCGATCGGCTTCACGCTGCTCTGGCAGACCTCGCAGACGATCAACTTCGCGCAGGGCGAGTTCGTCATGCTGCCGGGCTTCTTCGTCCTGATCGGCATGGGCTTTTTCGGACTGCCGTTCTGGCTCTCGGCGCTGCTGGGCGGCGTCGCCACGCTGGTGCTGCTGGGCGTCGCCTTCAAGAAGCTGATGGTCGAGCCGATGATCCGCCACGGCGTGCTGCCGCTGGTCATTGCCTCGATCGGCCTCGCCATCCTGATGAAGGAAGCGGTGCGCGAGTTCTACGGCGCCGACGCCTGGCCGTTCCCGGCGCTGTGGGCCACCACCGACGTCACCGTGTTCGGCGCGGTGTTCGCCGTGCAGAGCCTGCTCATCCTGGCGGTCTGCATCGCCGTGGTCGGCGCGCTGCAGCTCTTCCTCGCCGGCACGCTCACCGGCCGCTGCATGCAGGCCACCGCGCAGAACCCGGCCGTTGCTCGCCTGCTCGGCATCCGCGTCGAGCGCATGGTCCTCTACACCTTCCTGATCAACGCCGGGCTGGTGTGGATCGCGGCGCTGCTGGTCACGCCGATCTATCTCGCCAAGTTCACCAACGGCGAGTGGCTCGGCCTGTATGCGTTCATCGCCGCCCTGATCGGCGGCTTCAACCAGGTGCGCGGCGCGATCCTCGGCGGGCTGCTGCTCGGCGTGATCGACAACTTCTGCGCCGTGTACCTCTCGTCGAGCTACCGGATGGCGATCCCGCTCCTGCTCCTGATCGTGGTCATCCTGGTGCGTCCGCAGGGCCTCCTCGGCCGGGTCGAGGAGCGCACGGTATGAGCCGCCGCCGCAGCCTGCTCGTCGGCGGGCTGCTCGCGCTCGCGGGCGTGTTCCTCCTCTTCGCGCCGCTCGGGCTCAGGCCCTACGGCATCTTCATCCTCAGCATGTGGGCGGTGATGACCATCGCCGCCATCGGCCTCAACCTGACGCTCGGCTATGCAGGGCAGATCTCGCTCGCGCAGGCGGCCTTCGTCGGCATCGGCGCCTACATCACCGCCTGGCTCACGACCAAGGGCGCGTGGCCGTTCTGGCCGACGTACGTGCTCGGCTTCGCCTCGTGCTTCGTCGTCGGCTGGGTCCTGGGGTACCCGGCCCTGCGCGTGCAGCACCACTACCTCGCCTTTGTCACGCTCGCCTTCAATACGCTCGTGTACCTGATCTTCCGCAACGAGGAATGGCTGACCAACGGCATCTACGGCATCAGCAACGTGCCGCGTCCTTCCCTGTTCGGCTATTCGCTGAAGGGGGCGAAGGAGTTCTATTACTTCTGTCTCGCCAACCTGGTGTTCGTCTCGGCGGCGGCGTGGTGGCTGATCCGCTCGCCCTGGGGGCGCGCGTTCGTCGCGGTGAGGGAGAATCCGATCCGCGCCCTTTCGCTCGGCGTCGATACGCGGCGCTACACGCTGATGGCGTTCGCGATCGGCGCCGGCCTCGGCGGCATCTCGGGCGCCCTTTACGCGCCGCTGACGCAGTTCATCGATCCGACGCCGTTCGCGCTCGGCCTGTCGCTCAACCTGCTGCTGATGGTCGTGCTCGGCGGCTCGGGCTACTTCTTCGGCCCGTTCCTCGGCGCCATCGTCGCGGTGCTGCTGCCGGAGTGGCTGCGCTTCGCGCAGGGCTACTACCTCATGGGCTACGCGGTGCTGGTGATGGTGATGATGGCGTTCTGGCCCACCGGCCTGCTCGGCCTGTTCGATCGCGCGACGAGAAAAATATGAGCACGGTCCTCGAGGTGCGGGACCTGAGGAAGAGCTTCGGCGGCATCGTCGCCGTCGACGGCGTCTCGTTCGACGTCGAGGAGAAGGAGATCCTCGGCATCATCGGCCCGAACGGCAGCGGCAAGTCGACGCTGTTCAACTGCATCCTCGGCCAGCTGCAGCCGAGCGCGGGCGACGTGCGCCTGGACGGCCGCGCAGTGACCGGCATGCGCCCCTGCGACTTGAACCGCCTCGGCGTCAGCCGCACCTTCCAGCTGCTGCAGATTTTTCCGCACCTGACAGTGCGCGCGAACCTGATCCTCGCCGGCCAGGAGCATCAGGGAGGCATGCTCTCGCGCCTCGTCGGCAGGCCCGACGCCGGGCTCTCCGCGGCGGCCGAGCGCATGCTCGGCTTCTTCCGCCTCGAGCGTCTCGCCGACGAAGAGGCGGGCGACCTGAGCTACGGCCAGCAGAAGCTGCTCGACGTGGCGATGGCGTTCATGGCCGGCCCGCGCCTCGCGCTGCTCGACGAGCCGGCGGGCGGCGTCAATCCGACCATGCTCGCCGACCTGCGCGAGCGGTTGAAGGCGATCAACGCCGAGCACGGATCGACCTTCGTGGTGATCGAGCACAACATGGAATTCGTCATGGCCCTCTGCGACCGCATCCTGGTTCTCGCCGAGGGCCGCATCATCGCCCAGGGCTCGCCGGCAGAGGTGCGCGCCAATCCGAAGGTGATCGAGGCTTACCTTGGCCGCGGCTGACCTGCTCAGATTCGACGACGTCGTCGCCGGCTACGGCAAGGAGACGATCCTGCACGGCCTCTCGTTCGGCGTGCCGCGCGGCGCCATCACCACGATGATCGGGCCGAACGGCGCCGGCAAGTCGACCGCTTTCAAGGCGGCTTTCGGCATGCTGCCGGTGCGGGCCGGGCGCATCTTCTACGACGAGCGCGAGATCACCAACCGCGCGCCGCGCGAGCTGATCGCCGAGGGCATCTGCTACGTGCCCCAGGGCCGCAACATCTTTCCCGAGCTCTCGGTGCTCCACAACCTCGAGTTCGGCGGCGTCGCCGCGCCGAAGGGCACCGAGCTGAAGCCTCGCATCGAGGCCGTCATGGATCGCTTCCCGGTCCTGCGCCGCAAGGCGCGCCACCAGGCCTCCACGCTCTCGGGCGGCGAGCAGAAGATCCTCGAGATCGCGCGGGGGCTGATGCTGCAGCCCAGGCTGATGCTGATCGACGAGCCTTCCATCGGCCTCTCGCCGATCCTGGTGGAGGAGCTCTTCGCCCTGCTGCACGAGCTGCGCAAGGGCGGCATGACGCTCCTCCTGATCGAGCAGAATGCCAAGCGCGCGCTGGAGAATTCCGACCACGGCGTCGTGCTCGAGCTGGGACGCATGCGCATCCAGGATCGCGCGCAGGCGATACTCAACGATTCGCGCATCGGACAACTTTTCCTTGGTGGAGGCCTTTCGACATGAGTGCGGTTGCTGCAAAGAACATCAAATTCGTCAGCCATTCCGACCTCGGGGGCAAGGGCGACGGTGTGCAGATCATGGTTCACCGCGGCTACGCCTACATCGGCCACGGCTTCAGCAACGGCATCACCACGGTCGACGTGCGCGACCCGAAGAATCCGAAGGTGGTGGACTTCATCGCCTGCCCGCCGGGAACGCGCGCCTTCCACCTGCAGACGCACGAGGACCTGCTGCTAGCGGTCAACGCGCCGAGCGTCTGGACGATGCAGGAGTTCCAGGGCGACCAGAAGGCGTACTTCGGCGGCTCGCCCGCCGACAAGCTGAAAGACCCGGCCAGCCGTTTCACGTCCGGTATCCGCGTCTACGACATCTCGAAGCCGGAGAAGCCGAAGGAAATCGGCTTCATGCCGACCAGCGGGCTCGGGCCGCACCGCATCTGGTACACCGGCGGCAAATATGCGTATGCGTCGATCCACTTCGCCGAATTCACCGATCATGCGTTCGCGGTGATCGACATGTCCGATCCACGAAAACCGCAAGTGGTCGGGAAGTGGTGGATCCCCGGCATGCACAAGGCCGGCGGCGAGACGCCGACCTGGAAGACGGGCAAGCGCTATGCCATGCACCACGCGCTGGTGACGAACAACATCGCCTATACCGCCTGGCGCGATGGCGGGCTGACGGTGCTGGACGTCGCCGATCCCACCATGCCGAAGCTCCTGTGCCATCGCAATACCGATCCGCCGTTCGGCGGCGGCACGCACTCGCCGCTGCCGCTGCCCGAGCGCAACCTGCTCGTCCTCGCCGACGAGCCGACCACGGCCAACTGCAGCGAGGGACTGCGCTACATCTGGGTGCACGACGTCCGCGTGCCGTCGAACCCGGTGACCATCGCGACCTTCCCGCAGCCCGCCGAGGCGGACTACTGCAAGAAGGGCGGCAGCTTCGGCCCGCACAACCTGCACGAGAACCGGCCCGGCGGCTTCCAGAGCTCGAAGATCATCTTTGCCACGTACTACAACGCCGGCGTGCGCGTCTACGACATCGAGAACGCGTTCCAGCCGAAGGAAATCGCCTACTACGTGCCGCCGAATCCGGCGAAGATGATGGACCCGCGCCCCAACCGGCCGCAGGTGATCCAGTCGTGCGACTGCTATGTCGACAAGAACGGGGTCATGTACCTCACCGACCCCAACGCCGGGCTTAACATCCTGCAATACGAGGGGCTCTGATTGCGGATCGACTGGGACATTCCGATCAAGGTGGACGACGGGCTCGTGCTGCGCGCGGACGTGTTCCGCCCGGAGGCCGAGGGCCGCTACCCGGTCATCCTCACCTACGGTCCGTACGCGAAGGGCCTCGCCTTCCAGGAAGGCTATCCCTCGGCGTGGCAGCGCATGGTCGCCGAGCATCCCGACGTCGCCTACGGCTCGAGCAACCTCTACCAGGCCTGGGAAGTCGTCGATCCCGAAAAGTGGGTGCCGGAAGGCTACGTTTGTGTTCGCGTCGATTCGCGCGGCGCCGGCCGCTCGCCGGGCTTCGTCGATCCCTTCTCGCCGCGCGAGACCCAGGATTTCTACCAGTGCATCGAGTGGGCCGGCGTGCAGCCGTGGTCGAACGGCAAGGTCGGCCTGAACGGCATTTCCTACTTCGGCACCAACCAGTGGCACGTCGCTTCGCTGCAGCCGCCGCACCTGGCGGCGATCTGCGTCTGGGAAGGCATGGCCGATTGGTATCGCGACGGCACGCACCACGGCGGCATCGTCAACACCTTCTGGGCCAACTGGTACGACATGCAGGTGAAAAGCGTGCAGTACGGCCTGGGCGAACGGGGACCGAAGAGCCGCGCCAACGGCAAATGGGTATGCGGCGACGAGACGCTCTCCGACGCGGAGCTGGCGAAGAACCGCGCCAGCTTCGGCGATGAGATCCTCGCCCACCCGCTCGACGACGATTACCACAAGGGCCGCTCGCCGGTCTGGGACAAGATCACCGTGCCGCTCCTCACCACCGCGAACTGGGGCGGGCAGGGATTGCATCCGCGCGGCAACTTCGAGGGTTTCGTGCGCAGCGCCTCCAAGGACAAATATCTGGAAGCGCACGGCATCGAGCACTGGACGCATTTCTATACCGATTACGGCCGCAAGCTGCAGTTGAGGTTCTTCAATCACTATCTCAAGGGGACGGGCGACTGGAAGAATCAACCGAAGGTCCAGTTACAGATCCGCCACACTGACAAGTTCGTCGAGCGGCACGAGAACGAATGGCCGCTCGCCCGGACCAAATGGACGAAGATGTACCTGTCAGGGAACAGTCTTTCTTCTTCCCCTGGAACTTCAAAAGCAATGACTTTCGACGCGATGGGCGACGGGGTCACGTTCGTCTCGGAACCGGTCGAAACAGAAACGGAAATTACCGGGCCGATTGCGGCGAAGCTGAAAGTCTCGTCGAGCACTGAGGACGCGGATCTGTTTTTGGTCCTGAGGGTATTCACCCCGGATCTGCGCGAGGTGACGTTCATGGGCGCGATCGATCCGCACACGCCGATCGCCCAAGGCTGGCTGCGCGCCTCGCACCGCAAGCTCGACAGGAAGCTCTCGACCGAATACCGGCCCTACCACGCCCATGACGAGAAGCAGCCGCTGAAGAAGGGCGAGGTGGTCGAGCTCGATATCGAGATCCTGCCGACCTGCATCGTCGTGCCTGCCGGCCATCGCCTGGCATTGTCGGTGCGCGGTAAAGACTATGAGTGGCAGAAGACGACCGGCGCGAAGCTGTCGAACTTCAAGAACGAGCTGCTCGGCTGCGGCCCGTTCCTGCACAACGAGCCGAGAGACCGCCCTGCCGCGGTTTTCGGCGGCAAGACGACCCTGCATCTCGACTCCAATTCCTACGTCCTACTACCGGTGATCCCCCCAAAATGAAACTCTATGGCTTCTGGCGTTCGCTCGCGACCTACCGCGTCAAGGTAGCGCTCGGCTTGAAGGGCATGAAGGTCGATGAGGTGTCGATCGACCTGCTGAAGGGCATGCAGCACCAGGCCGACTTCAAGTCGGTCAATCCCCAGGCCGTGGTTCCGGTCCTGATCCTCGATGACGGCGGTCCGCCGCTCTTTCAGTCGATGGCGATCATGGAGTACCTCGAGGAAACCAGACCGCAGCCGGCGATCCTGCCCAAGGATCCTGCCGGCCGTGCGCGCGTGCGCGGGCTGGCCTTGATCGCGGCGGCCGATGGTCATCCGCTCGTCACGCCGCGCATTCGCGGCTATATGGAAAAGGAGCTGAAGCTCGACGAGCCGACGAGAAACAAGTGGCTCTCCCACTGGACGCTCGAGGCCCTGAAAGCGATCGAAGGGCATCTCGCGAAGGAAAAGCAGACCGGCAAGTTCTGCCATGGCGATTCGCCCACCATGGCCGACATCTGCCTGTGCGGCCAGGTCGTCGGCGCGACCGCTTATTTCAAGTGCGACGTTTCGAGCGTGCCGACGGCGATGCGCATCTACGAGGAGTGCATGAAGATCGATGCCTTCAGCAAGCCGCACCCGATGAAGCAGCCGGGCGCGCAGGCGCACTGACCATGAACGTCGAAATCGTCGATCGCAGCAGTCTGCTTTCGGGTTTATTTAAAGAATTGGTTATCAAGAAAAATGAAACGGCGGTCATCGCCATCGACATGCACCGCGGCCACCTCGACATGGACGTGGCGACCATGCCGGCCAAACCCGAGGATGCGAAGCGCCTGATCGCGCGCGGCCAGGAGGCGCTGGATTTCGCGCGCAGCCTGAAGATCCCGGTCTTCCACGTCGTCCTCGTGCATCGCCGCATTCCGGGGGTCGGCACCGATGCCATGGTTTCGCCGTTCTGGCAGGCGATGCACGCCGCGCAGTCGGAGACCGACCGCCTGGTGCCGGGCCGCAAGAGCACGGTGCGCGAGCACAACGTCGAGGGCTCGAAGGGCACCGAGATCATCCCGGAGCTCTACCGCGAGGGCGATTACGTCATCAACAGCAAGAAGCGCCTCGATTGCTTCTACAACACGGACCTCAAGCACCTGCTGGATGTGCTGAAGGTGAAAACCACGGTCCTGCTGGGCATCAACACCAATACTTGCGTGCTGAACACCGCCTTCACCGCGTTCAACTACAGCTACCGGGTGGTGGTGCTTTCGGATTGCGTCGCCAGCATGTACGGCGACGATCTTCACGTGCTGGGGCTGCAGAACATCTCGCGCTGCCTCGGCTGGGTGGTTACGAACCAGCAGTTCTTTGAAAAACTCAAGGAGACGAAGCATGAGCTTCAACCGTAGACGCTTCATTCAGGCGACCGGCGCCACTGCCCTGACGACGGTACCTCTCATTGGCAAAGCGCAGGCCGCTCCCCTGCGCTTGGGGCTGATGACCGTCAAGACCGGCCCGCTCGCCTCGGGCGGCATCGATATGGAGCGCGCGCTTGTCCAGTACCTCAAGGAGCGCAACAACACGCTCGCGGGGAGGAAAGTGGAGCTGTTCGTCGGCGATTCCGCCGGCGTGCCGGCGCAGGCGCGCACCAAGATCCAGGAGATGGTCGAGCGCGACCGCATCCAGGTCATGATCGGGCCGCTCGCCGCCGCCGAGGCGCTCGCCGCCGACGACTACATCCGCCAGGCGAAGCTGCTGACCCTGTCGGTGGCCGCCGCCGAGGATCTGACGCAAAGGAAGCCCAACCCCTGGTTCATCCGCGGCACCTCGACCTCGGCGCAATGCGCGCATCCAGCCGCCGACTATGCCTACAAGGAGCTGAAGCTGCGGCGCATGGCGACCATCGCCGACGACTTCGCCTACGGCCACGAGATGTGCGCCGGCTTCCAGCGCGTGTTCGAGGAGCTGGGCGGCAAGATCGTGCAGAAGATGTTCCCGCCGCTCGCCGTGCCGGACTACGGCACTTACCTGGCGCAGCTCAAGACCAACATCGACGGCATCTTCCTCGGCTTCGCCGGCGCCAACGGCTTTCGCTACCTGCGCCAGTTCAACGAGTACGGGATGCGCGGCAAGATCACGCCGGTCGGCGGCATGACCGCGCTCGACGAGGCGGTGCTGCGCAACATGGGCGACGAGGCGCTGGGGATCGTCACCTCGTGCTGGTATTCGGCCGAGATCGAGAATCCGATCAACGCCAGGTTCGCCGACGCCTTCCGCAAGGAGTGGAAGTACGACCCGGGCTTCTACGCCGCGGCTACCTACACCGAGGCTGCGGTGCTCGAGGCGACGCTTGGCCGGATCAAGGGCAACATCGAGGACAAGGAAGGCTTCATGAAGGCGGCGCGCGCGATCAAGGTCGACACCTGCCGCGGTCCGGTGAGCTTCGACGAGTACGGCAACGTCGTCGGCAACGTCTACATCCGCAAGGTCGAGCGCAAGGACGGTCGGCTGGTGAACCGCGTGATCAAGACCTATCCGAACGTGAGCCAGTTCTGGACCTACAAGCCCGAGGAGTTCCTCAAGAACCCGGTCTACTCGCGCGACTTCCCGCCCGCGAAGAACCTGGAAGGGTAGAAGCTGCAGTACTGGGCGATCCAGACGCTGAATAGCCTGGCGCTGGGAGGACTGTTGTTCCTCCTGGCCGCCGGCTTTTCGCTCATCTTCGGGCTGATGCGGATCGCCAACCTCACCCACGGCGCCCTCTACATGCTGGGGGCCTATGTCGGCGTGAGCATCCTCAAGGTCGTGCCCAACCTGTGGCTCGCAGCCCTGCTGTCGGGACTGGTGGTGGCGGTTTTCGGCGGCCTGCTGGAAAGATTCGTGCTGCGGAAATTGGGCGGCAACGTCCTGGGCCAGGTGCTGGTGACGCTCGGCATCGCCTTCATCCTCGCCGACTTCTGCCTGGTGGTCTGGGGCGGCGACCCGATCCCGGTGCCCACGCCGGCGTGGCTGCAGCAGCCGCTGCGCATAGCCGGCCTGGCATTCCCGGCTTACCGGCTGGCGGTCGTGGTGATCGCGATCGCCGTCGGGATTTCGCTGTTCCTGTTCATCGAAAAAACCCGGCTGGGGGCCATGATCCGCGCCGGCGTCGACGACCACGAGATGGCGCGCGGCGTCGGCATTCCGGTCTCGCGCCTGTTCACCACGGTGTTCTGCCTGGGCGCCGCGCTCGCCGCCGCCGGCGGCGTGATCGGCGGGCCGATCATGTCGGCCTATCCGGGGCTCGATGCCGACATGCTGCCGCTGGCGCTGATCGTCGTCATCCTCGGCGGCGTCGGCAGCCTGTTCGGCGCTTTCGTCGGCAGCTTCATCACCGGCTTCGTCTACACCTTCGGCGTGGCGCTGCTGCCCGATCTCGCCTACGTCATCCTCTTCCTGCCGATGATCCTGGTGATCGCCTTCCGGCCGCGCGGGCTGTTCGGAAAATTCGCTGCATGAAGCGCTGGATCGCGCTTCTTGTCGCCTGCGCGGTTTTTCCGCTCTTCGGCGGCGAGTACTACATCAACCTCGCCAGCCAGATCTTCATCTTCGCGGTGTTCGCGGCGAGCATCAACCTGCTGCTCGGCTACGGCGGCCTGCCGACGCTCGGCCACGCCGCTTACCTCGGCGTCGCGGCGTATCTCTCGGCGTTGGTCGCGCTCAAGCTCGGCCTCGGGCACCTCGCCGCCGCGCCCGCGGCGCTGATCGGCACGACGCTGATGGCGGCGGCGTTCGGCCTCATCGCCTTGCGCGCCACGGGCCTCGGCTTCCTCATGCTGACGCTGGCGCTGTCGCAGGTGCTCTGGGGCACGGCGCTGCGCTGGGTTTCGATGACCGACGGCGACAATGGCCTGCGCGGCCTGGCGCGGCCGGCGCCCTTTGGCATCAACCTCGACGGCGCCGCCGCTTTTTATTACTTCAGCCTGGTCATCACGGTGATCGCCATCGCCTTCATGGCGCGCTTCGTAGCCTCGCCCTTCGGCGCGGCGCTCAAGGGCACGCGCGACCAGGCGCGCCGCATGAGCGCGCTCGGGCACGACGTCTGGATGATCCGCTGGCTGACCTTCATCTACGCCGGCTTCTGGGGCGGGGTCTCCGGCCTGCTGTTCGTCTACTACCACAAGTACATCCACCCGGTTTCGCTCTCGCTCGCCAATTCGGCCGAGGGGCTGCTCGCGGTGATCGCCGGCGGCTCGGGCACGCTCGCCGGGCCGCTGGTCGGCGCGGCGATCGTCATGCTGCTCAAGAACTACGTGTCGGGGTACGTCGAGCGCTGGAACATGCTGCTCGGCTTCGTCTTCGTGGTAATCGTCGTCTTCATGCCGGAGGGAGTCGTTCCGGGGGTCAAGAGGCTGTGGCGGCGCTACATATCCAAAGCCTGAAGAAGGCCTTCGGCGGCCTTCCCGCCATCAACGACGTCTCGCTCAAGGTCGAGGAGGGCGAGCGCCGCCTGATCATCGGCCCCAACGGCGCCGGCAAGACGACGCTGTTCAACCTGGTGACGGGCGACCTGCCGAGCGATGCCGGGAAGATCTTTCTTTTCGACGCCGAGATCACGAAAAAGGCCACGCACCGGCGCGTCCACCTCGGCCTGGCGCGCACCTACCAGATCATCACGCTGTTCCCGAAGGACACGCTCGAGCACAACATCATGCTTTCGCTGCTCGGCCTGTCGAAGCAGAGGTGGAACGCCTTCGGCAGTTCCAAGGGGGAATTCATTGCAGAGGCAAAACAGGTTCTCGCCAGGGTCGGCCTCGAGCACCTGGCGCAGCGGCCGGTATCGGAGGTGGCCTACGGCGAGAAGCGCAGGCTGGAGATCGCCATGGCGTTGGCGCAGAAGCCGCGCGTGCTGCTGCTCGACGAGCCGCTCGCGGGCCTGTCGCGCGAGGAGCGGGCCGGCGTCAAGCAGCTGATCGCCTCCATCCCGCGCGAGACGACGGTGGTCATGATCGAGCACGACATGGACACCGCGCTCGACATGGCCGAGCGCATCACCGTGCTGCACTATGGCCGAGTGATCGTCGAGGGCACGCGCGCGGAAGTGGTCGCCGACCCCAAGACGCGCGAGGTCTACCTTGGCCACTGACGCGCTGACGCTCGAGGGCGTCGATGCGCTCTACGGGGACTCGCACGTCCTCCATGGCGTTTCGTTCTCGCTGGCCGAGGGGCATGTGCTTGCGCTGCTCGGAAGGAACGGCGCGGGCAAGACCACCTGCATGAACGCAATCATCGGCTTCCTGCGGCCGCGGCAAGGCGAGATCCGCCTCTTCGGCGAGCGCATCGGGCGCCTGTCGCCCGAATCGATCGCGCGCAAAGGGGTCGGACTGGTGCCGCAGGGACGGCGTGTCTTCCCGACGCTCACCGTCAGGGAGAACCTGGCCGTTGCTTATCAAAAGCGCGATTGCCGCTGGAATCTCGAGCGCGTCTTCGAGCTCTTTCCGCGCCTGAAGGAAAGAACCGAGCAGCACGCCGGCTCGCTCTCCGGCGGCGAGCAGCAGATGCTCGCCATCGGCCGCGCGCTGATGGGCAATCCGCGCGTCCTGCTGATGGACGAGCCCTCGGAAGGCCTCGCGCCGCTCATCGTCGCCGAGGTCGGCCGGACGATCGCGCGCCTCAAGGCCGAGGGCCAGTCGATCGTCCTGGTGGAGCAGAACGTCAAGCTCGCCTTCGACCTCGCCGACCACGTCGCCATCCTCAACACCGGCCGCGTCGCCTTCGCCGGGCCGGCCGCGGCGGCGCGCGACAACGAATCCCTGATCACCCAACACCTCGGAGTTTTCTGACCATGATGTACAGCTGCGCGCCCGCCTCCGGCGGGTCGGTAAAGACCGTGAAGAAGAGAGGCAAGAGCCTCCGCATCGACATCCACTGCCACTACGCCAACGCGGATGTGGCGGCGAAGGTCGCCGACCGCAATCCCGGCCAGTACGAGCCTTCGGTCAAGTTCGCCAACGCGCTGACGCGCGAGACCAACGTCAAGCAGATGCGCGACCGGGCGCCCAAGCTCAGCAGCATCGAGGTGCGGCTGAAGGACATGGACAAGATGGGCATCGACATCCAGGCGGTCTCGCCGGCGCCGCAGCAGACCTACTACTGGACCGACCCGGGCGAGGGCGCGCAGCTCGCGCGCCAGGTAAACGAGCGCATCGCCGAGATCGCCGGCAAATGGCCCGACCGCTTCGTCGGCCTGGGCACCGTCCCCCTGCAGGATGCGGGTCTCGCCGTTTCCGAGCTCACGCATTGCGTGAAAACGCTCGGGTTGAGAGGGGTGGAGATCAATCCCAGCGTCAACGGCATGGACCTGACCGACAAGCGATTGGGCCTGGAGAAATTCTTCGCCCGGGCGCAGGAGCTGGACATCGTCATCTTCATGCACCCGATCGGCTTCACGCAGGGCGAGCGGCTGGTCGACCACTACTTCAACAACGTGATCGGCAACCCGCTCGAGACGACGGTGGCGGCGAGCCACCTGATTTTCGACGGCGTGCTGGAGCGCCATCCGAAGCTGAAGATCGTGCTGCCGCATGCCGGCGGCTACCTCGCGCACTACTGGGCACGCATGGACCACGGCTGGCGGGCGCGGCCCGACTGCCGCACCGTGCTGAAGAAGAAGCCGAGCGAATCGCTGGAGAAGTTCTACTTCGACAGCATCACGTTCGACCGCACGATGCTGAAGCAGCTCGTCCAGCGCTACGGCGCCGACCACGTCCTGCTCGGCACCGACTACCCTTACGACATGGGGATGGAGCATCCCGTGGATTTCATCGGTGGGACACCCGGGATCTCGGCTGCGGACAAGGGGCGGATCATGGGCGGTAACGCGGCCCGGCTGCTGAAGATTGATTACAATACAAGCACAAGGAGGAGGAAAACATGAGGGGTTCCCGACGTAATGCATTGAAGGCTGGCGCGGCGCTCGCCGCTGCGACAGCCGCATCTACTACTTTCTCGAAGTTCGCGATCGCGCAGAGCGGCCCGATCAAGATCGGCATGAGCATGCCGCAGACCGGCTCGCTGGGCGCCGGCGGCCAGGCGGCGCTGCTCGCGCTGCGCATGTGGGTCGAGGACGTCAACAAGCGCGGCGGCCTGCTCAAGCGCCAGGTCGAGCTGCTCGCCTACGACGACCAGACCAACCCCGCCAACGTGCCGGGCATCTACACCAAGCT
>JAXDQC010000087.1:0-14987 GCA_034668045.1 Betaproteobacteria bacterium | reverse complement strand
CGAGTGCTGCGTGGGCTTGGTCTTGATCTCGCCGGCCGAGGCGATGTAGGGAACCAGCGTGAGATGGATGTAGCACACGTTGTTGCGCCCGAGCTCCAGGCCCATCTGCCGGATCGCCTCGAGGAAGGGCAGCGACTCGATGTCGCCCACCGTCCCGCCCACCTCCACGATCGCGACATCGGCCTCGCCGGCGCCGCGCTTGATGAAGGCCTTGATCTCGTCGGTGATGTGCGGGATGACCTGGACGGTGCCGCCGAGGTAGTCGCCGCGGCGCTCCTTCTTGATCACCGACTCGTAGATCTGGCCGGTGGTGAAGTTGTTCCAGCGCCGCATCCTGGCCCGCGAGAAGCGCTCATAGTGGCCGAGGTCCAGGTCGGTTTCCGCCCCGTCCTCGGTGACGAACTCCTCGCCGTGCTGAAACGGCGACATCGTCCCGGGGTCGACGTTGATGTACGGGTCCAGCTTGATGTTGGTGACGCGGATGCTGCGCGATTCGAGGATCGCGGCGAGGGAGGCGGCGGCGATGCCCTTCCCCAATGAGGAAACTACACCGCCTGTTACGAAAACATACTTTGCCATTTACCGAGCGCGTGTAGGAATGGAGCAGTTTACACGAAATCTCAAAGTGCAACCCGGAACTCGGCCGCGGTTTTCGCGCGCACGTCCTCGAGCTTCACGCCCGGGTGCAATTCCTTCAGCACCAGCCCTTTCCCCGCCTCCACTTCGAACACGCACAGGTCGGTGATGATCATGTTGACCACGCCTTTGCCGGTAATCGGCAGCGAGCAGCGCTTCAGCACCTTGGAGGCGCCGTCCTTCGAGGTGTGCTCCATCAGCACGACGACCCGGCGCACGCCCGAGACCAGGTCCATCGCGCCGCCGGGACCCTTGACCATCTTCCCCGGCACCATCCAGTTGGCGAGGTCGCCGTTCTCCGCCACCTCCAGGCCGCCGAGGATGGAGAGATCGACATGGCCGCCGCGGATCATGGCAAAAGAGTCGGCGCTGGAGAAGAAGCTCGAGCCCGGGATCGTCGTGACGGTCTGCTTGCCGGCGTTGATCAGATCCGGATCGACCTCGCTCTCGGCCGGGAACGGGCCGATGCCGAGCAGGCCGTTCTCCGATTGCAGGGTGACGTTGACGCCGGCCGGAATGTAGTTGGAAACGAGCGTCGGGATGCCGATCCCCAGGTTGACGTAGAAGCCGTCGCGCAGCTCCTGCGCCGCGCGCTTCGCCATCAGCTCCCGGATCGGCGAGTCCTTCTTGCCGGTCGTCCCGGCGAGGGTGCGGAACTCGATGCGCTTCTCGAACTTCGCGCCCTGGATGATGCGGTCGACGTAGATGCCCGGCGTGTGGATCTGGTCGGGATCGAGCTCGCCCACCTCGACCAGCTGCTCGACCTCGGCCACCGTCACCTTGCCGCAGGTGGCGATCATCGGGTTGAAGTTGCGCGAGGTCTTGCGGTAGATCAGGTTGCCCGATTTGTCGCCCTTCCAGGCCTTGACCATGGCGAGGTCGGCCTTGATGCCCTCCTCCAGCACGTATTCCTTGCCGTCGAAGGTCTTGGTCTCCTTGCCCTCGGCGAGCTTGGTGCCGGCCGCGGTGCGCGTATAGAACCCCGGGATGCCGGCGCCGCCCGCGCGCAGCTTCTCGGCGAGCGTTCCCTGCGGCGTGAGCTGCAGGTCGAGCTCGTTCGCGAGCACCTGGCGCTCGAACTCCTTGTTCTCGCCGACGTAGGAGGCGATGACCTTCTTCACCTGCCGGGTCTTGAGCAGCAGGCCCATGCCGAAGTCGTCCACGCCGGCGTTGTTGCCGACGATGGTCAGGCCCTTCACCTTGCTCTCGACCAGCGCCTGGATGAAGTTCTCGGGGATGCCGCACAGCCCGAAGCCGCCCGCGGCGATGAACATGTTGTCGTGCAGCAGCCCGTCTAGGGCGGCGGCGGCGTTGGGATAGACCTTTTTCATTGGATTCCTTTGCTGATCAGGTTCCGGAGGGCCTCCGGGATGCGCACCGGCTTTTGCTTCTCCATGTCGATGAACACCACCGTCGCCGCGCCGTCGGCGCAGATTTCGTTTTTCACCAGTAACTCGTAAAACGTCGGCAGGCTCGAACCGCCCGGCGGGCCCGCGAACATCTTGACTTCAACTGTGGCGGGGTAGTTGATCGCCTTCTTGAAGTTGCACGAGGCGTTGGCGATGACGATCCCCGTGCTGCCCCAGGCCTCGCCGCGCGGCAGCAGCGCCTCGAACCAGCTGATCCGGGTCTGCTCCGTGTAGCGGAAGTAGACCGTGTTGTTGACGTGGCCCATGGCGTCCATGTCGCCCCACCGCACAGGGATCCACTCGACGTGAACCAGTCTTCTCTCGGCCATGGAAGCGGCAAATTATAATTGTGCGATGCCGCGCGAATCGATGCAGTACGACGTGGTCGTGGTCGGCGCCGGGCCCGCCGGGCTCGCCGCCGCGATTCGCGTCAAGCAGCTCTCCGCCGACCTCTCGGTCTGCGTGCTGGAGAAAGGCTCCGAGGTCGGCGCGCACATCCTCTCCGGTGCGGTCATGGATCCTCGCGCTCTGAACGAGCTGATTCCCGATTGGAAGGCCAAGGGCGCGCCCCTCAACGTTGCGGTTTCCGAAGATCGTTTTCTCTTCCTCACCGAAACGGCGGCCCTCCGGACGCCCGCCTGGCTGCTCCCGAATTGTTTTACGAACCACGGCAACTACGTGGTCAGCCTGGCGAACGTCACGCGCTGGCTCGGGCAGCAGGCCGAAGCGGCGGGCGTGGAGATCTTCCCCGGCTTTGCCGCAACCGAGCTTCTTCTTGAAAAAGAAACGGTAAAGGGAGTCGCCACCGGCGACATGGGGATCGGCAAGAGCGGCGAGAAGACCGCCGCCTACCAGGCGGGCATGGAGCTGCACGGCAAGTACACCTTCTTCGCCGAAGGCTGCCGCGGCCAGCTCGGGCGGCAGCTGGAAGAGAGATTCAAGCTCAGAAAAACGCCCCAGGTCTACGGCATCGGGCTGAAGGAGCTGTGGGACGTGAAGCCGGAGAAGCACCAGGCCGGCCTCGTCATGCACACCGCCGGATGGCCGCTCGATAACGCGACCTATGGCGGCTCGTTCCTCTATCACCAGGAAAACAACCAAGTCGCGGTCGGTTTCGTCGTCGGCCTGGGCTACTCGAATCCCTACCTCTCCCCTTACGAGGAATTCCAGCGCTTCAAGACGCATCCGGCAATCAAGGATGTTTTGTTGAATGGCAAGCGAGTTGCCTACGGCGCCCGGGCCATCTCGGCAGGCGGCCTGCAGTCGCTGCCCAAGCTGGTCTTCCCCGGCGGCGCACTCATCGGCGACAACGCGGGCTTTCTCAACGCCTCGCGCATCAAAGGCAGCCACGCCGCGATCAAGTCAGGGATGCTCGCCGCCGAAGCGGCCGTCGCCGCCCTGAAAGGCGGTCGTGCATCGGACGAGCTCAGCGCATATCCCGAGGCCTTCCGCGCCAGCTGGCTGTACGAAGAGCTTCACAAGGCGCGCAACTTCAAGCCATGGATGTCGAAGGGCCTCTATCTCGGCACGGCCATGGTCGGCATCGACCAGGTGCTCTTCCGCGGCAAGGCGCCTTGGACCCTGCAGCACGGTCATGCCGACCATGAGACTCTGAGAGAGAAAGATTCTTCGGAAAAAATTCAGTACCCGAAGCCGGATGGCGTCCTGACCTTCGACCGGCTGACCGACCTCTCCTTCTCGAACACCAACCACGGCGAGGACCAGCCGCCGCACCTGACGCTGAAAGACGCCTCGGTTCCCACGAGAATCAATCTGGAAAAATACGCAGGCCCTGAGAGCCGCTACTGCCCCGCCGGCGTCTACGAGTTCGTCGACCTCGACAGCAAGCCGCGCCTGCAGATCAACGCGCAGAACTGCGTCCACTGCAAGACCTGCGACATCAAGGATCCGACGCAGAACATCGTCTGGGTCGCGCCCGAGGGCGGCGGCGGGCCGAACTACCCGAACATGTAGTCAGTGCGAGGCGCGGCGGCGATCCGCCGGCACGAGCATCTCTCCAGTAGTGCGAGCGATGTGCTGCAAGTCGCCGTCGATGAGGATCAGGTAGTCGACGATCCGGCAGATGCGGGCGTTGCCCTTCTCGTTGTCGTCGAAATGCTCGAGATCCAGGAACCCGTTGGCCCGCATGGCCTTCACCGCGTGGTCCAGCCCTTCGACCGCAATCTCCGTCAGCGCGCGCCCCCGCCTGCCCAGCACGCACAGGATCGGAATCTTGCGATAGCCGGAATGCGCACGGATATCCCCGAGGAGCGAGAACATCTGCGAGTCGTCGAAGTGCACGCTGACAATGACCATGCCGAAGTTGCCGTCGAGGGCGCGCATCGCCCCGGCGGAGTCGTCCACCGGCGTCAGCTCGTGGCGCACGAGAATGCGCCGCATCCGATCGGAGATGTCGGGCGTGACGGCGAGAAGAATCCTGGTCCTCGGCGGCGGCGAATACTGCTCCATCGGAGCTCACTCCGATCCGTGGTGTCAGGATTTTCCTTGCAAGAATTGCGCCGCGAAGCGCCTGCTACTTGCCGAAAACGACCCCTGTCGCGCTTTGCACCGACGTGCGCTCGACGCGAAATGCATACTCGCGGCAGCCCGGCGTGGAATGGCTGAAGGTACGTCCGAAAGCGTTGACGATGTACACGCTGCCGAAGACGAAGTAGCCCATGCGAAAGCAGGACTTGAGCGAATCGAAGTTGGTCGATTCGACGTAAGAGACGATGCCCTCGTAGCCCTTCGACAGATAGTGCTGCAGTGCGCGCGTCATGCCGATCGCGTGCAGGCGCTTGCCGCGATGCTCGTTGTGGGTAAAACCCTTATACATATAGACGCAGCCCGTGCGGTAATGCAGCAACAGCCCGGGCAGGCCGATCGGTGTCGGGCCGAACGCGTACCAGCCGTAGGCCGCCAGCCGGTCGCCATCGAGGATCGCGTAGCACTGGTCACCGCGCGCGAGGGCTTCATCGATGAATGCGTCCGACAGCTCGCTCGCCGGGTCCCGCGCGAACCGCCGCAGCTCGGCTTCGCTGAGGAGCCTGGCCTCGTAGCGGGCGGGACAGGCGAGGAAGGATGCATCCGGTTGCGCGACGAACACGCCGCGCAGGATCCTGAAATCCGCGATCTGGGCGAGCAACTTGACGGCCACGAGGTAGGCCGTATTCGCCGCGCCGTGGCGTTTCACCTTGAGAAGGGCTTGCTGCAGCATGCCCTGACGAAATTAACCCCAATCGGGGCCGCGGCATATGAGCCGGGCGGGGTGCGTCAGGCAGCGCTGGCGAAGCTCACCTTGCCGCGGCGCAGCAGCGCGTGCATCTGTTCCGCCGGGACCGGACGGCCGACGAGGTAGCCCTGGATCTGGTCGCAGCCGAGCTCGCGCAGGAGCCGCAGCTGGTCGTCGTCCTCGACGCCCTCGGCGATCACCTTCAGCCCGAGGGTGTGCGCGAGCGAGACGATCATGGCGACGATGTTGCGCGGGTAGCCGGCGTCGCGCATGCGCACGACGAAGCTGCGGTCGATCTTCAGCGTGTCGACCGGCAGCCGGGCGAGGTAGCTGAGCGAGCAGTAGCCGGTGCCGAAGTCGTCGACCGAGACGCCGACGCCGGCGCGCCGGAGAACCTGCAGCTTGCGCGTGCTCTCGTCGATGTCCTCGACCAGCACGCTCTCGGTGATCTCAAGGTCGATGAGCGGCGCCGCGTCCCTGCTTCTCAGCGATTTGCCGCTCGCATCGGTGCCGATCGCCTGCAGCACCGAATCGACGAAGTCGCGCTGCCGCAGCTGGATCGCCGAGACGTTGACCGAGATGCGCGGCACCTCCAGCCCCGCGGCGCGCCAGTGGTGCATGTCCTCGACCGCCCGGCGCAACGCCCAGCGCCCGGCGGCGAGGATCATGCCGGTCGACTCGAGCACGCCGACGAACTTCGACGGCGGCACCGCGCCGAGCTCGGGGTCGGTCCAGCGGATCAGCGCCTCGAGGCCGGCCAGCGCACCGGTGATGACGTCGATCTTCGGCTGGTAATGCAGCGCCAGATGACCGTCCTCGAGCGCCCGGCGCAGGCGGTTTTCCATCGCCAGCGACTCGGCGACGCGGGCGTTCATCTCGGGCGCGTAGAAGAGGTGGCGCTGGCCGCCGGCCTTGGCGTGGGCGAGCGCGGTTTCCGCGTTGCCGCACAGAATCTCCGGCGTCGCGCCGTCGGTGGGAAAGACCGCGACGCCGGCCTTGAAGCTGACCCGCAGCTCGACGCCGTCGATCGGGAACGGCGGCAGCATGGCCTGCTCGAGCTGCTCGATCACCCGGTGCATGGTCTCGCCGGGCTGGTCGAACGGCGCGACCGCGACGGCGAAATGGTCGGCGCCGATGCGCGCCACCGTGTCCTCGTCGCGCGCCCCGCGCACCAGGCGCTGCGCCACCTGCTGCAGCAGCTCGTCGCCCGCCTTGCGGCCGAAGGTCTCGTTCACCATGCGGAAGCGCTCGACGTCGAGGAAGACCGCCGCGGCGAAGCGTTTTTCCCGCCGGGCGGCGCTGAGCGCCTGGCCGAGGCGGTCGGTGAACAAGCTGCGGTTGGGCAGATCGGTGAGCGAATCGTGGACCGCGAGGTAGTCCATGCGCGCCTTCTGCTCGAGATGATGCAGGGCGAAGGCCACGTCCCCCGCCAGCTCGAGCAGCAGGCGCATCTCCTCGTCGTCGAAGAAATCGCGGCTGCGCGCGTAGAGCAGCAGCACGCCCTGCGTCTCGCCGACGACGATCAGCGGCAGGGCGACGAACGAGCCGCTCTCGACGTCGTTCCAGATCAGCGGCTGGGTGCCGACCTTCAGGCGGCCGAGCTCGCGCGCGGCGCTGCCTTCGCCCGCGGCGGCCGCCGGCCGGAGCTCCTGGCTGGCGGGATCGAGCAAGCCGACGGCGGCCAGGCGAAAGCCGCCCTTCTCCACCGCGACCCTGCACGCCTCCTCGAGCAGCGCCTCGCGGTCGGTAACGCGGACGATGAGGGCGTTGACCGCGCTCAGCATTGCCAGGGTGCGGTTCAGGCGCTCGATGCGGCGCTGCTGCGCTTCGAGCGCCCCGGTCTTCTCCAGCAGCTGGTCCACCATGATCCGCAAGTGGTCGCGGTCGAGGTTCTCGCCCGGCAAGGTCGCGTCGGCGTCGGCCGAAAGCAGCTCGCGGACCGCGTCGAGGATGATGTCGTTGTCCGAGGGCTTCTCCAGCACGCGCGACACGCCGTGCGCCTGCGCGAGCTCGCGCGCCTCCTCCGAGCCGAAGTAGGCGGTGTAGAAGAGCACCGCGGTGCCGTGCGTTACCGGATCGTCCCTCAGCCGGCGGGCGAGCTCGTAGCCGTCCATCAGCGGCATGAGGACATCCGAGATCACGAGCTGCGGACGCTCGGCGCGCGCCTTCTCCAGCGCGTCGCGGCCGTCGGCGGCGAGGATCACGCCGTGACCGGCGCTCTCGAGCAGCGCGGCGAGCGCCTGGCGGTTGGCGCGATTGTCGTCAGCGACGAGCACGATAGCCATTGGGGATGGACAATGTTCCCGCAACGTCGTGCTGCGCCGTAGCGCCGAGTGCACACTATTTGTTAGCAAAAAATCTGAAACTGGCGTCGTGATTCGGCTACAGGACTAGAATGGCGGGCATGGGAGACAAGATCGTCATCTCGCCCTTCGCCAGGTTCGCTGATTTCTACCCCTACTACCTGTCCGAGCACTCCAACCGCACCTGCCGGCGCCTGCACTTCATCGGCACCACGCTCGGCGTCGCCGCGCTGCTGCACTCCCTGTCGACCCTCAACTTCTGGTGGCTGCTCGCCGGCGTGGTCGCGGGCTATGCCTGCGCCTGGATCGGCCATTTCTTCTTCGAGAAAAACCGTCCGGCCACGTTCACCTATCCGCTCTACAGCTTCATGGGCGACTGGATGATGTGGAAGGACATGCTCGCCGGCAAGATCCGCTTCTGAAATGGAAGCCAGCACGCTCGGGCTCGTCGCGGTCGCGCTGATCCTCGCGGTTCTGCTGCTGCGCACGCGGCCGCAGGAGCGCTCGGTGTACCTGAACACCCTGTGGCTGTTCCTGATCGGCATCGCCGGCGAGGCGGCGGCCGACTTCTTCGGCTGGCCGAGCGTGATGACCGTGTCGCGCATAGTCGCCGCGATCGCCCTGATCCGGCTCACGGGCTTCTTCGTCTTCCGCCTGCTGCTGCCGGCGATGCGGCGGCCGCTGCCGCGCATCGTCGAGGACCTGGCGATCGTCGGCATCTACGTCATCTACGGCTTTGTGCAGCTGCGCGGCGCCGGCGTCGACGTCTCGAGCCTGGTGACAACCTCCGCGATCCTTACTGCCGTCGTCGCCTTCGCCATGCAGGACACGCTGGGCAACGTGCTCTCCGGCCTCGCCATCCAGCTCGACAACTCGGTGCAGGTCGGCGACTGGGTGCAGCTCGAGCACACCGGCGGGCGGGTGATCGACATCCGCTGGCGCTCGACGCTGATCGAGACACGCAACTGGGAAACGCTGGTGGTGCCGAACAGCCTGCTGATGAAGGCGAGCGTCGCGATCGTCGGCCGCCGCGAGGGGCAGCCGCAGCAGTGGCGCCGCATCCTCACCTTCATGGTCGACCCCGGCGTGCCGCCGGCGCGCGTCATCTCCACGGTCGAGGACGAGATGCGCGAGCTGGCGATCCCCAACGTCGCCCGCACGCCGGCAGCGCGCTGCATCTTGTTCGGATTCCAGCAGGGCAATCTTCAATACCAGCTGCGCTACTTCCTCACCGACATCGCCGAGGACGACGGCACCGACTCGATGGTGCGCGTGCACCTCTACGCCACCCTGCAGCGGGCCGGCATCCGCGTCGCCGAGCCGCAACACACGATCCACGCCATCCAGCGCGACGAGGCGCACGCCGCGACGGTGCGCCGGCGCGAGCTTTCGCGCCGCATGCAGGCCCTCTCCGGCATCAGCTTTTTCGCCGCCCTGCCCGAGGCCGAGCGCGCCGAAGTCGCCGAGCGCCTCCAGTACGCTCCCTTCGCCCGCGGCGACGTGATCACGAAGCAGGGCAACACCGCCCACTGGCTCTACATCGTCGCTTACGGCGAGGGCGAAGTCCTCTACGAGCCGCCCTCGGGCGCGCCGCAGGTGATCGGCAAGGTCGGCGCGGGAGAGATCTTCGGCGAGATGGCGCTCATCTCCGGCGAAGCGCGCAGCGCCACGGTGGTGGCGAAGACCGACGTCGAGTGCTACCGCCTCGACCGCGCGTCGTTCCAGGAGCTGATCGTCGCGCAGCCGGAAATCGCCGAGCAGGTCAAGCGCGTCATGGGCGAGCGGCGCACCGACCTCGAGCGCGCCCGCACCGCCTACGCCACGGCGGGCAGCGGCGAAAGCGACGCCCAGGAACGGACGTTCATGAGCCGCCTGCAGCGCTTCCTGCGCCTGAGAGCTTAGAGCAGGCTCCGCACCACCATGTAGCCGCCGAGGCCGATCAGCCCGGCGAAGAACCAGCGACGGAAAGTGGCGGCATCGAGCCGCAAGCGCAGACGCTGCCCGGCATACATTCCCACGAGCGCCGGCAGGAGAGCCGTCGCGCCGGTCCCCGCGGCCTCGGCCGGAATCTGCCCGCGGCTGAGCAGCGCGATGCCCAGGATCAGCGGGCAGGTGAAGGCGTGAATGCCGATCGCCTGGATCAGCGTCTCCTTTTCCATCCGCAGCGAGTCGAGGTAGGGCACGCCGGGAACCACGAATACGCCGGTCGTGCCGGCCACCGCGCCATTGACCACGCCGACGGTCGGCGAAAGCCAGCGCTCGACGCCCGGCTTGACGCTGAAGCGGGCCGGGAAGAATCCCAGCGCGCCGTAGAGCGCGAGCACCGCGCCGAGCGCCGCGGTCGCCCACTGCGCCGCGCCGGTCAGCAGGCCGACGGTGGCGAAAGTACCGACCGCAACGCCGAGCATCATGGTCGCGAGCCGCCGCCAGAGAGCGAAGAATGCCGGCCCGGACATCTGCCAGATGTTGGTGGCGATCGCCGGGATGACCAGGATCGCCGCCGCCTGCGCCGGCGCCATGGTGATCGACATCAGGCCCATGACGACGGTCGGCAGGCCGAGGCCGACGGCGCCCTTGACGAAGCCGCCGAGAAAGAAAATGGCGCCGATGAGGGCGAGGAAGCCGGCGTCCGGCAAGGCTAGCGCCCGGCGAGCTCGCCGGTGACGACGAACACCGCGCTCGCGCGCACGATTCGCTGCTCGCCGGCGCTGATGTAGCAGTTGGCGAAGGCGAGCCGGCTGCCCTTCTTCTGCACGTCCACCCTGGCTTCCAGCCAGTCGCCGATCTTCGCCGTGCCGGCGAAGTCGAGCGTCAGGTTGGCGGTGACCAGTCCCGTCGGCGGCTGGGAGGAAAACGCGATGGCGTAGCCGAGCGCGACATCGGCGAGGGTGGCGAGGATGCCGCCGTGCAGCGTGCCGCGCATGTTGCAGTGCTTCTGCTCCACCCGCAGTCCGAGCACGAGGTCGGCGCCCTCGCCCTTCGAATACACCGGGCCGATCAGGTCGATGACCGGGCTGGAGCGGAAGAGCGGGCTGAATCCGGCCGGCGGATTGGTCATTTGGCGCGGAACGCGAGCTCGTCGCGCACGCGGTTCAGGGTTTCGGCGTCGACGCGCAGATGCTCGGCGCTCCATTTCAACGCCGGCGCGCCGACCAGGTAGCGCTGCGACGTGATGTCCATCTTCTCGTGGATCGGCACGACGTGGGCATGCGCGTGCGCGATGTCGGTGCCGGTGAAGAAGAACGCGACGCGCTCGACCTTGTAGAGCGATCGCATGCGCTGCGCGAGCTGCTGGCCGAGGGCCAGGATGCGATTGGCGAGCGGCGCGGCAAGCTGCTCGAAGGTCTCGACGTGGCTCCTCGGCACGATCACGGTGTGCCCGGGCCGCATCGGCGCGATGTCGAGGAAGGCGATGACGTCGCCGTCCTCATGAATCCGGACCGACGGAATCTCTCCCGCGACGATCCTGCAGAAGACGCAGCCCGGAGCGCTCAGGCGGCGAGGAACTGCTCGTCGGAGAGGCCCATCACGCCAGCGCCGCCCTTGACCACCGTGTCGCGAAGGCCGGGCGCCTGGACAAGCACGTGCTCGGCATAGAAGCGGGCGGTGGCGATTTTCGCTTCAAGGAAAGACTTGTCCGGTGAAGAAGATTTCTGGCAGATCGCCGCCGCACGGGCCATCTGCCATCCCCCCGCGACGATTCCCATGAGCTTCAGGAACGGCACCGCGCCGGCGAAGGTCGCGCGCGGGTCCTTGCTGGCGACGATGAAGTCGATGCAGTCGGAGACCGCCTGCACGCCGGCGGCGAGCTGAGGGTTGTTGTCGGCAACCTTTTGTACTTCGGCAAGCCAGGCTTTCGCCGTCCGGCCACCGTCGCGGGCGATCTTGCGGCCGACGAGATCCATGGCCTGGATGCCGGTCGTGCCCTCGTAGATGGTGGTGATGCGCGCATCGCGCAGGTACTGCGCCGCGCCCGTCTCCTCGACGAAGCCCATGCCGCCGTGCACCTGCACGCCGAGCGAGGCGACGTCGATGCCGGTTTCGGTCGACCAGCCCTTCACCACCGGGATCATGAGATCGGCGAAGGCCTGGTGCTTTGCGTCTTTCGATTTGTGGGCGAAGTCCAGGGACGCCGCCGTGACGTAGGCGAGCGCCCTCATCGCCTCGGTCTGCGACTTCATCAGCATCAGCATGCGCCGCACATCGGGGTGGCGGATGATCGGCACGGTCTTGCCTTCCACGAGGTCGCGCCCCTGCATGCGCTCCTTCGCGAAGGCGAGCGCGCGCTGGAAGGCGCGCTCGGCGATCGCTACGCCCTCGAGGCCGACGGCGAAGCGCGCCGCGTTCATCATGATGAACATGTACTCGAGGCCGCGGTTCTCCTCGCCGACGACGTAGCCGACCGCCTTTTCGTAGACCATCACCGCGGTCGGGCTGGCGTGGATGCCGAGCTTGTGCTCGATCGACGCGCAGCGCGCGCCGTTACGCTTGCCGTCGGCCAGGAACTTGGGCACCACGAACAGGGAAATCCCCTTCACGCCTTCCGGCGCGTCGGGCGTGCGCGCCAGCACGAGATGGACGATGTTCTCCGCCATGTCGTGCTCGCCGTAAGTGATGAAGATTTTCTGACCGGAGATCAGGTAGTGGTCTCCAGATCGTTCTGCTTTTGTTCTGACTAAACTCAAATCACTTCCAGCCTGGGGCTCGGTCAAGTTCATGGTGCCGGTCCACTTGCCCTCGACCATGCGCGGCAGGTAGGCATTTTTCAGGGCGTCGGACCCCTTGAGGAGCAGGGCCTCGATCGCCCCCTGGGTGAGGAGCGGGCAGAGGGAGAAACTCATGTTCGAGCTCTTCCACATCTCCTGGACGGGGGTGGAAACGAGCTTCGGCAGGCCTTGGCCGCCCCACTCGGCCTGGAACGGCAGGGCGTTCCAGCCCCCGGCGCAGAACTGCTTGTAGGCATCCCGGAAACCCTTCGGCGTGCGGACCTCGCCGTCAGCCCATTTTGAGCCTTCCTGGTCTCCTGAATAGTTAATTGGATCAAGCACTTCTGACGCGAACTTCGAGGCTTCCTCGAGGATCGCATCGACCGTGTCCGGCGTCGCATCCTCGTAGCCCGGGAGCTTCGCCACCGCCCCCAGACCCGCCAGTTCATTGAGCACGAACCGCATGTCCTTCAGGGGGGCTACGTAGCTCATTTCTTTAGCTCCTCCACGAGCTGCGGCACGATCTGGAACAGGTCGCCGACGATGCCGTAGTCCGCGACCTGGAAGATCGGCGCCTCCTCGTCCTTGTTGATGGCGACGATGACCCGGCTGTCCTTCATCCCCGCCAGGTGCTGGATCGCCCCCGAGATGCCGACCGCGACGTAGAGGTCGGGGGCGACGATCTTGCCGGTCTGTCCCACCTGCCAGTCGTTCGGCACGAAGCCCGCGTCGACCGCGGCGCGCGAAGCGCCCATGGCCGCGCCGAGCTTGTCGGCGAGCGGCTCGAGCACCTTCTTGAAGTTCTCGCCGTTGGCCATGCCCCGCCCGCCGGAGACGATGATCTTCGCCGCCGTGAGCTCAGGCCTTTCCGATTTGGAAACTTCGCGGGAAACGAACGCGGATAGCCCTGAATCGCTGCCAGGGGAAATCGATTCAACCTGACCATTCCCACCCGTAGCGGCGGCCGCATCGAAGGCCGTGGTGCGCACGGTGATCACCTTGATCGCATCCTTCGACTTCACCGTGGCGAGCGCGTTGCCGGCGTAGATCGGCCGCACGAAGGTGTCCGCCGATTCGACCGCGATGATGTCGGAGATCTGCTGCACGTCGAGAAGGGCCGCGACCCTGGGCATGATGTTCTTGCCGTTCGAGGTCGACGGGGCAAGAACATGGCTGTAGGTTTTTGCCAGCGAAACAAGAACTGAAGAAACGTTCTCAGCCAGGAAGTCGCCAAGGTGGGGAGCATCGGCCAGGAGCACCTTCTTCACGCCGGCGATCTGCGCCGCGGCTTTGGCCGCATCCCCGGCCTGGTGCCCGGCGACGAGGATGTGCACCTCACCCAGCTTCTGCGCCGCGGTGACGGCGTTGAGGGTTGCCTTCTTGATCGTCTTGTTGTCGTGCTCGGCGAGAACCAGGACGGCCATCAGATGACCTTCGCGTCGTTGCGCAGCTTGTCGACCAGCGCCTTCGCGTCGGCGACCTTTGTCCCGGCCTTACGCTTGGAGGGCTCGACGACCTTCAAGGTGCTCAACCTGGGAGAAACATCCACCCCGAGGGCGTCGGGCTTGAGATTCTCGAGCGTCTTCTTCTTCGCCTTCATGATGTTCGGCAGCGTGACGTAGCGCGGCTCGTTCAGGCGCAGGTCGGTCGTGACGATCGCCGGCAGCTTGATCGAGATGGTTTCCAGGCCACCGTCCACCTCACGCGTGACAGAGGCCTTGTCGTTTTCAAGGACGAGTTTCGAAGCGAATGTCGCCTGAGGCCAGCCGAGAAGGGCTGCAAGCATCTGGCCGGTCTGGTTCGAGTCGTCATCGATTGCCTGCTTGCCGAGGATGACCAGCTTCGGGCTTTCTTTCTCTACCAGTTTCTTGAGAAGTTTCGCGACCGCGAGCGGCTGCAGCTCCGCGTCGGTCTCCACCAGGATCGCCCGGTCGGCGCCGATCGCCAGCGCAGTGCGCAGCGTCTCCTGGCAGGCCTGCACGCCGCAGGAAACGGCGATGATCTCGGTGGCGGCGCCCTTCTCCTTCAGCCGCACCGCTTCTTCGACGGCAATCTCGTCGAAGGGATTCATCGACATCTTGACGTTCGCGGTCTCGACGCCGCTGCCGTCGCCCTTCACCCGCACTTTGACGTTGAAATCGACGACCCGCTTGATCGCGACCAGGACTTTCATCGAGGAATTATAGCTAGGCCTTGGCGAGGAACAGCGGTGCGGCGAGGATGCCCTGCACCACCGCCGCAAGGCCGTAGAGCAGACCGACGACGAACGCCTGCTCGGCCGGCACGCCGGCGAAGCCCAGGACGGCAACCGCGGCGGCTTCCCGCGCGCCGAAGCCGGCGACGCCGATCGGCAGCGCCGCCATGATGAAGATCGGCGCCGCGGCCGCCAGCATGAGCGCGTATGAAACGCTCAGGCCGATCGACTGCGCGCAGACCCACAGCGTTCCGGCCGCGAGGAGCTGCACCACGCATGAGTACCACGCCGAGCCGAGGAGGATCGGCCGCGCGTTCCGCAGGTTGAGTGGTAGCGGTACGGGCAGAAGCGGAATGACGAATGCCGCAGCAAGAATCGCAGCGTAGCCCCAGAAACCCGTCCAGACCGCGGCCACCGCCGACATGGCGCAGAGGATCCACAGGCCGCTGAAGCGGTCCAGAAACACGGACCAGCCCGAAGTCGCGAGCGGATTTCCGAGGCGGGAGA
>JAXDQC010000086.1:0-8854 GCA_034668045.1 Betaproteobacteria bacterium | reverse complement strand
GTAGTCGGTGCCCTTGCCCCTCGCGTCGTCGTCGGGATTCGCGCGCGAATGCCAGACGTGGAACTCCAGGGTTCCCGACTGCGCCAGCCAGAGGAGCGTCGGCAGGTTGTTGCAGAGGATGTAGTCGTGGCTCTCCTCCTTCGACCCCGAGTACACGGTGATCGTCTCGACGAACGCCGGCTGCTCCTGCTTCCAGTGCTTCTGGAAAAAGCGCTGCCCGGTGATGCCGTCGGGCATGCGGATCATCGTCAATGGCCGGTCGGCGAGGTGTGGCAGCATGAACGGCGAGACCTGCGCCAGATAGCGCAGCAGGTCGCGTTTGGTGAGCGCGGGCTGCTTCAGGGCCGGATCCGCGGGCCAGTAGACGCGGTCGAGGTGCGTGAGCTTGATTTGATGCTTTCCGACGGCGAGGGTGAATGCCGTTTTGGCGTTCTCCAGCTGCTCGAGAAGCTCGTCGCCTTTCTTCGGCTCGGCGCGCGCAGTTCGCCGCACATCGCGCGGATCGACGTCGTCCCGCAGCCTCAGGAACACCGGCGCCCGTAGATGATGATCGTCGGTCCAGCCCTGGAACTTCACCTCGGCCACCAGCTTGGGCTCCACCCAGGTGGTCGGCGCGTTCAACTCCGGCTTGTCGGCGAACGGGCTGGTCTTGCGCTGCAGCGGCTCGAGCAGCTTTTTCGCCCGCGCCAGCGTCTTGTCGTCGAACCCCGAGCCGACGTGCGAGGCGAAGCGCAGTTTCTTGCCCTGCCAATGACCCAGCAGGAGCGCGCCGAGCGGCGCCCGCGCCCCTTTGCCCTTCGTATACCCCCCGACGACGAAGTCGGCCGTGTTGCTTGCCTTCACTTTGAGCCACGCGCTCGAACGCTTGCCCGCCTCGTACGTGCTGTTTTTCCGCTTGCCGATCACGCCCTCGAATCCGTTCGCCATCGCCGCCTTGTGCAGGGCAACGCCATCCTCCTCCGCATGCACGAGCTGTACCAGTGGCGAAGGCAGCAAGCACTGCGCGAGGTAGCGCCGCCGGTCGGCGTAGGTGGCCTTGCGCAGATCGACGCCAGCGAAATGGAGCAGGTCGAACGCATAGAAGACGGCCCGCTCGGCGCCGGCGCCGCGGTTCTGCATCGCGCCGAACGAAGGCTTGCCGCTGGCATCGAAAGCGACGATCTCGCCGTCGAGCACCATGCCCTCCTCCCCCGCCTGCCGGCCAAGCTCGGCGAGGAGCTTGGGGAAGTCCTCTCCCAGCTCGAGCCCGCGCCGCGAGCGCAGCTTCACGCCGTCGCCGTCGATGAAAGCGAGCGCCCGGTAGCCGTCGAGCTTCGGCTCCCACATCCAGTTGGCGTCGTTGAACACCGCATCGCCGATTTCAGCGTGCATCGGCAGGAGCTTGTCGGGCAGCGGCCGTTTCTCGCCGCCCGGCACCAGCCGCTCGGCGGGGAAGTCGTAGGCCGGCACCGAAGTCATTTCCTCCACCGTGGCCCCGGAGAGCACCGAGCGATCCTGCTCGGTCAGGTCGCCCTTTTTCACGAAGCGATCCTTGTGCTTGATGAGGAGCCAGTTCTTGCTGTCCTTGGTGCGCACCAGGGCAAACGAGCCCTTGGTTTTCACGCCCCGCAGCTGCAGGCTGAGCTTGCCCGCTTCCATCCCTTCGTGAACGAGTTGCTCGGCGCGCTCGCGGTCGTGGAACCACGTCTCCTGGTCCTCGTCGGGCGAATAGAGGCCGCAATCCCAGACGATGACTTCGCCCGCGCCGTATTGTCCGGCGGGGATGATGCCTTCGAACGAGCCATAGCCGAAGGGATGGTTTTCGGTGCGCACTGCCAGGCGCTTGTCGGCGGGATCGAGCGACGGCCCTTTCGGCACCGCCCAGGACATGAGCACGCCATCGCACTCGATGCGGAAGTCGTAGTGCAGGCGCGTGGCGGAATGCTGCTGGATGACGAACATCAGCGGCCCGGCGCGGCCCTCGACCGGCACCGGCCCCGGCTCGGGTGTCGCCGTAAATGTCCGCTTGGCGGAATACTCGCTAAGCTTGCCTTTCGCCATGGCTCATTCTAAGAAACTGCTCGCCGGCGCGAGCGGCTACTCGTTCAAAGAGTGGAAGGGCAGCTTCTATCCCGCGGATCTCAAGCCGGACGCGATGCTCGCCTTCTACGCGGCCCGCCTGCCGACGGTGGAGATCAATAACACCTTCTACCAGATGCCGAAAACCTCGGTGCTCGAGAACTGGGCGAGGAGCACGCCCGAATCGTTCCAGTTCGCAATCAAGGCATCGCGCCGCATCACGCACATGTCGCGGCTGAAGGCCGACTCCGCCGCGGACTCGGTCGCGTTCCTCTACCGCAACCTGGAAGCGCTGGGCGCGAAACGCGGTCCGGTGCTGTTCCAGCTGCCGCCGTTCCTGAAGAAGGATTTGCCGCGCCTGCAGGAGTTCCTCGCCATCCTTCCCGCCGACCACCGCGCCGCCTTCGAATTCCGCAACGACAGCTGGTTCGCCGACGACGTCTACGACGCGCTCAAAGGCGCCGGCGCGGCGCTGTGCCTGTCCGAGCGCGAGGACAACGCCCCGCCGCCGCTCGTGGAAACCGCGCCTTGGGGCTACGTGCGGCTGCGCCTGGAAAACTATTCCGACGCGGACCTCGCGGCGTGGGCGAAGCGCCTCACCTCCACCGGCTGGCAGCAGATCCACGTCTATTTCATGCACGAGCCGACCGCGCCCGAGTACGCCCAAAAGTTGATGCAGGCGCTCTAGCGGTCGCGCTGCAGCCAGCAGTCGGTTTCCACCGACCTCACCGGCTGGCCACGCGGCGCCGGCTTGCGAGTGACACGCGTCTGCCGATAGCCCGGCTTCGCACAGGCGATCTTCACCTCCTCCGGGTTGATGCCTTTCCTGTAGCCGGGCAGGTTGTAGGCGCCCGCAGCGTTGCTGCGCGTGACCATCGCCAAGCCGTCGCGGTAGGTCGCGGTGACCCGCGCGTCGTTCACCGGCGCCCCGCCGGCATCCCTGACGACGCCGGAATAGCCCGGCCCATCGTTGGGGCCGGGTCCCACCTCGTCCTGCCCGCTATCCCTGTTGGCGCCAGCCAGGGCCGGCGCCGGAGAGGACGCGAGGACGAGCAGAGTCAGCAGTACGAGCTTCATCTCGCCAACTTTCTCATGTCTTCCTCCTTGAGGCGAGCAACCTCGCGCAAGTAACGCAGGTCGACAAAGCGCTCCGCGCCGGGCAAGGGACTCGCGAGTTGGCCGGACTCGCCCATGAAGGCAATCACCTGCGCGAGCGCCTTCACTTCGATCTCGCCTTCGCGGGGCAAGGCTTTCCTCCCGGGTTCCGCGTAGAGATCCAGGACGCGCTCGGCAACGGACGGCGGAACGCTGGTGATGTCCACGATTGCGCTCACCACAGCGCCACGCTTCGCTGGATCGCGGATCGTCGCGAACGCGGCGGCGAGCGCGCGCACGTAGCGCACCACGAGCTCCGCATTCGCGGTCGCCCACGAACGTCGCGCGGCGGTCACGGTGTAGAGGTAGGCCGGCACAGCGTCGTTGGATCTGCCCAGCAGGCGGTAGCCTTCGCTTTGCGCGAGCAGGTCCTGCGGCTGCCCTAGCGGCACTGCGTCGCAGCCGCCGCGTCGCAAGCAGTTCAACCGCGCCGGCGTGCCGTCGATGGTTTTCACCTGCACGTTGGCCTCGCGCACACCGTGCAGGGCGAGCAGCTTTCGCATCGAGTAGGTGATGCTGCCGCCGGGATCCGCGAGCGCCACCACCCTGCCCTTCAGGTCGGCGATGCGCGCGATCTCGGGCCGCGCGACCAGCGAGTAGATCGGATCGTTGAACTCGGCGGCGATCGCCACGGCGTCCGACCCAGCGAGCGCGGCGCGCACCAGGAACGGCGTCGCGACGTGCGTGAGATCGACGGTGTCGTCATGGAGCGCGTCGATCATCAGGTCCGCGCCGCCGGGAACCGGAACCACGACGCGGAAATCGATTCCCTCGCGACGGAACAGTCCTTCGCGCTCGGCGAGCGCCACCGGCAGCGAGTAGATGCTCTTCTGCGCCGAGAGCGCCTGGCCGTAGCGCAGCACCTTGTCCTGCGCGCCCGCGCCGCCTGCAACCAGCGCAGCGAGAGCGAGAGTCGCTAGGACTTTTCGCGCTGCAGCCGGCACTCGGTCTCGACCGCCTTGACCGGCCTGCCTCGCGGCGCCGGATGCCGGAAGACGCGCACCTGCCGGTAGCCCTCCTTCGCGCAGGAGATCGTCACCTCGTCGGGACTGATGTCCTTCTTGAAGCCGGGCAGCTTGTAGGCGCCGGTCGCGTTGGTGCGCGTGACGAGCGTCAGCTTGTTCCGGTAGCTCGCGGAAACCTTGGCGTCGCGCACCGGCACGCCGCCTGAATCCTTGACGAAGCCGAAGTAGGCCGGCCCCTCCTCCGCATTCGGCCCCGCTTCGTCGTCGTGGCCATCGGCCGCGTCCGCTCCCGCGAGCGCCGCCCCCGGCATGAACGCTGCGAGGAAGGCCAGCCACCTCATCGCAGGAAAAACCCTTTCAGCAGCCAGCAGAAGGCAGCCATCGCGGCCAGCGCGACGACCCATGTCGAGGCCGGCCACAGGTGTCTTGCCGCTCCTTGCGGCAGCAGCGTCGCGAGCGCGCCGGCAATGCCGGCGACGATGCCGGAGGTGGCCAGCCAGCCGTACCAGTACATCGCCGGCCCATCTTTCGCCTTCTGCACGCCCATGCCGAATTCGTTGATCGCCGGGTGATAGGTGAAGAGCGCGTAGTTGCCCTCGACGCAGATCAGGTACGCAATCGCGTAGACGACGGCGAAGACGATGACCGACGGCGCCGTCATACGCCGAAGCCGCGGATGTTGTTGAGCACGTGACCGACCAGGAAGCCGAACCAGACGATGAAGGCGAGGATCGAGGTCAGCATGGCGCGCGTGCGTGCATGCTCCGGGGCGAGCGGCAAGCGCCAGTAGTACCAGTACGCTGGCAGAAGGCCCAGGCCGATCGCCGCGAAGTGCTCCTTGACCTCGAAAGCACCTTCCGCCGGGCGAAGCTCCAGTTGCTGCAGCACCGTCCTCACCGAGATCCGGTACTCGGGGTAGATGATTGCACCCAGCAGCGCGGCCAGCAGATAGAGCACCACCACGGCATTCGCGTATCCGGCGCCGGGCACCGCGCGAAAACGGCCGACGAACGAGACGGCCGGCTTGCGCGCCGGCGCCCACACGCTCAGTGCCTGGTGGGTGAGAGCTCCCAGCAGGGCGACCGCGAGCAGCCCATGAACGATGAGCAGGACTGTGGTGCTATTCACCGCGCGAGCGGATCGGGCCTCAGCTGGATGTGCACCGCGCGCGGCTTGCTGCCTTTGCCGGTTTCCATTAGCCACGGCGTGCGGTCACCGTTAGTGCTCCAGAGCCCACGCCCTTTCCAGCCGGCATTCGGATCGTCGATGCGCCCGTCGAAACCCTTGGCATAGAAGCCCATCGGATACGGGATGCGCAGCAGGACCATCTTGCCGTCCTTCAGCGCGACGAAGCCATCGTTCAGGTTGGCGGTGGACATCGGCACGTTCTCGCCCAGTCCGAGCGTGTTGTGCTGGTCGACCCAGGTGTAATAGCTCGACTCGGCGCTGTACTCGCCCAGGCCGCGTAACCCCGGGCCCGTGTATTGGTAGAACGCCCAGCCCTCGGGGCAATGATCGCCGGTGGCCTTCGGGCCATTCAACGGACCCCTGCACTTGCGCCGGTCGAAGCTGACCAGGTGACCGCTCGAGGCGGATCCCCACGCCACGCCGTCCTTGTCGATGTCGCCGCCGCGGATACCGAACGCCGGTGCCGGCACGTTGTAGACCTCGGACAGTTGCGTTTTCGGATCGAAGCGCAGGAACCCCGGCGGGCCGCCGAACACGCCGACGGTGTACCAGATCGAGCCGTCTGCCGGGCTGGGCATCACCGCGTACGGGCCGGACCCCGGGACGATGCGCTTGTCCCTGGCCGGATCGATCGCCTGATTCGGCTCGACGAATTCGTCGCGCCTGCCGTTGCCATTGGTGTCGAGAATGAACGGCGACCATCCTTGCGCCCTGGCGGCA
The DNA here is from genome assembly GCA_034668045.1 of Betaproteobacteria bacterium. GTDB lineage: Bacteria > Pseudomonadota > Gammaproteobacteria > Burkholderiales > SG8-39 > SCGC-AG-212-J23. The sequence goes on along the minus strand of JAXDQC010000086.1, from coordinate 2,768 downwards.
TCGCCGGTCTGCTCGAATACCTTGGTGTTCACCCAGCCGGCTACCGGACCCGTGCCGCTCAGCCACAGCGTGTTGTCGGCGTCATAGCCGAACTGCGGATGGTGCGTGCCGAAGCAGGTATCGATGAACGTGTACTTCATCGTCTTCGGATCGAGCATCGCCACCTGCCGCGACGATTGCTGCAGCGGGAACACCTTCGCCGACGGATGCTCCGAGCCTTTCTTGCAGAACGCGGGGTTCTCCCGGTCGCGGACCGTCGCCGCCATCCAGACGCGACCATCCTTGTCGAACATCGAGTTGTGGTTGTTGGCGCGCGTGTCCCAGAGCTTCTCCTCGCCCCAGTAGGCCGAAGGCGCGAGCGGCCTCACGCTGGCCGCGTGCCCGGGTCCGAGAGCTTCGGGCATGCTCGGCTCCGCCACCGGCATCTTGAAGGTCGTCACCTGGCCGCTGCGTGGATCGAGGATCGGCATGTTGTCGGTCGAATATTCGGGTGAGCCATAGACCGGCCCATACGAGTTGACCGTCGGATTGCGCCGATCAGAGGCAATCAGGTCGTGCAGGTAGTGCTTCTCGGTGCTCCATTCCCAGGATGTGACGACGACATTGCGCTCGACGCCCTGCGGCCGCTGCGGCTTCGCGAACGGCAGCTCGCCCTTGGCGATGCGATCGGTCCATTCACCCAGATATTTGTAGGGCGCGCCGCCGAAATTGCCGGCGAGCTGGTTGGTCATCTGCTCGCCCGACTGGCCGGACTGGATGCGGCGCATCCACGCCTCCTCCGAGGAAGCGATGTTCTTGAAGGCGACCGGAAGCGTGCGGGTGGACGCCTGGCCGAGCTGGTGGCAGCCGATGCAGCCGATGTTCTTCATCTGCTTCAGCCAGTCGACCTGGTTGCGCTCCTTCGGGATGCGGGTGTGGCCGCCGAACTCGCTCGCCGGCGGGATCTCGAGCATCGAATACCAGTAGATCGCGGGGTAGTACTGCGCCGCGGCGCGCTCGTCGGGCGCCGGCACGGCGGTGAGGTTGAGGAGCTTGCCCGGCTCGGCGCGCACCTTGGCCGAATCCACCAGGCCGTAGCCGCGCACCCAGACGTCGTAGGTCGCCTTCGGCAGCCCGGGGACGACATAGCGGCCGCGGTCGTCGGTGACGACCATCTTGGCGTACTTGGTCGGCAGGCCGGTCGTCTCGGCGATCACCCAGACTCCGGCTTCCGGGCCGTTGGCACTGGTGACGACGCCGCCTAGATCGCTATCGCCGATGCTGATCGCCGGGTCGCTCCCGGACTCACCAAGCTGCGCGGCGCACGCCACGAGCAACGCGGCTACCGCCGCTCCGATTCCCCAACGCAACGTCCTTGCGGTCGTCATGTTTCTTCTCCTCGGTTCAGGCAGGACAGCGTTTTTATTCTACGCCCGCCGGAAACTGGAAAGAGAAGGTCTCCCCCGGCGGACCCGTCCTTGCCTGATGTACGCTCCCGCCATGACGCTTCGCCTCGAGGCCGCTGGCATCACGCACCGCGGCACGGTTCGCGACGGCAACGAGGACTGCATCGCCATCGGTTTCTGGGTGTCCCAGGAAGTCCTGGAGTCCGCGCGCCGCTTCGACCATGCCCTCGACCAGCCGTTCGCCTGCATCGTCGCCGACGGCATGGGCGGGCATAACGACGGCGAGCGAGCCAGCCTTCTGGTCGCGCGCAGTCTGGCGCGCCGCCTGGTCGCCGCGGGGCTGGACGGCATCGGCGCGACGGTGCGTTCCGTGAATGCCGAGCTCTTCGCGCAGCTGCGCGAGCATCCCGAGCTGGCGGGCATGGGCTCAACCGCCGTCGGTCTGGCGGCGCACGGGGCGAAGCTGGTGATCTTCAACGTCGGCGACAGCCGCGCCTACAAGCTGGTGCCCGGCGGGCTGATGCAGTTGAGCGTGGACGACTCCTTCCAGCCGGACTGGAAGGCAGGATCTGGAGTCGAGCGCAGCACCAAGCTGCTGCAGTGCTTCGGCGGCCGCTCGACGTTCACCGACATCGAGCCGCACCTGCTGTTCGAGCCCTGCGTGCCCGGCGCCACCTACCTCCTCTGCTGCGACGGCCTGTACGAGACGCTCACCGAGGCGGAGATGGCGGCGCTCATCGGCGAGGACCTGCAGGCCTCGGCGGAGGCGCTGCTGCGCGCGGCGCTCGAGAAGAAGGCGCGGGACAACGTAACGATCGCGCTCGTGCGCCTCGCGCCGCAGAGCCCGGCGTAAACGAAAAAGCCCGACCTCTTTCGAGATCGGGCTTTTCCTTGCCGAAGATGGCCTGGCGGTAACCTACTTTCGCGTGCGAGATGCACACTATCATCGGCGCAAACCCGTTTCACGGTCCTGTTCGGGATGGGAAGGCGTGGTTCCAGGCTGCTGTGGCCGCCAGATAGAAGATTGAAGAAGTGAAGGATGGGTATGAGATCGCGCCAAGCGCTCATCTCACGAACTACGAACCTTGAGCAGAGTGCTCACGGTTATAGGGTCAAGCCGCACGGGCAATTAGTACGGGTTAGCTCAAGGCCTCACGGCCCTTGCACATCCCGCCTATCAACGTCCTGGTCTAGAACGACCCTTTAGGGGGGTCAAGCCCCCGGGAAGTCTCATCTCGAGGCAAGTTTCCCGCTTAGATGCTTTCAGCGGTTATCTCTTCCGCATATAGCTACCCGGCGATGCCACTGGCGTGACAACCGGTACACCAGGGATGCGTCCACTCCGGTCCTCTCGTACTAGGAGTAGCCCCTCTCAAACTTCCA
>JAXDQC010000085.1:0-4274 GCA_034668045.1 Betaproteobacteria bacterium | reverse complement strand
GTCCTGCGTGATCTTGCCCGCGCGCAGCTCTTCCGAGAGCGACCAGGTGTTGGTGCCGGAGCCGATGCGCTGCCCCTTGTACCAGCCCGAGAGCATGGGTCCGCCGGAGACGCCGATGGTCGGCAGGTCGACGCTCGCCGCGCCCATGAGGGTTGCCGGCGTGGTCTTGTCGCAGCCCGCGAGCAGGACGACGCCGTCCAACGGATTGGCGCGGATCGACTCCTCGACATCCATGCTGGCGAGGTTGCGGTAGAGCATGGCGGTCGGACGCAGCAGCGTCTCGCCGAGCGACATGACGGGGAACTCCAGCGGGAAGCCGCCAGCCTCGAGCACGCCGTTTCGCACATGCTCGGCGAGAACGCGGAAATGCGTGTTGCAGGGCGTGAGCTCCGACCAGGTGTTGCAGATGCCGATCACCGGCCGGCCGTCGAACTGGTCGTTGGGCACGCCGCGGTTCTTGGTCCAGCTGCGATAGATGAAGCCGTAGATGTCCTGCCGCCCGAACCACTGGGCGCTTCTGTGCTGCGGCTTCTTCTTAGTAGGTGGCACGGCCGCCCGAGATGTCGAAAACGCCGCCGGTCGAGAAGGAGCAATCCTCGGAGGCGAGCCAGCAGACCAGCGCAGCGATCTCGTCCACCTCGACGAAGCGCCCCATCGGGATCTTCGCGAGCATGTAGTCGATGTGGGTCTTGGTCATCTGGTCGAAGATCGCCGTCTTCGCCGCCGCCGGCGTGACGCAATTGACCAGCACGCCGGCTTGCGCCAGCTCTTTGCCGAGCGATTTGGTCAGCGAGATCACGCCGGCCTTCGAGGCGGAATAGGCGACCGCGTTGGGGTTGCCTTCCTTGCCCGCGACGGAGGCGATGTTGACGATCCGGCCATATTTCGCCTTCACCATCTTCGGCGCCACCGCGCGGCAGCAGAGGAACTGGCTGGTGAGATTGACGCGCAGCACGCGCTCCCATTCCTCGATCGGGTAGTCGACCGTCGGCACGTTCTGCCCGGCGACCCCGGCGTTGTTGACCAGGATGTCGATCTTTCCGAGCTTTTCCAAAGCAGAAGAAATAGAAGCAGGGTCAGAAACATCCACCCTCGGCGAGCCGTCGAGATCCCAGACCGTGACCGTGGCGCCGGAGTCCTTGAGGCGCTTGGCGATGGCGGCGCCGATGCCCTGCATGCCGCCGGTGACGATCGCATTGCGACCTGCGAAATCGAGTTTATTCATGGGAACGCGAAGTATAATCGCGCCCTTCCATGGCAGGCCGCCTAGCAGGAAAAACCGCTTTCATCACCGCCGCTGGCCAGGGCATGGGCCGCGCCGCGGCCGTCGCTTTCGCGCGCGAAGGCGCGACGGTCTGGGCGACGGACATGAACGCGAAGACCGTCGGCGAGCTCGACGGCAAGGATGGCATCCGGGCGCGCGCGCTCGACGTCACCGACGAAGCGGCGGTCGCCAAGATCAGCAAGGAAGTCGGCGACATCGATGTGCTGTTCAACTGCGCCGGCATCGTCCACCACGGCGCGATCCTCGAGGCGACGACCAAGGACTGGGAGCAGGCCTTCGCCGTCAACGTGAAGTCGATGTTCCTCGTCTCCAAGGCCTTCATTCCGGGGATGCTGGAGAAGGGCCGCGGCTCGATCATCAACATGGCTTCGGTGGCCTCGTCGCTCAAGGGCCTGCCGAACCGCTTCGTCTACGGCGCGAGCAAGGCGGCGGTCATCGGCCTTACCAAGTCGATCGCCGCCGATTTCGTCGCCAAGGGCATCCGCTGCAACGCGATCTGCCCCGGTACCGTCGACACGCCTTCGCTGCAAGGCCGCATCAATGCCTTCGCCGATCCGGTGCAGGCGAGGAAGGATTTCGTCGCTCGCCAGCCAATGGGCCGCCTTGGCACGGTCGACGACATCATGGGGATCTTGATTTTTCTGGCGTCGGACGAGTCGCTGTTCGCGACCGGCAACGCTTTTTCGATCGATGGGGGAATGACGATATGAAGTTGTGCCGCTATGGCAAGCCGGGATATGAAAAGCCGGGACTGATCGACGCGGACGGGAAGCTGCGCGATCTCTCCAAGGTGGTCGACAGCATCGGCCCGAACGAAATTTCGCCGCGCGGCCTGAAGATGCTGTCGCGCCACAAGCCCGAGTCGCTGCCGCTGGTGAACGGCTCGCCGCGCCTCGGCGTGCCGTACGTCGGCATCGGCAAGTTCGTCGCCATCGGCCTCAACTACTCCGACCACGCCAAGGAAGCCGGACTGCCGATCCCGAGCGAGCCGATCGTGTTCATGAAGGCCACCACCTGCATCAACGGCCCGAACGACGACATCGTCCAGCCGAAGAATTCGACCAAGCTCGATTGGGAGATCGAGCTCGGCATCGTCATCGGCACGCAGGCGCGCTATGTCGACGAGGCTTCCGCCCTCGAGCACGTCGCCGGCTACTGCATCGTCAACGACGTCTCCGAGCGCGCCTTCCAGATGGCGACCACGCAATGGGACAAGGGCAAGGGCTTCGACACTTCCGGGCCGATCGGGCCGTGGCTCGTCACCACCGACGAGATCACCGACCCGCAGAAGCTCGATATGGCGCTCGACGTCAACGGCAAGCGCATGCAGTCGGGCAACACGCGCACCATGGTCTTCAACTGCGCGAAGATCATCTCGCACGTCAGCCACTACATGACGTTGCTTCCCGGCGACATCATCTGCACCGGCACGCCCCCGGGCGTCGGCCTGGGCGTCAAGCCGAACCCGGTGTTCCTCAAGCCGGGCGACGTGATGACGCTCAAGATCGCCGGTCTCGGTGAACAGAGGCAGAAGGTAGTCGCCTACACGGCCTAGGCGTAAGCTAGGCGCATGAACAAGCGCGCCGATTTCACGACGGATCTCAGGAAGTCGGCGTTCTGGATGCCGTATACGGCGAACCGCCAGTTCAAGGCGGCGCCGCGGCTTCTCGTCCGCGCCGAAGGCATGCATTACTGGACGGCCGACGGCCGCCAGCTGCTCGACGGCCAGGCCGGCCTCTGGTGCGTCAACGCCGGCCACTGCCGGCCGAAGATCGTCGAAGCAATCAGGAAGCAGGCAGCGGAGATGGATTTCGCGCCGACCTTCAACATGGGGCACCCGATCGCGTTCGAGTTCGCCGAGCGTCTTGCCGGCATCGCGCCCGAGCGCTTCTCGCGCGTGTTCTTCACCAACTCCGGATCCGAGTCCGCGGACACCGCGCTCAAGATCGCGCTCGCCTATCACCGTGCGCGCGGCGAGGGCCAGCGTGTCCGCCTCATCGGCCGCGAGCGCGGCTACCACGGCGTCAATTTCGGCGGCATGGCGGTCGGCGGCATTTCGGCCAACCGCAAGGCGTTCGGTCCCGGTGTGGCCGGCGTCGACCACATCCGCCATACCCACGACCTTCAGAAAAATTCCTTTGCCAGAGGACAACCGCAGTTCGGCGCCGAATTCGCCGACGACCTGGAGCGCGTCTGCGCGCTGCACGACCCGTCGACCATCGCTGCCGTGATCATCGAGCCGGTCGCCGGCTCCGCGGGCGTTCTGGTGCCGCCGCAGGGCTACCTGCAGCGCTTGCGCGAGATCTGCACGAAGCACGGCATCCTGCTCATCTTTGACGAGGTCATCACCGGCTTCGGGCGGCTCGGCCAGCCGTTCGCCAGCCAGCGCTTCGGCGTGATGCCCGACCTTTTCACCACCGCCAAGGGCATGACCAACGGCGCCGTTCCCATGGGCGCGGTGTTCGCCAAGGACTCCATCTACGACACGTTCATGGACGCGCCCGAGGGCATCGAGCTGTTCCACGGCTACACGTATTCCGGGCACCCGCTCGCCTGCGCTGCCGGCCTCGGTACTCTCGACACCTACGAGGAAGAAGGTCTTCTCACGCGCGCCGGCTCGCTGGAAAAGACTTTCGAGGACGGCCTGCATTCGCTGAAGGGCGCCCCCCACGTCATCGACGTCCGCAGCTGCGGCCTGATGGGCGCCGTCGAGCTCGAGCCGCGACCGAACGCGGCCGGCAAGCGTGCCTACGAGGCGTTCCTGAAGATCTTCGAGGCGGGCGTGCTGATCCGCTGGACGGGCGACATCCTCGCCTTTTCGCCGCCGCTGATCGCCGAGAAGGCGCAGATCGAGCGCATCTTCGACACGGTTCGCACGGCCCTCAAGAGCCTGCCGTAGGAATAGAAAAGGGCGCCGAAGCGCCCTTTTCTCCCTTTTTTCTTCTTCTGGTTTTTGTTACTTGACTGCAGCCCTCACCACGCCGAGGCG
>JAXDQC010000084.1:0-2638 GCA_034668045.1 Betaproteobacteria bacterium | reverse complement strand
CGCTGCGGGACCGCCCGACGGTCGTCGTGCTGACGCCGGGGCCCTACAACAGCGCCTACTTCGAGCACGCCTTCCTCGCGCAGCAGATGGGCGTGGAGCTGGTGGAAGGGCGGGACCTGTTCGTCGAGGACGGCTTCCTGCACATGCGCACCACCAGCGGCCCGCAGCGCGTCGACGTGATCTACCGCCGCGTCGACGATGCGTTCCTCGATCCGCTCGCCTTCCGGCCGGATTCGGCGCTGGGGATTCCGGGCCTCGTGGCGGCCTACCGGCTCGGCAACGTCGTGATCTCGAACGCGATCGGCACCGGCGTGGCGGACGACAAGTCCACGTATCCCTACGTGCCCGAAATGATCCGCTTTTATCTTTCGGAGGAGCCGATCCTTCCGAACGTACCGACCTGGCAGTGCAAGCGCGCCGAGGATCTCGAGCTGGTGATGGACCGCCTCGCCGAGCTGGTGGTGAAGGAGGTGCAGGGCTCCGGCGGCTACGGCATGCTGATCGGCCCGGCGGCGACGCCCGAGGCGCTCGAGGCGTTCCGCGCCCGCATCAAGGCGAATCCGGCCAACTACGTCGCCCAGCCGACGCTTTCGCTCTCCACCTGCCCGACGTTCGTCGGGCAAAGCATCGCGCAGCGCCATGTCGACCTGCGGCCTTTCGTGCTCTCCGGCCGGGAAGTGAAGATGGTGCCCGGCGGCCTCACCCGCGTGGCGCTGGATGCGGGGTCGCTGGTGGTCAATTCCTCGCAGGGCGGCGGCACCAAAGATACCTGGGTGGTCGAGTAATGCTTGCGCGCGTTGCCGGCCGGATCTACTGGATGAGCCGCCAGATGGAGCGCGCCGAGAGCATGGCGCGGATCCTCGGCGTGACTTCGAACCTGGTGCTCTTCGGCGAAAGCGACCTGCAGCGGCAAAATCTGCTCGCGCCACTCATCATCACCGGCTCGGCCGACGCGTTCTTCGAGCGCCACGAGGCGCTTTCGGTCGAGGCGCTGATCGACTTCCTCGCGCTCGACCGTGAGAACCCGAGCTCCATCGTCTGCTGCCTGGACCGGGCGCGCGAGAACGCCCACGCCGTGCGCTGGCAGATCACCTCGGAGATGTGGGAGACGCTGAACGCCACCTGGCTCGAGGTGCGCGCGCTCGATCCGAAGCGCATCACCGGCGCGGGCGTGAACCGGTTTTTCGACTGGGTGAAGGAGCGCAGCCACCTCTTCCGCGGCGTAACCTACGGGACGATCATGCGCGCCGAAGCGTTCAATTTCTCGCGACTGGGCACTTTCCTCGAGCGCGCCGACAACACCGCGCGGCTGCTGGACGTGAAGTACCACGTGCTCCTGCCCTCGGTGGACGATGTCGGCGGCGCGCTCGACTACTATCACTGGACCGCGCTGCTGCGCTCGGTGTCCTCCTTCGAGACCTACCGTTTGCTCTACCGCGACCAGATCCTGCCGATCCGCGTGGCGCAGCTCCTGATCCTCGAGCGGCGCATGCCGCGCTCGCTCGCTGCCTGCTTCGACCAGGTCAAGGAGGCGATGGACCGCATCAACGGCCAGGGCGATCAGTCGGCAAAGCGCCTCGCCTACGAGCTGCACGCCCGCGTCACGCACGCCGAGATCGAGGAGATCTTCCAGAACGGGCTGCACGAGTACCTGACCGACTGCCTCACGGACATGGACGAGCTCGGCAGCCGGATCCAGCGCGCTTACCTGGGGGCCGTATGAGGCTCGAGGTCGTCCATACCACGCAGTACGCCTACGACTCCCCGGTGCGCGCCTCGACGCAGTACCTGCGGGTCACGCCGCGCGACAGCGCCCGGCAAACCGTCGTTTCCTGGGAGATCGAGGCGCCGGGCACGCCCACGCGCACGACCGACGGCTACGGCAACGTGCTGCACGTCCTGACCCTGGACAAGCCGGTCTCCGAGATCCGCGTTCGCGTGTGCGGCACGGTAGAGACGCGCATCGCCTACGACGAGGGCGCGGACCCGGTGCCGCTCTCACCGCTCGTCTTCACCCGCCCTACGGCGCTCACGCGTGCCGAAGCCGAGCTCGCCGCCTTCGCCGAACGCTTCCGGCGCGGTGCCGCGTCGCGAACCGGAATGGGCGAGCTCGCCGCCGCCATCCTGAAGAAGATGCCGTTCACCCCGGGCGGCACCCACGCCGGCAACAGCGCGGCCGAAGCCTTCGCCCTGGGCTCGGGCGTGTGCCAGGACCACACGCACGTCTTCATCGCCTGCTGCCGGCGCCTGGGCGTGCCGGCCCGCTATGTTTCGGGCTACATCTATGCAAAGGGTGCGGGCGTGGCGAGCCACGCCTGGGCGGAAGCCTGGGTGGTGGACCGCTGGCGCAGCTTCGATATCGCCAACAGCCGCCCTGCCGGCGAGGATCACATCAAGCTTGCCATCGGCGCCGACTACCTCGACGCCTGTCCGATCCGCGGCACGCGCGTCGGCGGCGGAGAAGAAACCATGGTCGCCGTGGCTTCGGTGGCGCAAAGCCAGCAGTAATCCTCTCTCAGTCGACGATCTCGTCGGTCCAGACCTTGAAGCGCGCCAGGCGATTGGGGCCGAAGGTCGTGCTGATCGCCACGTCGGCGGCATCGCGTCCGCGCGCGATCAGGATGCGCCCGATGCGCGG
>JAXDQC010000083.1:0-3427 GCA_034668045.1 Betaproteobacteria bacterium | reverse complement strand
TGCTGACGCAGCTGCAGGCGGCGGCGCCCTACCCCTCGCACCCGATCGTCCGGGTGCCGTGGAACGACATGGTGACGATCAAGCGCATGCTCGACGTCGGCGCGCAATCGCTGCTCGTTCCGTACGTGTCGACTGCCGAGGAGGCCCGTGCCGCGGTTTCGTTCACGCGCTACCCGCCTGCCGGCGTGCGCGGCGTCGCCGGCACGACACGCGCCACGCGCTTCGGCCGCGTCAAGGACTATGCGAAGCGCGCGCATGAGGAAATCTGCCTGCTGGTGCAGGTCGAGACCCAGGCGGCGCTCGACAACATCGAGGCGATCTGCGCGGTCGACGGCGTCGACGGCGTGTTCATCGGCCCGGCGGACCTGCACGCCTCGCTCGGCTACACCGGCGAGATCGCCAATCCGAAAGTGAAGCCGCACATCGACGAGGCGATCCGACGCATCCGCAAGCAGGGCAAGGCGCCGGGCATCCTTACCCCCAACGAAGCCGACGCCAAGCACTGGCTGGGCTGCGGCGCGCTGTTCGTCGCGGTCGGCGCCGACGTCGGCATCCTCGCGCGCGGCGCGGAAGCGCTCGCCGCCAAGTTCAAATCATGAAACCCGACATCATCCTCACCGGCAAAGGCCACGCGGGAACCCAGGCGACGCTCGACGCCGAGTTCAGCACCCACCGACTTTTCGAGGCGAGCGACAAGGACAAGTTCCTGCGCGACTGCGCGCCGAAGGTTCGCGCGCTGGCGACCTTCGGCCACATGCCGGTCAACGGCGCGCTGATGGACAAGCTGCCGAAGCTCGAGCTGATCGCCAACTTTGGCGTCGGCGTCGATGCCATCAACCTCGACGACGCGAAGGCGCGCAAGCTCATTGTCACCAACACGCCCGACGTGCTCAACGAGTGCGTCGCCGACACGGCGATCGCGCTGGTGATGAACACGGTGCGCAAGTTTCCCCAGTCGGAGATGCACCTGCGCGCCGGCAAGTGGCTGTCGCAAGGCCCCTACCCCCTCACGGTTTCGCTCGGCGGCAAGACGCTCGGCATCCTCGGCCTCGGACGCATCGGCGAGGCGATCGCCAAGCGCGCCATGGCCTGCGGCATGACCATCCGCTATCACAACCGCAACAAGAAGAACGTTCCCTACCCTTACGACGCCGATCCGGTCGCGCTGGCGAAGAACTCCGACGTGCTGATGGTGGTGACGCCCGGCGGCGCGGAGACCAGCAAGCTGGTGAATGCCAAGGTACTGGACGCGCTCGGGCCGCAGGGCTACGTCTGCAACATCGCCCGAGGTTCCGTGATCGACGAGCCGGTACTGCTTCGCTATCTGCAGGAAAAGAAGATCGCCGGCGCGGGCCTGGACGTCTTCGTTGACGAGCCGCGCGTGCCGCCGGAGTTCTTCTCGCTGGACAACGCGGTGCTATTCCCCCACGTCGGCAGCGCCACCGTCGAGACCCGCAAGGCGATGGGCGACTGCCAGATCGAGAACCTGCGCCTGCACTTCGCCGGCAAGCCGGTCAAAACCAGGGTCGTCTAGCGCTTTAGGAAGCGGCGCCGTTCCAGCTCTGCAGCCAGTTCTGCAGGCCGACCTTGTTCATCAGCTCGAGCTGGGTCTCGAGGAAGTCGATGTGGTCCTCCTCGGAGTCGAGGATCTCCTCGAAGAGCTCGCGCGAGATGTAGTCGCGCACGCTTTCGCAGTAGCTGATCGCTTCCTGGAGCGCCGGGCGCGCCGCCTGCTCGAGCTTCAGATCGCCCTCCAGCGCTTCCTTGGCGCTTTCGCCGATCATCAGCTTGCCGAGATCCTGGAGGTTGGGCAGCCCTTCGAGGAAGAGGATGCGCTCGATCAGGCGGTCGGCGTGCTTCATCTCGTCGATCGATTCCTTTTTCTCGTGCTCTTCGAGCTTCGTCAGACCCCAATTGCCGAACATGCGGGCGTGCAGGAAGTACTGGTTGATCGCGGTCAGCTCGTTGAACAGCACTTTGTTCAAGTGCTGGATGACCTTCGCGTCGCCCTTCATTGGCCGGCCTCCGGTGAGGAAGCCGTAATTGTCAGGCAGCCACGGCGGTTTCGTTACGCGCTTCGGCCAGAACCTGCGCGGCGCAGTCACGGCAGCGGCCGCAGCCGGCGCCAACGCCGAGCGCGTTAGCCAGTTCCTCGAGCGAGCAGGTGCCGCCCCGGGCGCATTCGCGCACTTGGCCTTCGGTCACTGCGTTGCAGATGCAGATGTACACGCTGTTCTCTCCAGAATGCTATTCATTCCCATCGATACCCGACAGATCCCAGTTGGCTCAAGCCGTAAATGTCAGTGATCACTTACATTAAGTGGCAGATAAATCGTTACCTAATTCGAGTCTATTCGTTGACAACAATAATGAGAACAATTATCGTTCGTGTCAACTGAAATGAGGCATGGAACTGACGAAACCGAGGGTTGGCGAGGCGCAACGGGCTGCACCTCAGAAGGTCGCGAGCGAGGTCCTGCTGGGGCCGAGCCGCGAGCTCGTCATCGTGCACAACGGCCGCGAATACCGGCTGCGCCTGACCCAGAACGACAAGCTGATTCTCACTGCCTAGCCTCAAAGGAGGAAAAAAATGAAGAACGCAATCGCTTTCGTACTGTTCCTCGCGTGCGCCCCCGCCTTCGCGGCCGCGAACTGTCCGCAGTACCCCAAGGCGGAGTGGATGCCCGAGGCGCAGGCCAAGGCCAAGATCGAATCGATGGGCTACAAGATCGACAAGTTCAAGGTCGACGGGAATTGCTACGAGATCTACGGCTTCAACAAGGAAGGCAAGAAAGCCGAGGTCTATTTCGACGCCAAGACGCTGAGCATCATCAAGGCCGAGATCAGGAAATAACTTGCTCGCAGCCGGGCACGTGAGGGTCTGGGATCCGCTGGTGCGCACCATCCACTGGGGCGTTGCCACGTTGATCGTGATCGAGCTGTTCAATGAGGCTGGCGCAAACCCCTGGCACCGCTACCTCGGATACCTCACGGCCGCGCTGGTCGTCGTGCGTCTCGCCTGGGGTTGCGGCGACCGCGGCTATGCCAGCCTCACCGTCATGGCTGCCAGTGCGCGCAAAGCTCTGCGCTATCTCCGGCAAGCGGGCGCGCGCTCGCCCGGCCACACGCCGCCGGGGGCGCTGATGGCGTTCACCCTGTGGGCGCTCGTGCTGCTGGTCGCCGTGACCGGCTGGATGCAGGGCTTGGACGCATTCTGGGGCGAAGAATGGCTGCAGCAACTGCACGAAGCGTTGGCGTACGCACTGGCGGCGTGCGCTTGCGTGCACATCGTGGCTGCGATCGCCACCAGCTATGCCCAGCGCGTCAATCTCATCAAGTCGATGATCACCGGCGACAAGTCGCTGCCAGGCCGCTAGCGATGGCCTCCGGCGCACAGATCGCTCTCCATCCGTCGCGCGCCACGCGG
>JAXDQC010000082.1:0-44614 GCA_034668045.1 Betaproteobacteria bacterium | reverse complement strand
CTGCCGCGGCACGAGTTGTGCGACGCGTTCATCGACTCGGCGGCGGCGCTCGGCATCCCGCGCAACGACGACTTCAACGGCCCAGAGCAGGAAGGCACCGGCTACTACCGGGCGACGACCTTCAAGGGCCGGCGCTCCAGTGCGGCAACGGCCTATCTGCGTCCGGCCGAGAAGCGGCCGAACCTGAAAATCGAAACGGATTCACTCGCCACTCGCATCTTGTTCGAGGGCAAGCGGGCGGTGGGTGTCGAGTGCAAAGGGAAAGTCTTCAGGGCGAAGGAAATCATCCTCTCCGCCGGCGCGTTCAATTCGCCGCAGCTCCTGCAGCTCTCGGGCGTCGGCCCGCGCGTCCTGCTCGAGCGCCACGGAATCCCGCTCGTGCATGAGTCGCCCGGCGTCGGCGAGGACCTGCAGGATCACTTCTACGCCCGCACGTTCTGGCGCTGTAGCAGGAAACTCACTCTCAACGACGACATGGCAAGCCTGTGGCGGCAGGCCATGATGGGCTTGAACTACCTGGTGAGGAGGGACGGGCCGCTGACGGTGGCGGCCGGCTATGCGGCGGCGTTCGTGCGCACGCGGCCGGAGCTGAAGCGCCCGGATGCGCAGATCTACTTCATCAACTTTTCCAGCGCACGGCGCGGCGGGGTGCTGCACAAGCACTCGGGCTTCACCTGCGCGGTGTCGCAGCTGCAGGTCGAGTCGCGCGGCTCGGTGACGATCAAGTCCGCAGACCCGGCCGTGCCACCGGCGATCCGCTACAACTATCTCGCTACCGAGAACGACCGGCGGATGATGGTGGAAGGCCTGAAGCTCGCGCGGCGCATCTGCACCACGAAACCGCTCGCCGACTATGCCGAAGCCGAGTTCCAGCCCGGCGACCAGGTGAAAACCGACGCGGACTGGCTGGCGTACTGCCGCGACTACGGCGAGACGGTGTTCCACCCGACCTCGACCTGCCGCATGGGTCGCGTGGTCGACGCGAAATGCCGCGTCCAGGGCGTGGAGGGCTTGCGGGTGGTCGACGCGTCGGTCATGCCGTCGGTGCCCTCCGGCAACATCAACGCCGCGGTCATCGCCGTGGCGGAAAAGGCCGCGGATCTCATCCAGGAGGATTCATGAAGAAGGTCGCGATCATCACCGGTGGCACTTCGGGAATTGGCGAAGCAACCGCGCAGGAGCTCGCCCGGCGCGGCTGGCAGGTCGCGGCGATGGCGAGAGGCAAGGCGCATCCGGAAATCTTCACCGTCCAGGGCGACGTCGCGCAGGACGCGGACTGCCGGCGCGTGGCGAAGCAGGTGCTGGACAAGTGGGGAAGCATCGACGCGCTGGTCAACAACGCCGGCACGACCAAGATGGTGCCGCATCCCGATCTCGAAGGGTTGAGCGCCGAGGACTTCGAGCGCATCTTCCGTCTCAACGTGGTCGGGCCGTTCCAGATGGTGCGCGCCTGCGCCGCGGCGCTGAAGAGCCGGCAAGGCGCGATCGTCAACGTTTCTTCGGTCGCCTCGGTGCTCGGCACCGGCTCCTCGGTCGCCTACGCCGCCTCCAAGGCGGCGCTCGAGACGATGAGCTTCTCGCTGGCGCGCTCGCTCGCGCCGGAGGTGCGCGTCAACGTGGTCGCGCCCGGTCACACGCGCACGCCGTGGCACGAGGCCGCGCGCGGCGCGGCCGGCGCCGCCGAGGTGGAGAAGCGCTACAGCGCGATCGCGCCGCTGAAAGCCGTGTCGCAGGCGCAGGACGTGGCCGACGCGATCGTCTGGCTGATCGAGGGCGCGCGCAGCGTGACTGGCGAGATCATCTACGTCGACGGCGGCATGCACATCGCAGCGCCGCGCTGAGCGGCGGGATGAGAAAATCGGCCGATGTGGGAAGTGGCCGCGATTCTCCTCATTGCTGCAGGGATATTTCTCTGGCTGGACAGCCTGCGCGCGCGCGAGCGCGCGCTGCAGGCCGGCCGCTCGGCGTGCCAGCGCTATGAGCTGCAGTTCCTCGACGATACGGTCGCCTTCGCCAAGCTGCGCCTGGCGCGCGACGACGACGGCCAGCTGAAGATCGCCCGCACCTACACCTTCGAGTTTTCCGACACCGGCAACAATCGCCGCCACGGCGCCATCGTCATGCTGGGCGGCGAAATGCGCGACCTGCAGCTCGAGCCGTACCGGGTGCAATGACGAGCTGGTTGACCGGCAGGATCATCGAGAACCGTGTCTGGAGCGAGACGCTCTTTTCGCTGCGCGTCGAGGCGCCGAAGCTCGCCTATCAGGCAGGACAGTTCGTGCGCATCGCTCTGGACATCGAGGGCGAGCGCGTGGCACGCGCCTTCTCCTTCGTCAACCCGCCCGAGGATCCGACGCTCGAGTTCTTCGGCGTGGTCGTTCCCCAGGGCCCGCTTTCGCCGCGCCTCGCCCGGCTGCGCCCGGGCGACGCGCTCTACGTGGCGTCGAATCCCGCCGGCTTCCTGGTGCTGCGGGAAGTTCCGGATGCGAGAACCTTGTGGCTTCTTTCCACCGGCACGGGCCTCGCGCCGTTTTTGTCAATTTTGCGCACCGAGGCGCCGTGGCAGCGGTTTCGTGAAGTGGTTCTGGTGCACGCGGTGCGCCATGCCAGAGAATTGGTCTATCGCGACATGATTGCCCGGCTGCAGAAAGAAAGAGGCGATGCGCTGCGCTACGTCACCTTCGTCAGCCGCGAGGCGGCCGCCGGCTCGCTCGCCGGCCGCATCCCGGCGGCGTTGCTCGACGGGCGGCTCGAAGCCGCGGCGCGCGCGCAGCTATCGGCGGAAACCTCGCAGGTGCTGCTCTGCGGCAATCCCGACATGCTGAGGGACGCGGGCGCGGCGCTGGCGCAGCGCGGCCTGCGCAAGCACCGGCGGCGCGCGCCGGGGCAGATCACCGTCGAAAGCTTCTGGTGAGGACCGTGCTCGCCCTCGTTGTCGTGGCGCTGCTTGCCGGCTGCAGCGGCGTGCGCATGGTGTACGACAACGTCGACACCTTCATCCGCTGGCGCGCGCTGCAGTTCCTCGATGTGCAGGGCGAGCAGGCGGACGAGCTCGACGAGCGCATTGCCCGCTTCCTGCGCTGGCATCGCGCGCAGGAGCTGCCGAAATATGCGCGCGACGCCGAGGACGCGGCGCGGCGTTTGTCACGCGGCCTGTCGCGCGAGGACCTTGTTTGGGGGTACGATGTTTTCGTCGCGCATGGAAGGGAGAGCCTGCGCGCGGCGGCGGACCAGATGGCGCCGATGCTCGACCGGCTGACGCCGGAGCAGGTGCGGCACATCGAGCAGCGGCTGGCCGAGGAAAACCGCAAGTTCGCGCGCCAGCACCTGCGCGGCAGCGAGCGGGAACGGCGCGAGCAGCGCGGCAAGCGCATCGTCGAGCGACTGGAGGACTGGTTGGGGACCCTGTCGAAGGCGCAGCTCGAGGCGGTGAAGCAGTACTCGGCGCGCGCGCCCCTCATCGACGAGATGCGCGAGCGCGACAACAAGCGCCTGCAGGCCGAGACGGTCGCCATCATCCGCGCGCACGAGGCGAGAAAGCGCCTCGCCGAGCGCGCCGTCAACTGGGACAAGGGACGCGACCCTGCGTACCTCGCGGCGCGCGCCGCGAACGTGCACGAGTTCGGCACCATGCTGCTCGAGATCGATCGTCTGGCGACGCGCGAGCAGCGCGCGCGGGCGGTCACCGAGCTGCGCCGCTACGCGGAGGATTTCCGCGCCCTCGCGGCGCGGCCGTCGTGAACGATCCCGCGCCGCTGCGCAGCATCGAGTCGGCGCTCGAGGCGGTGCGGTCGAGCTATGCCGGCCGTACCCGCTACACCCAGCTCGAATACGAGGCGCTGCTCGCCAATGCGTCGATCGGCATCGCCTTCACGCGCGACCGGCGCTTCTTCCTCTGCAACCCGAAATTCGCCGAGATGTTCGGCTGGCGCGCGCAGGAGCTCGTCGGCCAGGCGGGCGACGTGCTCTACACCAGCCACGACAGCTACGCGGCGCTCGGCCGCATCGCGGTGCCGCTGCTCGCCGCCGGGCGCCAGCTCGACGTCGAATGGGAGCTCAGGCGGCGCGACGGCTCGACGCTGCTCTGCCGCGTCGTCGCCAAGGCGATCGACGACAAGAATCCGCAGCAGGGCGGCACGGTCTGGATCGTCGACGACGTCACCGAGCGCCGCCGCCAATCCGACGAGATGGCGCGCCTCGCGCGCGAGCAGGAGGCGATTCTCGGCAGCGCTTCGATCGGCATCGTCTTCCTCCAGGACCGAAAGATCGTGCGCTGCAACCGGCGCTACGAGGAGATGTACCGCTACGGGCCGGGCGAGATGGTCGGCAAGCCGACCTCCTCGCTCTACGGCGACCCCGGCGACTTCGACAAGGCGCCGGCCGCCTACGAGCTGCTCGCGCGCGGCCAGACCGCGCGGCGCGTCGAGCTGCGCCGCCGCAAGGACGGCACGACCTTCTGGACCCGCGCCGACGGCAAGGCGGTCGACCCGCACGACCCGCTCAAGGGCTCGGTGTGGATCGTCGAGGACGTCACCGAGCAGCGGCTCGCCGAGGAGGAGCTGCAGCGCGTGCTCGCCGAGCAGCAGGCGCTGCTCAACAACGTCGTGGTCGGCATCGCCTTCGGCCTGGAGCGCAAGATCGTGCGCTGCAACCGCCGCTTCGAGGAGCTGTTCGGCTTCCCGCCGGGCGGCGCGATCGGCGCCTCCTGGCGCGAGACCTACTTCACCGAGGATGAGTTCGAGGCGCGGCAGAGCGTCTACGCCGAGCTCGACCAGGGGCGCATCCACACGCGCGAGCAATGGCTGCGGCGCCAGGATGGCTCGGGCTTCTGGTGCCGCGTCACTGCCCGGGCGGTCCAAGCCGGGCAGGCCGCCAAAGGCTACGTCTGGCTGGTGGACGACATTTCCGAGCGCAAGCGCGCCGACCAGGCCCTCGAGCGCGTGGTGCGCGAGCAGGACGCGATCCTGCAGAACACGCTCGCCGGCATCGCCTTCATCAAGGACCGCAAGGTGGTGCGCTGCAACCAGCGCTTCGAGGAGATGTTCGGCTACGGGCCGGGCGAGCTGCTCAACCAGACCACGCGTTTCATGTTCCGCAGCGACGCCGAATTCGCCGCCGCCGGCGGCAACGCGGTCTACGAGACCGTCTGGGCGGGCGACACCCAGTACCTCGAGCGAGAGCACGTGCGCAAGGACGGCTCGCGCATCTGGTGCTCGCTCTCCGGCCGCGCGGTGCAGCCGGACGACCCGTCGCAGGGCTCGGTCTGGCTGCTCGACGACATCACCCAGGAGCACGAGGCCGAGGAGCGGGTGCAGCGCGCGCTGGCCGAGCAGGAATTGATCCTCGACAACGCCACGGTCGGCATCGCCTTCCTGCGCAACCGCGTCATCCTGCGCTGCAATCGCTACTTCGAGGAAATGATGGGCGCCGGCCCGGGCGAGCTGGTCGGGCAGAGCACCACGATCCTGTTCGCGAGTAGGGAGGAGTGGCAGCGCGCCGGCAAGCAAAGCGACAAGGCGCAGCCCGGCGAATCGTTCGAGGGCGAGGCGCGCTTCAAGCGGCGCGACGGCTCGGCCTTCACCTGCCGCGTGCGCGGCCGGCGCATCGATACGGGCGATGCCGAGCAGGAGTGGATCTGGAGCTACGACGACGTCACCGCCGAGCGCGAGGCCGACGCGCGCGTCAAGGGCGCGCTGGAATCCCTCGAGCGCATGGTCGCCGACCGCACCATCGAGCTCGAGGAGGCGAAGGCGCGCGCGCAGCACCTCGCCGACCACGACGCGCTCACCGGCCTGCCCAACCGGCGCCTGCTCGAGGACCGGCTGACGCAGGCGCTCGCCATGTCGCAGAGGAACCGCGAGCACACGGCGGTGATGTTCGTCGACCTCGACCGCTTCAAGACCATCAACGACTCGCTCGGCCACGCGGTCGGCGACGTGCTGCTGAAGGAGGTATCGCAGCGCCTGGTGAACCAGCTGCGCACCGGCGACACCATCTGCCGCATCGGCGGCGACGAGTTCGTCCTGGTGCTGCCGCAGATCAAGCGCACCTCCGACGTGGCGCAGGTGGCGCAGAAAGTGATCGAGCAGCTCTCGCTGCCGCTGATGGTCGAGGAGCGCGAGCTGGTGGTGACGCCGTCGATCGGCATCGCCGTCTTCCCCGACGACGGGCGCGACGCCGAGACCCTGATCCGCAACGCCGACGCCGCCATGTACCACGCCAAGGAGGCGGGGCGCGCCAACTACCAGTTCTTCACCGAGCAGATGAACCAGGCGGCTTCGCGCCGTTTGGCGCTGGAAAGCGACCTGCGCCGCGCGCTATCGAAGGGCGAGCTGCGCGTGCACTACCAGCCGTTCGTCGACGGCGCCGATCGCGTCGCCGGCCACGAGGCGCTGCTGCGCTGGCAGCATCCGGAGCGCGGCCTGGTGGGGCCGGGCGAGTTCATCCAGCTCGCCGAGGAGACCGGGCTCATCCTGCGCATGGGCGAATGGGCGCTGCGCGAAGCCTGCCGCTGGGCGACCTTCATCGGCGCCGAGCGCGGCCTGCAGGTCGCGGTCAACCTCTCGCCGCGCCAGTTCAACGACCCGAACCTGCCGCGCATCGTTGCCGCGGCGCTGAAGGAGAGCGGGCTGCCGCCGCGCCAGCTCGAGCTCGAGATCACCGAGTCGCTGGCGATGCGCGAGACCGACGCCACCCTCGCGACGCTGAAGAAGCTGAAGGAGCTCGGCGTCTCGATCGCCATCGACGACTTCGGCACCGGCTACTCGAGCCTGGCGTACCTAAAACGCTTCCCGGTCGACAAGCTGAAGATCGACCGCAGCTTCGTCGCCGAGCTGCCGGGCGACCGCGAGCAGTGCGCCATCGTCTCCGCCATCGTCGCGCTCGCGCACGCGCTCAACGTGCGCGTGGTCGCGGAGGGCGTGGAAACCACGCCGCAGCGCGACTTCCTCGTGCGCTGCGGCTGCGACTTCGTGCAGGGCTTCCTCACCGGCCGGCCGCTCGACGCCGACGTCGCGGCGAAGGGCTACCTCTAGCCCAGATTTCGGGCGATGGTCTGCCGCACCATCTCGTGGGCGCGATCGGTCATCGGGCCGGGCCTGCCGGTCCATTCGTGCTCGCAGCCGGGATAGAGCTCGTAGCGGCAGTCGCCCCCGGCGGCGCGATAGGTGGCGGCGAATTTCTCCTGCACCGCCGGCAGCACGTTGTCGTCGAGCTCGCCCTGCATGATCAGCATCGGCCGCAGCGTCACGGCCTCCTTGCGCTCGAGCATCTCCTGCGGGTTAGCCTCGTGGATCGACTCCCACGGCACGAACCAGGCATGGCTCGACTTGATCAGGTTCTCGCGCTTCATCTTCTGCGCCTGCTGGTAGCGCGCCCAGGGATCGCTGATCGGCGAGCGCGCCGCCACCCAGAGGACGCTCGCGTCGAGCGACGGCGCCTCCGGCAGCGCAATGGCGCCGTAGCGCGCATCGCGGGGCCGCATCGCGACCAGCTCGGCGATATGCCCGCCGGTCGAGCTGCCGATCAGGCCGACCGCCGCCGGGTCGCCGTTGAACCTCGCCGCCTGCCATTTCAGCCAGCGCACCGCGTAGTGCGCGTCCTGCACCGATGCGGGGTAGGGCGCCTCGGCTGCGAGCGTCATGTCGATCGCCGCCACCACTACGCCGCTCTCCGCCACCGCGCGGCTCATCGGCTCGTTGGCATAGCGATCCTTGCCGCTCCAGGCGCCGCCGTGCAGGTCGAGCACCATCGGGAACGGTCCCTTGCCCTGCGGCTGGTAGACGCGCGCGAGCAAGGACCGCCCGCGCGCAGTGCGGCGGTATTCGATCTCGCTCACCTTGACGGCCATTCTCGCCGCCGGGTCGTAGCCCGCTTTGCTCGCCGCCACGCCGGGGACTGCCGCACCCAGGGTGACCCCAATCGTCTTCAGGAAGGAACGTTTGTCCATTCAGGATTATGGGCATAATCCGCCGCCCCATGCACCGGATAACTCTCGTGGCGCTCGCCGCCCTCGCGCCGATCGCGGCGAATGCGCAGCAGGCGGCGAAGGAACTGGACGTCGTCGAGGTCATCGGTCGTTACAGCAACAACGTCGGCGAATGGGATGCTGCGAGCGCGGGCGTGGTGACGCAGGAAGGCATTTCGAAGCGGCCGCTGCTTCGCAACGGCGAGGTGCTGGAGGCGGTGCCCGGGATGATCGTCACCCAGCACAGCGGCGAGGGCAAGGCGAACCAGTATTTCCTGCGCGGCTACAACCTCGACCACGGCACCGACTTCGCGGTCTCGGCGGTCGACACGCCGATCAACCTCGGCAGCCACGCCCACGGGCAAGGCTACCTGGATCTCAACTTCCTTATTCCCGAGCTGATCTCGCGCGTCGTGTATCAGAAAGGGCCGTATGCCGCTGCCGACGGCGACTTCGCCTCCGCCGGCTCGGCGCGCATCGACTACGTCGAGCGCCTGCCGGCCTCGATCGCCAGCCTCACCGGCGGCTCGTTCGGCTACCGGCGCCTGCTCCTCGCCGGCTCGCCGCAGGTCGGCGACGGCAGCGTCCTCTACGCGTTCGAGAGCCTGCACAACGACGGCTCGTGGGACCGGCCGAACGACTACCGGCGCCTGAACGGCGTGCTGCGCTACTCGCAGGGCACGGTCTCGAACGGCTTCCGGGTCACCGCCATGGCCTACAACGCCGACTGGTTCGCCACCGATCAGATCGCGCAGCGCGCGGTCGACTCCGGAGCGATCGGCCGCTACGGCACGCTCGATCCGACCGACGGCGGCAGCGCGTCGCGCTACAGCCTTTCGAGCCAGTGGCGCGCCAGCCAGAACGATGTCAGCCGCAATGCGAGCTTCTACATCGTCCGCTCGCGGCTGAGCCTGTTCTCGAATTTCACCTACTTCCTCGACGATCCGGTCAACGGCGACCAGTTCCAGCAGGCCGAGCACCGCACCTACTACGGCGGCACCGTCAGCCAGTCGTGGTTCGCTCCGCTCGCCGGCCACGACAGCGTCACGACGCTCGGGCTGCAGGCGCGCCGCGACCGGGTTTCGCCGGTGGCGCTGCGGCATACGGCCGCGCGCGAGGTCCTGTCGACGACGCGCGAGGACCAGGTGACGATCCAGAGCCTCGCGCCCTACGTGTCGAACACCTTCTTCTGGCTGCCGAAGCTGAGGAGCATCGCCGGGCTGCGCTACGACGCTTACCGCTTCCGCGTCGACAGCGACAATCCGGTGAACTCCGGAACGGCGAGCGATTCGATCGTCTCGCCCAAGATCACTTTCGCGTTCGGCCCCTGGGAGCGGACCGAATACTTCATCAACTACGGCCAGGGATTCCACAGCAACGATGCGCGCGGCACGACGATCACGATCGATCCGGCGAGCGGCGCGGCGGTCGATCGCGTCTCGCCGCTGGTGCGCACGCGCGGCTACGAGCTCGGCATGCGCAGCCAGGCGATCCCGGGCGTGACCAGCTCGCTCGCGCTCTGGGAGCTGAAGCAGGGCTCGGAGCTGCTGTTCGTCGGCGACGCCGGCACCACCGAGCCGAGCCGGCCGTCCAGCCGCCGCGGCCTGGAATGGCTGGCCGAATATGTCTCGCCGAAGGGCATCGCCGCCGACGTGTCTTTTGCGCTGACCCAGGCGCGCTTCGCCGACAGCGATCCGGCCGGTTCGTACATCCCCGGCGCGCCGGACAGAGTCGCCTCGGCGGGCTTGACCGCGGGCGGCAAGCTCGGCTGGTCCGGCAGCCTGCGCTGGCGCTATTTCGGACCGCGGCCGCTGATCGAGGACAACAGCGTGCGCTCGAGCTCGACTTCGCTCGTCAACGCCAAGGTTGGATACGGCTTCGAGAAACGCATGGCCGTGAACTTCGAGGTCCTGA
This sequence comes from Betaproteobacteria bacterium, assembly GCA_034668045.1. Lineage (GTDB taxonomy): Bacteria > Pseudomonadota > Gammaproteobacteria > Burkholderiales > SG8-39 > SCGC-AG-212-J23. The sequence goes on along the minus strand of JAXDQC010000082.1, from coordinate 34,734 downwards.
ATCTCTTCAACAGCAAGCAGGACGACATCAGCTACTACTACGCGTCGCAGCTTCGCGGCGAGGCTGCACCGGTCGCCGACATCCACTTCCATCCGGTCGAGCGCCGCGCCTGGCGGCTGACGTTCACGGTCAACTTCTAGTCAGGTGGTGTTGCGCCGTTTCGCCTGCAGCAATTCTCGCGTGCGGTGGATGTTGACCTCGACGCCGATCATGTTGGGGTTCACCTCGAGCGCGCGGCGGAACCAGACCAGGGCGAGCTCGTAGTTCTGCAGCGCGAAATGGATCTGGCCGGCGCCGGAGAGGGCGCCGAAGTGGCCCGGGTTGCGCTTGAGAACTTCGTCACAGTCGGCGAGCGAGCGCTCGAACTGGCTGGCGAGGAAATAGACCGTGGCGCGCTTGTTCCAGCCTTCCGCGAAGTCGGGTTTTCTCCGGATCACTTCGGAAAAGGTCTTGATCGCCTCGGCGAAGCGCTCCGCCTGCATCTCCTCGATGCCGCGCGCCATCAGCACGTCGATGGCGCTTTCGCCCGAGCGGCTCCAGAGCAGCCACAGGCCCTGCTCGGCATAGCTGCGCACGAGGCCGCTTTCGTCGCGCAGGCGCTCGTGCAGGAGCGGCGCGTCGCTCATCGCGCCGCGGTTGGCGATCCAGACCACCGCTTCGGCGCGCGTCGTCGTTTCCGGGCTGGCGAGCGCCTTCAGCGCCTCGCCGCGGGATTTCGGCGGCTCCGGGAATGCAGGGACTACTGCCGCTGTTAGCGCACAGGCAAGGAGTAAACTGCCAAGCCTGGAACGGGAGATCACTGTCATGAAATTGAAATTCGCTCTGGCCATCTTATCGCTTTCGCTCGCCTCGGGGCTCGCCTCGGCCGCGGGCGATCCGCCGGCGCCCAAGCCGGACGCACCCAAGGACGCCGTGATCGAGCGCTACACGCTGGCGAGCGAGAAGCAGGACTGGAAAGCCGCCGCCGCTGCCCTCGAGGAAGGGTTGCAGAAAAACCCGGACAACGCCGACTATCACAACCTGCTCGCCTACTCGATCCGCAAGGGCCCGAATCCTGACATGAGCGCGGTGTTCAAGCACTACAACGAGGCGCTGCGCATCGATCCGAAGCACAAGAATGCGCACGAGTACCTCGGCGAGGCGTATCTCATGGTCGGCAACGTCGCCAAGGCGAAAGAGCACCTCGCGCAGCTCGACAAGCTGTGCTTCTTCGGCTGCAGCCAGCACGCCGATCTCAAGAAGGCAATCGCCGCCTACGAGCAGAAGCCGCAGGCAGCGCGCTAAGCAGCACGGCAGCTACTAGTAACCCGAGGCCGCGCCGTCGCTGCGCGGGTCGGCGCCGCCCGCGAGCGCGCCGCTCCGCGGATCGATCGTGATGCCGTTGGCGTGGCCGGCGAGCTCGTTGTAATCACCCCAGCGATCCAGGAGGTGGCCGCGGCGCGCAAGCTCGTCGATCGTGGCGCGCGGATAGCGGGCCTCGATGTGCAGCGTGTCGCGCGGCTCGCCGAGCGCGAAGCGCCCCGAGAGCCAGCGCGGCATGTCGAGCGCCTGCTTGATATCGAGGCCGAAGTCGATCATCGCGACGTAGGCCTGCACGTGGATCTGCGGCTGGCCGTCGGCCCCCATGCAGCCGAGAGCCGCCCAGAGCCTGTCCTCCTTGAACGCGAGTGAAGCGATGAGCGTGTGCAGCGGCACCTTGCCCGGCTCGAGCCGGTTCGGGTGCTTCGGGTCGAGCGAGAAGTAGGCGCCGCGGTTCTGCAGCACGACGCCGGTCTGCGCCGAAGTGACGCACGAGCCGAATACCCCGTAGAGGCTGAAGATCAACGACGCCGCGTTGCCCTCCGCGTCGACCGCGGCGACGTAGACGGTGTCGCCGGTGAGGCTGCCTTCGGAAGGCACCTTGTCCCACGCGAGGGCGTGCGCCGGATCGATCAGGCGCCGGCGCTCGTCGGCATACGATTTCGACAGCAATTTCTCCATCGGAACCCGGGTGAAGCGCGGGTCGCCGAGCCAGCGGTCGCGGTCGTTATAGGCGATCTGCTTTGCCTGCACGAGCAGATGCACGTGATCGGGCCCGAGGAAGTCGAGCTTGCCGAGCTCGAGCGGCTCGAGGAGATTGAGCATTTCGAGCACGGTGAAGCCCTGCGTCGGCGCCGGCGTCTCGCAGATCGTCACGCCGCGATAGCTGCCGCGGATCGGCTCGCCCCAATGCGCCTGCTGGGCGGCCAGGTCCTCGGCCGTAAAGAACCCGCCGAGGCTGGCGAGCTCCTTCGCGACCTCGCCTTCGTAGAACCCCGCGCGGCCTTGCGCGGCGACTGATTCCAGCGTGTCGGCAAGGCGCGGATTCCTCAGTTTCCCTTTCTGCGAAAGAAACAGTGCAGCGGACGCGGGATCGCGCGCAAGCTCGGAAGCAGTCTCGGCGATCCAGCGCGCGACGCGCGCGGTCGGCTCATGGCCGTCACGGGCGTAGCCGATCGCATCCCGGAGGCAGCGTGCGAGCGGCAGCCTGCCGTAGCGCTCGTGCGCAGCGCAGAAGCTGGCGACCGCGCCCGGCGTCGTCAGGGTCGCGGGGACGATGCCGCGGAAGGGAATTTCCGCCTGGCCGGAGAATCGCTCGAGCGTTGCGCTGCGCGCGGCGCGGCCGCCGCCGTCGAGGTACGACACCTTGCGCGCCGCGGCGTCGTAGATGAGCCAGAAGGCGTCGCCGCCGATGCCGCACATGTGCGGGTAGAGAACGCCGAGCGTCGACGCGGCGGCGAGCGCCGCATCGACCGCGGAACCGCCGGCGCGCAGGATATCGGCGCCCGCGTCCGAGGCCGCCGCGTGCGGGCTGGCCACCATCGCGCGGGTCACGTGGGTGTACGATAAAGACATGGACGATCTGAGAGTACTTTCTTCCCGGCTAGAGGGCGAGCTGAAGAAGCGGATCGATGAGCTGAACGGCGAAATCAGCCGCTATCCCGGCCCGATCGCGCGCTGCGACGCGCAGCTCGGCGGTCTTCTCGAAGAGCGCTCGCGTCTCACGCGTCTGGCCGAAGCGCTCAAGGACTTCGAGGCTACGCCCGAGACCGTTTGGCGAGACGAGCGCTCGCCGGCTTAAGCTTCTTCCGCGCCAGCTCAGCGCCTGCCCCTAGCGCGCGCAGCTTCGCCGCCGCGACCTCGCGGCTCATCGGCGCCATTCCGCAGTTCGTGCAGGGAACGATGTGCTTGAGCGGCACGTACTTCGATGCCGTGCGGATGACTTCCGCCACTTCGGCGGGCGTTTCGATGCGCTCGCTCGCCACGTCGATCACGCCCAGCAGCACGTCCTTGCCCTTCAGCAGCTTGAGGAACTCCACCGGCACCTTGGAATGGATGCATTCGAGGGACACCTGGTCGATGCGGCTCTTCGCCAGCGCCGGAAAGATCTGCTCGTACTGGCGCCACGACTCGCCGAGGGTCTTCTTCCAGTCGATGTTGGCCTGGATGCCGTAGCCGTAGCAGATGTGGACGCAGGTCGTGCATTTCAGGCCTTGTGCGGCGCGCTGCAGGGCGTCGATGCCCCAGCGCGTGACGTCGCTCATGTAGACGTTGAAGGCCGGCTCGTCGAACTGGATCACGTCGACGCCGTCCTTCTGCAGCGCCCGCGCCTCCTGGTTGAGGAGCTCGGCGAAGGCCATGGCGAGCTTCACCTTGTCGCCGTAGTGCCGGTCGGCGACCGTATCGACGATGGTCATCGGACCCGGCATGGTGATTTTCAGTTTCTTTTTCGTATGCTCGCGGGAAATGCGCGCCTCGGTCTGGTGCACGCGACCCTTGAGGCGCAAAGGACCGACGACCTGGGGGACCATCGCGTCGTAGCGGTTGTCGCGGATGCCCATCTTCACCTTGTGCTCGAAGTCGATGCCCTCCACCTGCTCGAGAAAGCCGTGCACGAAGTGCTGCCGGGACTGCTCGCCGTCGGTGACGATGTCGAGCCCGGCATCCTCCTGCTCCTTCAGCCAGAGCAGCGTCGCGTCGCGCTTCGCCGGCGCGAGCTCGGCGCCGCGCGCGCGCCAGGCGGGCCAGAGCTTGTTGGTCTCGGCAAGCCAGGCGGGTTTCGGCAGGCTGCCGGCAATGGTGGTCTCGAACATGTTTTGCTCCCGTGTCGTGATTCAGAGACAGCGACGAAATCGTGATCCTCAAATATAATCGCCCACTACAAGTGGGAGGGATTCTCGTGTTGTTGGGGGCATTTGTCGGTACGTTTCTGTCTTTCTGCATGGGTCTTTTCAATCCGTACGTCGTCAACAAGGCCGGCCCGGACTGGCTGTGGGGCGGCGGCCGCGACGACATCATCCGCAATCTCTACTTCAAGCCGAATGGCAGCTTCCGCCAGCACGGCCGCGTCGCGCTCGTGATGACGCTGGTCGCGGGTACGGCAGCCCTGTACTGGATGCTCCAGCCCCTGCTGTGACGTAGCGCGCGCCGTCTTTTGCAAACCGCGCGGATTCAGGTCATCCTACGTGCCGCAGTCATTTTCAAGGGGGAAGACATGGTGAAAATCCTGGCAGCGGCGCTGATCCTCGGACTCTCTGGAGCCGCCTGGGCGCAGAAGAAGGAATGCGCCGAGCTGAAGAGCGAGATCGAGGCGAAGATCAAGAAGAACGGCGTCGATAAATTCTCGCTCGACATCCTCGACAAGGACGCGCAGGCCGAAGGCAAGGTGGTCGGCACCTGCGAAGCCGGCGCGAAGAAGATCGTCTACAAGAAGGGCTAGGGCTTCCCTTCCCGGGCAGTGAGCAGCCAGGCCGCCGCCGCGGCCTGCGCTGCCAGCAGTATTCCGAAAGCCACGCGGTAGCCCTCGGGGTCGTAGCGGCCGGCGCTCGCCGGCCAGAGCCCCAGGACGGCGCCGACTCCCCACTGGAACGCGAACGACGCGCTGAACAGCAGCACATTCGATGCCGTCGTCACTCGCCCGGACTGCGCGAGCGGCACGAGCTGGGTGACCAGGGTGTAGGCGATGATCGCGGCGATGCTGGTCGCGGCGAATAACGCCAGCACAACGAAGAGGCCGTCGTGCAACCCTAAAGCGATGGGCACGAACGCCACCGCGGTGAGCAACATGCCACCCTGGTAGAGGCGAAGCTGCGAGATGCCGCGCCTCGCCAGGGCGTCGGCGACGCGTCCCAGCGATAGCGAGGCGACGAGGTAAGCGAACGCGGAGAGGAAGAGAGTATCGGCGGCGGCGCGCCGGTCCAGGCCGTGCACGTCGGCGAGCCATGGCGCGAACCAGAGTCCCTGCAACGCCTGGAAGATTCCCTGCGACACCACGAGGGGCAGCGCCAGGCGCCAGAAATCGAGACGCGCATAGATCCGCCCGACCGCGGCGAACTGCTCCCGCCACGACTCTGTGCGGCCGGGAACCTCGCGCTCGGGCACGACGAGGAAGATGAGCAGCGCCGCGCCGACGCTCAGAGCGGCCAGGCCGAAGAAGAGCGCGCGCCAGCCGAGCGGGCCGAGCAAGGCTTCCGCCGGCGCGGTGGCCGACAGCGTGCCGATGCTGCCGATGCCGATCATCGCGCCGGTGAGCGCGGTTTGCCGGTCGCGCGGAAACCAGAGCGTGAACGCCTTGATCGAGCCCATCAGCCCGGCGGAGACGCCGAGGCCGATGAGCGCGCGCGCGGCGGAGAGCGTCGCCAGGTCGCGCGCCAGGCCGAAGAGCAGGGCGCCCAGGCCGGCGACGCACATCAGCGTCGCCGCGCAGCGGCGCGGCCCGAAGCGATCGAGCAGCACGCCGAGCGGCACCTGGAAGAGCGCGAAGGAGAGGAAGTACGCGCTCGTCAGCCAGCCGAGATCGGCCGGCGCGAGGCCGAAGTCGCGCACCAGGTCATTGGCGATGACCGCGTTGATATAGCGGTAGAAGTAGGAGAGGTAGTAGCCCGCGGCGAACGGGGCAAAGACGACAAGAACGAGGTTCGCGGGTACCCTAGCGGCCATGAAAAAACGCCTGATCGTCGGCATCACGGGAGCGACCGGCGCCGTCTATGGGATTGCGATTTTGAAAATGATCAAAACCATGCCCGGCTGGGAGAGCCATCTCGTCCTCACCGATGCCGGAGTCCTGAACGTCTGGCACGAGCTGAAGATGAAGCGCAAGGACGTCGAGCGCCTGGCGAGCGTCGCCTACCATCCGAAGGACATCGCCGCGACCATCGCCAGCGGCTCGTACGTCACCGAAGGCATGGTGATCGCGCCCTGCTCGATGAAGACGCTCGCCGCCGTCGCCCACGCGCACGCCGACGATCTCGTCTCGCGCGCCGCCGACGTGGTGCTGAAGGAGCGCCGCCGGCTGGTGCTGATGCCGCGCGAGACGCCGCTCAACCTCGCTCACCTGCGCAACATGGTGGCGGTGACCGAGATGGGCGGCATCATTTTCCCGCCGGTGCCGGCGTTCTACGCGGCGCCAAAGTCGCTCGACGACCTGGTCGCGCACAGCGTCGCGCGCGTGCTCGACCTTTTCGGCGTGCACACGGCGAAGCTGAAGCGCTGGCAAGGGCTTAAAGGAACTCCCGCAGACCGCGATTGAAGGCTTCGGCCTGCTCGACGTTGGCGATGTGCGCCGCGTTGGGAATGCCGACGTATTTCGCACCCGGGACGTGCTCGCCGATGTATTTCGTGCCCGGCGCGGCGCCGTCCTGCTCGCCGGTGATCGCGAGCACCGGCAGCTTGATGTCCTTCAGCCGCGCCGTGGTGTTGAGCTTCATGATCGCCTGCCCGCAGCCGATGTAGCCCGCGGCGGGCGTGGCGGCGATGAGCGCCGCGATCTTCTTCGCGGCGGGCGTGCTCCGGTTCGGCGCAGTGAACCAGCGCTCCATGGTCGAGTCGACCAGCGCCGCCATTCCCTTCGTTTTGGCGATGGCGATGCGGTCTTCCCACTGCTTGATCGCCTCGGGCGGCTGCGTGTGCGTCGTGTCGGCGAGCACCATCTTCGTGAACGAGCCCGGAGCTTTCAGCGCCAGCGTCTGTCCGATCATGCCGCCGATGGAGAGCCCGCAGTACGCCGCACTCTGGATCTTGAGGTTGTTCATGAGCCCCAGCACGTCGTCTGCGAGCATCTCCAGGCTATACGGTCCCTGCGGCGCCGAGGTTGCGCCGTGGCCTCGCATGTCGTAGTTGAGGATCCTGAACCTGGACTGGAACGCCTCCACCTGCGGGTCCCACATGCGCACGCTGCAGGCGAGCGAGTGGCTGAGCACCAGCCAGGGAGCCCCTTCCTTGCCGCTCACTTCGTAGTTGATCTCGATGCCGTTGACGCTCGCTTTCATGTCTTCTCCAGGATGAGGGGAATCGTCATTTCGTCTTCGCTCGTGCCGCCGTGATTGCCGATGTGCAGGTGGCGCGGCTCGCCGGCGAGCCAGTCCTTCAGGGTATGGCGATCGCGCATCACGATCGCCACGTCGCCGACGCGCTCGCGGATCTGCGGGTGCGATGCGCCGTCGCCGAACCAGCCGTCGTCGACCAGCTCGCGGCTCGGCCGCACCTCGGCGCGCTCTCCCAGCCAGTCGCGCGCCCTGGCGAGGAATTCCTTTTCCGAACCGACGTGGCAGAACAGCACCCGTCGCTCGCCGCACAACGGGAACCTGAGCTGCGAGGCGAGCATGGCGGGGAGCTCGAGGCAATCCTCGCGCGGGCAGTCGACGAAGCCATGGTCGGCGGTGGCGATGACGACCGAGTCGGTTCCGGACAGACTCTGCACGAGATCGCCGAACGCGGCGTCGATCTTCGCCAGCTCGGCGAGCGCCTGCGGGCTCTCGCAGCCGTATTGGTGCGAGGCGGCGTCGTAGTCGGGCCAGTAGGCGTAGATGAATTTCCGCTCGCTCGCCGATTTCACCGCCGCTTCGATCAGCGAAACCATCTGCGCGACGTTCGCATACGCGCTGCGCTCGGCGCCGCGGCAATAGTGCACGTTGTACTCGGAGTCGACGATCCGCTGATCGGTGACCACCATGGAGCGCAGCGGCAGCGAAGCGAAAAGGGTGTCGGGCGTGTAGATCTGCTCAGGCGTCACGCCGCGCGTGGAGAGCGGCAGCATGTCGCCGCGGCTCCTGAAGGGCAGCGTGGCAGCGACGCAGCCCGCCTCGGAGAAATAGGTGTACCAGCCGGTGAGCCCATGCTCGAGCGGCGTGCGCCCCGTATAGGAGGTCGTGATCGCCGACGCCGTCGTCGATGGAAATACCGAGGTCAGCGAGGCGCGGCGGCGCCGCGCGAGCTCGCCGCCCGGCGCGTGCTTCGCGAGCAGCCGGTCGCCGAGGCCGTCGATGATGAGCAGCACGACATTGCGTGCCGCTTCCAGTTCCTCGCCGCGCAGGCTTTTCAGCGGCGCGTGCAGCGCGGCGCCGCCGCGCGAAAGCGTGATCGACGCCATGAGATTGACGAGGCTTCCGCCGCCGTAGTCGGGCCGCATGCGAGGATTTTAGGGGTAGAATTTTGCTATGCGCCACGAAGTTCACTTGCACGCGGATATTCCGATTCTCGAAGGCGTTTCGCGCCGCCAGATCGAGCAGGCCTTCATGCCGCTGCTCGACTATCTGGACGCCGACGGCCTCGCCGACGTGAAGAGCCTCGAGCCCGACGAGCCGGGCTTCAAGTTCGACGAGAAGGAGCTGATCCTGTCCGCCTGCTGGACCGGCGAGGTCGGCCGCAGCTTCGACGGCGCTCTGGAAGCCGCGCTCGGCAGCCTGGGCCCGTTGTGCTACGAGGCGGTCGAGGTGGATCTCACCGTCTATCACGAGAACGGCGAGCAGGAGTCGAAGCTGCTCTTCGCCGGCCCGACGCCGCAGGCGATCCACGAGGCGCAGCGCCGCTGCATGCTCGAGGACGTTGCCGCCGTCCTCGGCCGGCAGTTCGACAAGGAACGCGTCGCTGAAGTGACGGCGATGGTGAACGACCTGTTCGACCGCGACTGGAAGGAAAAAGCGGCGCAGCCGAAGAAGCCCGAGCGCGCGTTCGAGAGCTACACGAAGCCGTCCAGGAAAAACCTGCACTGAGCGCGCCGAAGTACCCCGGTTTTGACACGCTGGCGTTGCACGCCGGCCAGTCGCCCGACCCGGCGACCGGCAGTCGCGCGGTGCCGATCTACCAGACCACCTCGTACGTCTTCCGCGACACCGAGCACGCGGCGTCGCTGTTCAACATGGAGCGCGCGGGCCACGTCTACTCGCGCATCTCCAATCCCACCGTGGCGGTGCTCGAGGAGCGGATCGCCGCGCTCGAGGGCGGCGTCGGCGCCATCGCCACGGCGTCGGGGCAGGCGGCGCTGCACCTCGCGGTCGCTACGCTCATGGGCGCGGGCGACCATATCGTCGCCTCGACCGCGCTCTATGGCGGCTCGCACAATCTCCTCGGCTACACGCTGAAGCGCTTCGGCATCGAAACGACTTTCGTCACGCCGAGAGACCTCGCCGCCTGGAAAAAGGCAATTCGGCCCAATACCAGGCTTCTCTTTGGCGAGACGCTCGGCAATCCCGGCCTCGACGTGCTCGACATCCCCTCGGTCGCCGCGATCGCGCACGAGGCGAAGGTGCCGCTGCTCGTCGATGCGACTTTCACCACCCCCTATCTGCTCAAGCCCTTCGAGCACGGCGCCGATCTCCTCTATCACTCGGCGACCAAGTTCCTCGGCGGCCACGGCGTCGCCATCGCCGGCGTCCTGGTCGACTCGGGGCGCTTCGATTGGGAGGTGTCGGGCAAGTTCGCCACGCTGACCGCGCCCTACGAGGGCTTCCACGGCATGGATTTCGAGGAGGAGTCGGGCACGCGGGCATTCCTGCTGCGCGCGAGACGCGAGGGGCTGCGCGACTTCGGCGCCTGCATGGCGCCGATGACGGCGTTCCAGATCCTGCAGGGCGTGGAAACGCTGCATCTCAGGATGCCGCGCCATGTCGAAAGCACGCGGAAAGTGGTTTCATTTCTTTCTTCGCATTCAGGGGTTCAGAAAGTCATTTACCCTGAACTTCCGGACCATCCGGATCACCAGCTGGCGAAGAAGCTGCTGCCGCTCGGCTGCGGCGCGGTGTTCTCGTTCGAGATCAAGGGCGGCCGGCCTGCCGGGAAGAAGTTCATCGAGTCGCTGCGCGTCTTCTCGCACCTCGCCAATGTCGGCGACGCCAAGTCGCTCGTCATCCATCCGGCGACCACCACTCACTACCGCATGAGCGACGAGGATCTGAAGCGCGCCGGCATCACCGCGGGCACGGTGCGCCTGTCGATCGGCCTCGAGGATGTGCAGGACCTGATCGACGACCTCGACCGCGCCCTGAAAGCCTCTCAGAAGTGATGTTCGCGTACAGCGCGGGCCGCGCCTTCGACAAGGCCAAGCCCACCATGGTGTTCGTCCACGGCGCCGGGCTCGATCATTCCTGGTTCGCTCTGCAAAGCCGCTACTTTGCCTACCACGGCTGGAATGTGCTCGCTTTCGATCTGCCCGGCCACGGCCGCTCGGGCGGCTCGCCGATCTCCTCGGTGCGAGGGATGGCGGAATGGATCTGCAAGGAGGTCGCGGCAGAGAAGTTCTCGATCGTCGGCCATTCGATGGGCTCGCTGATCGCGCTCGAATGCGCGGCGCGCGTGCCCGCGCGCGTGGAGCGAATCGCCATGATCGCGGTGGCCTACCCGATGAAGGTGGGCCCGGCGTTCCTCGATGCGGCGAAGGCGGACAGCTACGACGCCTTCGACATGGAGACGATCTGGGGCCATGCGGCGCAGGTGCCGCTCGGCGGCAATCCGAGTCCCGGCATGTGGATGTACGGCGACACGCAGGCGCGCCTGGAGCGCCTCGCGCCCGGCGTGCTCTACAACGATCTGAAAGCCTGCAATGACTACGTGCTGGAAGGCGAGATCGGCTGCCCGGCGCTCTTGATCCTCGGCAAGCGAGATGTGATGACGCCACCACGATCTGCAAAATCAATACAAGAAAAAATACCAGACGCTAAGACAGTGCTGGTGGACTTCTCCGGCCATTCGCTGATGGCCGAGGCGCCGGACGCGACGCTCGACGCGCTGATCGACTTCTTCAGGACCTGAACGGCTTGAGGTCGATCGGGCGGTCGAATGCCGCCTTCGCCCATTCGAGGAATTGCGCGGCGCGATCGGTCGGCCAGCCGCCGTAGGCGCAGTTCAGCCGGAACTTCTCCTCGACGTCGGCGCGCGACAGCGGCTCGTGCGTGCCGCCGCGGATATGCGGCTGGCGCTCTTCGAGCGTTTTGCCGTTTTTCAGTTTCACTTTCACGTGCCCGGTGAATCCGTTGGGGTAGGGGTTGTCGGGATCGATCTCGTAGCGCACCTTGGCCGCCAGAGCGCGCAGCCTCGGGTCGCGCACCCGCTCCTCGGTGAATGCCTCGAGGCCGGCGTGGCCGAGGACGAAGCCGGCGGCGATGCAATAGGGCTGGCTGAACTTGGCGGCGTAGGCGTTGGGGGGCGACTGTTTAGACGCGAGCGGCTCCCAGAGGCGGTGCACCGTGCCTTCGGCGGCTTCGCAGACGACTTCCTCGATATCCTCGAGCTGGACCTTCTTGCCCAGGCGCGAGGCGCAGTCGATGTACGGGTGGGTCATCGTGCCGCAGGCATAGAGCTTGAAGGCGATGCCGGCGGCGAGCCAGCGCTTGCCGAAGCCGTCGACGAGCTTCGCCCAGTCGCCTTGCGTGGTGTTGGCGAAGCCATGGTAGAGGCCGTGCGTGCCCTCGAACACGGTGCGGGGGCCGATGAAGCCGTTGCGCGCGAGATCGGCGGCGCGGATTCCCGATTGCGCCGCCCAGCCCGGGTGCAGGCGCTTGGTCCACGTTCCCTCGGCGAGGTATTCGATGATTCCCGATGCCATCGAGCCGGCGATGCCCAAGGCGTTCACAAGCTCGGTCTTCTTGAGATTCAAGGCAACGGCGACGCCGGCAGCCGCGCCCATCGTGCCGAGCACCGCGGTCGGATGAAAGCCCGCCTTGTGGATGAGCTTCGGCGCGACCAGGCTGGCGCGGCAGGTGAGCTCGAGGCCGACGGCGATGCCGCGCAGCGCGTCCTTGCCAGGGATCTTCTCGCGCTCGGCGACGGCGAGGATCGCCGGCACGATCACCGCGCCGGCGTGCACCGGGCCGCCCTCGAAGGTGTCGTCGAAATCCTCGCCGTGCGCCGCGGTGCCGTTGACGAAGGCGGCGCCGGCGGCGTCGAGGCTGCGGCCATGGCCGATGGCGCTGCAGGCGCCGCCCGACTCCCAGGCGGCAAGCGCACTCTTCACGTAATCGCTCTCGCGTGCGGCGATGCACAGGCCGGCGATGTCGATGACGAGCTTCTCGGCCGTCTCTCGCATCTCGCGCGGCGGCTCGCGCATCTTGTCGAGGACTGCTGCGAGCTGCTCTGCTATCGATTCGGCCACGTTTTGAATTCTTGAATAGTGAAAACCACAATCCATCCGAGCGCGACGCCGACAGTGTTGGCGAGCATGTCCATGACGTCGAATGTGCGGGTGTCGGTCATTCCTTGCAGGAACTCCAGCGCGATTCCCATGGCGACAAAAGCGAGCGCGTAGGCAACGCGGGTGTTCCGCCGGACGTAAATTTGGCAGAAAAGCAGCATCAGCAGGCCATAGGCTGCGAAATGCCCGAGCTTGTCCCCCTGGTCGAGGTCGATCTTCGGCGCCGCCGGGATGAGCGAGAGAACGACGATCGCCGCCGCCCAGCCCCAGCCACAGAGAAGAAGGAGTTTTCGCTTCAGAAGAGCGCCATTTGACCACCGGCGCCCGGTACTTTGAACAGGCTGCAGTCGAGTTCGGGAGGCTCGCGGCCGGCGCCGTGATCGTTCAGGCCGAGGCGGCGGCAGGCGATGTCGAAGCGCTTCTCGACCAGCTCGGCGAACTTGCCGGTGCCGCTCATGCGCGTGCCGAAGTCGGGGTCGTTGTCCCGGCCGCCGCGCATCTGCCTGACGATGCTGATCACGTGCTCCGCCCTTTCCGGGTAGTGCGTCGCGAGCCATTCCTTGAACAGCGTCTTCAGCTCGTTCGGCAGCCGCATGATCACATAGGCGGCCTCGCGCGCGCCGGCCGCGGCCGCTGCCTCCAGCACATGCTCCAGGGTCTTGTCATTGAGCGCGGGGATGAGGGCCGCGACCATCACGCCGCAGGGCACATGGTTTTCACTGAGTTTTTTCAATATATCTAGCCTTCTCTGAGGGCTGGCCGCTCTCGGCTCGAGCCTGCGCGCCAGCTCGCGATCAAGCGAGCCGATCGAAACGAATACCTTGACGAGGTTCTTGGCCGCCATCGGCGCGAGGATGTCGAGATCGCGCTCGATCAGCGCCGACTTGGTGACCATCGTCAGCGGGTGCTGGAATTCCGAGAGCACCTCCAGGATGCCGCGGGTGATCCGGTACTTGCGCTCGATCGGCTGGTAGCAGTCGGTGTTCGCGCCGATCGCGATCGGGCTCGGCTGGTAGCCCTTGCGCGAAAGCTCCTCGCGCAGCAGCTCCGGCGCGTTGGTCTTTGCATACAGCTTGGTCTCGAAGTCGAGGCCGGGCGACAGCTCCAGGTAGGCGTGGCTCGGCCGCGCGTAGCAGTAGATGCAGCCGTGCTCGCAGCCGCGGTAGGGATTGATCGACTGGTCGAAGCCGACGTCGGGCGAGTCGTTGTGGGAAATGATCGAGCGCGCCCGCTCCTCGGTGACCTGCGTCTCGAGCGGTCGCTCGTCCTTCTCCTCGGCCGTCCAGCCGTCGTCGAAAGGCTCGCGCAAGGAAGTTTCGAAACGGCCCTGCACGAACGAGCGCGCTCCCCGAAGATAGCGGGAGTCCTGCTTGGCATCCATGACCGATACTGTATATACGAACAGTACCAAACGCAACGTCGGCCTGCTGGCCGCGTGCCAGGCGATGCTGTTCACCAACAATTCGACCCTGATCGCCATCAACGGGCTGGCAGGCCTGGCGCTCGCGCCGCACATCGGCCTCGCCACGCTGCCCGTGACCTGCTGGATTCTCGGCGGCGCGATCGGCACCATGCCCGCATCGCTGCACATGAAGCGAGTCGGCCGGCAGCGGGGCTTCACCCTGGGCACGACATGGGGGTTCGCCGGTGCGCTGATCTGCGCCACAGCGATCGGCATCCAGAACTTCTGGCTGCTGTGCCTCGGCACGCTCGTCTGGGGCGTCTACAACGCCTACGGCCAGTACTACCGCTTCGCCGCCGCCGATGCGGCGAGCGGCGACTTCAAGCCGGTCGCCATCTCGCTCGTACTCGCAGGCGGGCTGGTCGGCGGCGTCCTCGGCCCGACGGCGAGCCGCTTCACCATCGATCTCGCCGGCACGCGCTTTCTCGGTGCGTACCTCTCGCTCATCGTCTTTATCCTGGCTACCCTGGTCCTGCTGCGCTTCATCCGCATCCCGACCCCGACGGCGGCCGAGCAGGTGTCGTCGGGCCGGCCGCTCATCGAGATCGCCGCGCAGCCGAAGTTCATCGTCGCGGTTCTCCCCGGCGCCATCGGCTACGGCGTGATGAACTTCCTCATGACCTCGACGCCGATCGCCATGCAGGCCTGCGGCCATACGTACGGCGACGCGGCGTTCATCATCTCCTCGCACGTGGTCGGCATGTTCGCGCCGTCGTTCGTCACCGGGCCGCTGATCAAGCGCATCGGCGTCCTGCCGGTGCTTTTCTGCGGCGCGCTGCTCAACATGGTGGCGATCGGCATCGCGCTCTCCGGCATCTCGGTGGCGCAGTTCTGGTGGTCGCTGGTGCTGCTCGGCGTCGGCTGGAACTTCCTCTACATCGGCGGCACGACGCTGCTCACCGAGACCTACCGGCCCGAGGAGCGCGCCAAGGCGCAGGGCACCAACGACCAGGCGATCTTCATCATGATGGCGATCTCGTCCTTCACCTCCGGCCTCACCGTCACCACGGGAGGGTGGGAGCGCGTCAACATGGTGGCGCTGCCGCTGGTCGCCATCGTCGCCGTCGCCATCGCCTGGTACGCCCTGCGCCAGCGCGCGGACAAGGCAACGGCCGCCTAGCCATGCGCGCCCCGGCCAAGGTCGGCGACCGGCTGGAGGACGTCGACACGCCCGCGCTGATTCTTGACCTGGATTCCTTTGAGAAAAATATCCTGACTCTGAAGGAAAGCGTGAAGGGCCGGGTCCGCATTCGCCCGCATGCCAAGACGCACAAGTGCCCCGACGTCGCCAAGCGCCAGATCGCCGCCGGCGGCGTCGGCATGTGCTGCCAGAAAGTTTCCGAAGCCGAGGCGATGGTCGACGGCGGCATCGGCGATGTGCTCGTTACCAACGAGGTGGTGGGCGCGAGCAAGCTCGAGCGCCTCGCCGCGCTCTCGCGCCGGGCAAAAATCGGCGTCTGCGTCGACAACGCGGAGAACGTCGCGCAGCTGAAAGGCAATCTCGACGTCTACATCGAGCTCGAGGTCGGCATGCGCCGCTGCGGCGTGGAGCCTGGCGAGCCTGTGGTGAATCTCGCAAAACAAATAATTTCTTTCAAGAACCTGCGTTTTGCGGGCCTGCAGGCCTACCACGGCCGCGCGCAGCACATGCGCAGCATGGAAGAGCGGCACGCGGCGATCGAGACCGCGGCGCAGCACGTGCAGCACAGCAAGCGGTTGCTCGCCAAGGCCGGCATCGAATGCCCGGTCGTCACCGGCGCGGGCAGCGGCACGTACATGCTCGAAGTCGAGGCCGGCGCCTGGGACGAGATCCAGCCCGGCTCCTACGCTTTCATGGACGTCGACTACGCGAAGAACGAATGGGCGGCGCCGCTGCCGCGCTTCGAGCACGCGCTCTTCGTCTACACCACCGTCATGAGCCGCGCAGCCGATCGCGCCATCGTCGACGCCGGCCTCAAGGCGTCGAGCGTCGATTCCGGCATGCCCAGCGTCTGGCAGCGCGACGGCCTGCGCTATGCCAAGGCCTCCGACGAGCACGGCTGGATCGAGGGCGGGCCGTTGCCGCGCCTGGGCGAGAAGCTGCAGCTCGTCCCCGGCCACTGCGATCCCACCATCAACCTGTACGACTGGTATGTTTGCGTGCGGCGCGGCGTGGTCGAGTCGCTATGGCCGATCACCGCCCGCGGCGCGCTCTACTAGCTCACTTCTTCTCTTCAACCGGGGCGCTAATCGCACCGGGCGTCTGGTCGTCATCCCCGGTTAGCCGCGTTTTCGGAACCGACTCGCCGCTACAAGCGCTCTGTGCCGAGCTTCCGGTGACCGAGGGGTCGTTGAGGAGGGTCAGGCGCAGCTGCACCAGGCAGGGGTTGCGCTCGGTGAGAACATAGTTGACCACCGAGTCGATATCATCCGCCTCCTGGTCCGCGATGCTGAACGAGGTTGCGATGGCGTCGAGCTTTGGCTTCAGATCGGCCGGCGCGGCTTCGAAACTGAAGTGGTAGAAAACGAGCTCTTTTTGCAGGTCGAGAGGGCCGCGAAGAAGCTGACTGAGCTGGTCGCAGAGGCGGGGCGGCAGGTGGCGCACGCTGGCTCTGCCGCATTCATTTCTCCAGCCGAGCACCCCTTCCCGGAACTCGCCGACCAGGCTCGCGCGGTTGGCCTGCAGGAGCGAATCCACGGCATCGGAGAAATTCGGATCGAGCAGGCGCCCGAAAGCACTGCGCGGATCGAAGTCGGTCCGGCCGGCCCCTTTCGGCCTGGTGAAAGCGTCGACCAGGAGAACGATCACTTTGTCGTACTCTTCGAGTTGCTCCGTGACCTTCAACTCGAACAACGCGCGCTTGATGGAGCGCAGCCCCAGGTTGTCTGAATTTCCGCCATCGAACACATGCAGATAGCGCGGGTCGCACAGGTCGTCATTCCTGTGGGCGTAGCCCTGCTCGCATTCCGGCACGGGATTCGGCCGGAAATCGCGCAGCGTGACGTTGGCGTAGATCGCGGGAAACGCCGCCGATGCCTGTACGGCGCGAGCGATCGGGAAAGCACGGATGTCCGAATTCAGGCGTTCGGCGAAGTCGTCCTGGGTGAAGGTAAAGACGCTGCCGAACGAGAAAACATCGGGGATCGGATCCTTCATCGCCTGCCCGGTTGCGTTGGTCGCGTTCAGAATCAGGTAGGGGCGGCGCGGATTCAGGTCGGCGAAGGTCAGCGCTTCGCCGAGGATCGGCGTGTCGTAGAGGTTGTCCTCCAGGGTCTTGGCCATGATGTCGGACCGGTCATAGGACGTGAGCCAGTAGGCCGCCAGATTGGTCGGCCAGAACCAGTTCAGGGTGGAGCGGAGAAGGTAGTCACGCTTCATCAGCTCGCGTACGGTCCCGTCGTTCCACAGCCGCAACCGCTCGGGAGAGCGAACGACCTCCTCGCCTATCGTCGGCACGCTCTGGCGCAGCACGCCCGGCACGGTCAGGTTCCGGTCGCGCGAAGCAGCATAGTAGGCCGCGGGCAGCGAGCCGCCGGAGACCGAGGAAATCACGTCGACCTCGCCGAGCAGATCGATATCGCTGAAGACCGTTTGCAGCTTGAGCATGGTCGACGCGGAAAAATACGCGGCGCGCGATCCGCCTCCGGACAGGGCGAGAAAGAAGAGCACCTTGGGGTTGCCGCGATAGCCGTCGACCTGCAGCGTCGCACGCACCAGGCCGGGAGTGCTCGGCGTGGGCGGGCGGTAGACCGGCCTTCCGTCGTGCTGGTCGGACCGGGCGGCTACGTCGAGGGCCGAATTGAAATGCGCCAAGCTGTTGCAACCGCAGACGAGAACGCAGGTAATGCAAGCGAGCAGCGCCTTCGGCATTCAGTCCCCCCTCTCCCCGAAGCGAGTGTAAGAGAGCGGCGGGCGCCTGTGATCGCCGGTGCCGCTTTTCGGACTGGCAGATAAAGTGGGCAAGCCAAAAGGAGAAATCGCCGTCACCAACGCGCGCGGCGTGCGCACGCTGCACGTCGGCGGCGAGGCGATCCAGAGCGCGATGCGCATCGACGATCCGTTTGCGCTCGCGCTCGACTACACGCGCTGCATGATGACGTTCCTGCTCTTCCACCCCGAGCCGCGTCGGGCGCTGATGATCGGCCTGGGCGGCGGCTCGCTGGCGAAATTCTTCTACCGCAACCTGCGCAAGACCTCGATCCGCGTCGTCGAGCTCGATGGCGATGTCGTCGCGGCGGCGCGGCAGCATTTCGCCCTGCCGGCCGACGACGCGCGCCTGTCGGTCGAGATCGGCGACGGCGCCGAGGCGCTGGCGCCCGAATGCTGCGACGTGCTTGTATTGGACGCATTCCAGGACGAGCTGCACGTGCCGAAGCTCGCCAGCGCCGAGTTCTACGACGGCGCCTTCCTCGCGCTCACGGAGCCCGGCGCACTGGTGGTGAATTTCATGAACGACGATCCGAAGTTCGACCTGACGCTGCAGCGCCTGGAGCGCGCCTTCGGCGGCGCGGTGCTGGCGATGCCGGCGCTATATGATCCCAACATCCTGGTGTTCGCGCTGAAAGGCGCTCCCGCACGCGTGGAATGGGCTCACTTGAGAGACAGGGCCGAAAGCCTCGAGACGCGCCTCGGGCTGCCTTTCACCCGCTACGTGTCGCGCCTGCGCTCCATGAACCGCTCGACTGCCGACGAGCTGACCATTGCCGGCTGATTCCTTCCTCCTCGCCGCGATCGCCTTCTGCGGCTCCGTGGTCTTCGGCGTCACGGGCTTCGGCGCGGCGCTGGTCAGCCTACCGTTAGCAACACATGTGGTGCCGCTCGGCTTCGCCCTGGCGCTGTTTGCGCTCGCCGATATCGCCAACTCGTTCAGCGTCGGGCTGGAAAAGCCGAAGAACGCGGTGCGGGCGGAATATCTGCGGCTCGTGCCGATGATCCTGATCGGCACGGCGGCCGGCGTGACGGTGCTGGTCAACCTGCCGCGTGCCGCGGGCATGCTGCTCCTCGGCGTTTTCGTCATTGCCTACGCTCTGTACGCGCTTTTCCCCCATCCGTCGCAGCGGGTGATCTCGCGCCGCTGGGCATGGCTGGCCGGCTTCGCCGGCGGCGTGACCAGCGCGCTCTTCGGCGCGGGCGGCCCACCCTATGTCATCTACCTCTCGCAGCGCGGCCTGACGAAGGAAGAGTTCCGCGCCACGCTCGGGCTTGTCACCATGACGAGCATTTCGCTGCGCGTGGTGGCGTTCCTCCTCACCGGCCTGCTCCTCAACCCGGACGTATGGCTCGCCGCGATCGTCGTCGTGCCGGCGGCGCTGGCCGGCATATGGCTGGGCAGGAAAATCTTCCAGCGCATGCCGCGCGAGCTGCTGATGCGCGTGGTCGCCGTGCTGCTGCTCGGGTCAGGCGGCTCGCTTGTGTGGCGCGCGCTGAACTAGCGCCAGCGGCTTGTTCGCCGGGCCGTTGATCACCTTGCCGTAGGCGTCGTAGCGCGAGCCGTGGCAAGGGCAGTCGAAGGTCTTCTCCGACGCGTTCCAGTGCACGATGCAGCCGAGGTGGGTGCAGACCGCCGAGCGCTCGTGCAGACCGCCTTCGGCGTCGCGGTAGACGGCGATCTTCTCCAGCCCGCGCCGCAGTACCGCGCCGCCGCCGGCGGGGACATCGTCGGCCGAATTAACGTCGCCGGCCGTCAGCCAGTCGGCGTATTGCAGCGCCACGTTGGAATTCTCGCGAGCGAACTCCGCCGCCGCACGCACCGGTACGCGCGAGGGGTCGTAGAGCGAGGTCCAGGGGTTGCGCCGCTCGAAGATGAGATCGGTGAGCAGCATTCCCGCGATCGTGCCGTGCGTGAGGCCCACGCCCGAATCGCCGGTGACGACGAAGATGTTGTCGTGGTCCATCGGGTTTCTGCCGATGAAGGCGAGGTAATCCATCGGCTCCATCACCTGGCCGCCCCAGGCGTATTCGATCGGCCCCATCATCGGGAAGCGCTCGCGCGCCCAGGATTCGAGGCGGGCATGGCGCCCGGCGGCGTCCAGCGCCTGGCCGGTCTTGTGGTCCTCGCCGCCGACGATCAACAGGTCGGCGTCGCCGAGCGGATGGAGGCGAATGTAGTGGTAAGGGTCGGCGGTGTCCCAAGCGAGCGCTTTGGGCACCGAGGCGACCGGCACGCGCGCGGCGATGACGTACGTCATGTAGGGCGCCTGCTTGGTATGGATGGCGACGCGGTCGTTGATCGGTACGTTGGTCGCCACCACGATCGCGTCGCCCGTCACCACGTGGCGGCCGACGTGCACCACGCCCGGCACGCCGCCTTCGACGTGGTCGGCGTGGCTGTTGCAATAGATGCGGCCGCCGGCGCGCTCGATCGCCCGCGCCAGGCCGGCGAGGTACTTGAGCGGATGGAATTGGCCCTGGTCCGGAAACACGAGGCAGGGCCCGGTGCCCCAGGTGCCGAAAGGCGCGCTCTCGATGCGGCGCACCCCGGCCAGTCCGGCGCGATGCGCGGCGGCGAGCTCCCGCTCGAGCGTTTGCGGCGAATCGCCCTCGCCGAGGAAGAGGAAGCCGTCGAGACGCGCGAAATCGCAGGCGATCTCCTCCTGGCGCACGATCGCATCGATGCGCTCGACCGCGGCCGCGTGGCTCTCGGCGGCGAGCCGCGCGCCTTCGCGTCCCTGCAGCTTCTCGAGCTCGAAGTAGCGGTCGTCGTGCATGCTGACCAGGTGGCCGGTGCTCATCTGCGTCATGCCGCCGCCGATCGGGCCGTCGTCGAGGACGGCGACCGACTTGCCCGCCTTGCTCAGCAGGTAGGCGGTGCTCAGGCCGGCGATGCCGGCGCCGACGATGCAGACATCGACGTGCACGTTGCTCTCGAGCGACGGGAACTCCGGCAGGGCCGAAGTCGCGCTCCACACGGATTGATGGCGGGCCATGCTGCGCCCGCGTGCAAGAAATGTTCCCTACTGCAGGCGGATACCGGCGGCTTTGCCGATGCGCGCGGCGTCCTCGATCTCGCTCTGCACGAAGCTCGAGAACTGCGCCGGCGTCATCTCCATGGGCTCGGCGCCGAGGTTCGTGAACCGCTGGCGCATGTCAGGCTCCGCAAGCGCGCGGCGCACGTCGGCGGCGATGCGCTCGACGACGACGGACGGAGTGCCGGCCGGAGCCCACAGGCCGTTCCAGAACGAGAACTCGAAGCCCGGCACGCCGGCCTCGGCGATCGTCGGCACCTCCGGCAGAAGCGTCGAGCGCTGAGCGCTGCTCACGCCGAGCGGCCGCAGGCGGCCCTCGCGAATGTGCGGCAGGGCGAGCGTCACGGTGTTGAAGGTGAAGCCCAGCCGCTGGGCGATCGTGTCGTTGATCGATTCCGCGCCACCCTTGTAAGGCACGTGCAGGAGCTCCACGCCGGTGGCGATGCGGAACTTCTCGCCGTTCATGTGCGCGCCGCTGCCGATCCCGGAGGAGCCGTAGGCGAGACCGCCGGACTTTGCCCGCGCGGCGGCGATGAGGTCGCGCACCGTGGCGATGCCCGACGCCGGCGAGACGACGAGCACCATCGGCTGCGAGCCGAGGGGCGCGACGTCGACGAGGTCCTTGCGCGGGTCGTAGGGCAGGGCGGGGTTGAGCGCCGCGTTGATCGCGTAGCCCGAGGAGTGCACGAGCAGCGTGTAGCCGTCGGCCGGCGCCTTCGCGACCGCGACGGCGCCGATCGAGCCGCCCGCGCCGGGCCGGTTCTCCACCACCACGCTCTGGCCCCAGAGCTCGCCCAGCTTCGCGCCCAGGGTGCGGGCGATGATGTCGGTGACGCCGCCGGGCGAGAAAGCGACGATGACGCGCACCGGCTTGGTCGGCCATGCCTGCGCGAGCGCGCCCGCTGCGTGCGCGAGCAGCATCGCTGCCAGCCAGGTTCTTAGGGCCGCGGCTGCGCCCACCAGCGTGCCAGTTGCTCGGCAATGGGCCGTGCGGTGTGCATCTGCGGCAGCGAGCGCTCGGCTTCGGAGGTCTTGTCCTTCTTTTCCCATTCGTCGACCAGTACCTGCGCGCGGCCGAAGGCGTCCTGGAACGAGGCGCTCGCCGGCAGCGCCTCCTTGAAGAAGGCGCGGCCGAAATAGGTGAAGTCGTTTTCGTCGGCGCAGCCGAACGAGGCGCGATCGGCGCGCGCCGCGGTAATGACCATGGTCGAGTCGCTCTTCAGCGGCTCGACGAAGCCGCCCGAATAGCACGCCGAAACCAATACCACCTTCCAGCGGATGCGCGACTGCTCGAGGATCTCCGCCAGATCCTTCGGCCGCAGGCCGCGCAGGCTCATCGCGTTCTGGTTCAGCTTGAACTCGTGGTCCTTGCCGCCGTGGCTGGTGAGGAAAAGGAACAGGATGTCGTTGTCGCGGTCCATGCGGCCGGCGATCGCCCTGACCGACTCGCGGATGCTGGTCACCGTCGCCATGGGCGCCGAAGCGGCGGTGGTGCGGCTGTTGACCAGGATCAGCGAGCGCCCGCGCGTGGCGAAATCGCGATCGAACTGCCCGCGCACGAATTCCACCTCGCGCCGGAACACCTCCTGCGAGCCGTCGCCGCCGATGGCGAGCAGGTAGAGGTTGATCTTCCCCTTCGCGCTGGGCTCGATGCCGGCGAGCGCCGCGTCGAGCAACGGCCGCTGGCGGTAGAGGGCGGTCTCGACGTTGAGCACCGAGCGCTCGCGCTCGGCCGCTACGCGCTCGCGCTCGGCGGCGGTATCGAGCCGGCCCTGGCGCCAGACGCCGGTTTCCTGCGTCTTGCCGTCGGCGCGCGGCCTCGCATACCTGAGCGTGCCCTGGCCTTCGTAGACGCCGCGCTGGAAGCCGCCCTGGTACTCGTCGCCGTTGGGCAGCTTGAGGCGGCCCTGCCCTTCGAACATCCACTGCCTGAACTCGCCCTCATAGACGGCGCCGTCGTAGCCGGTCATGCGGCCGGAGCCGGTGAGTTTTCCATCGACGAACTGCCCCTCGTAGACATCGCGGGCCGCGGTGATGAGGTAGCCCTGGCCGTGCGGCTGGTTGAAGCGCAGCGCGCCCCAATACCGGCTGCCGTCGGGCAAGGTCTGGTCCGGCGGTCCGCTTGGCGCGGCGAGCGCGGCGAACGCCAGAACGAGAAGGAGGAGCGCAAGCGTCCGCTTCACGGCGCCTTCTCCCGCATGGTGACGAATTCCTCCGCCGCGGTCGGGTGGATGCCGATGGTGGCATCGAACTGCGCCTTGGTGGCGCCGAGCTTCACCGCGATCGCCACGCCCTGGATGACCTCGCCGGCGTCGGCACCGATCATGTGCGCGCCGACCACGCGCTGACTCTGGCGATCCACCACCAGCTTCATGAAGGTGCGCTCCTTCTTCTCCGTCAGGGTGAGCTTGAGGGCGCGGAACGATGCCTTGTAGATATCGATCTCGCCGTAGCGCTCGCGCGCGCGCTCCTCGGAGAGGCCGACGGTGGCGAGATTCGGATTGGTGAAGACGGCGGTCGGCACGTGCTCGTGGTCGATCGGCGTCGCCTCGCCGCGAAACAGCGTGCGCGCAAGCCACATCGCCTCGGCCGTCGCCACCGGCGTGAGGTTGAGCCGGTTGGTGACGTCGCCGATGGCGTGGATCGACTCGACGCTCGAGCGCGAGAAGCGGTCGACCACGATCGCACCGTCGGCGGCGAGCTTCACGCCGGCTGCCTCGAGGCCGAGCCTGGCGGTGTTCGGCCGCCGCCCGGTCGCCATCATGACCAGGTCGGCGTTCTGCAGGCGGCCGTCGGTGAACTCGATCTCGAGGCCGCCGTCCTTCGTTTTGCGCATCGCCGCCGGCTCGCAGCCGAGGCACACGTCGACGCCCTTCGCCGCCATCTCCTCGGCGATGCGTTCGCCGAGCTCGGCGTCGAAGCCGCGCAGCAGCCGCTTGCCGCGGTAGCTCAACTGCGTCTTGACGCCGAGGCCGTTGAAGATCGAGGCGAACTCGAGCGCGATGTAGCCACCGCCGACCACGACCGCGCGGCGCGGCAGCCGCTCGAGATGGAAAGCCTCGTTCGAGGTGATGGCGTGCTCGAAGCCGGGCAAGGGCGGCACGTAAGGCCAGGCGCCGGTCGCCACCAGAACATGCTTCACTGAATGCGTTTTGCCGTTCACTTTCACTTCGTGGGGCGAAACGATCTCGGCTCGTCCCCGATGGATCTCCACGCCGGCATTCGTCAGCACGCGTTCGTAGATGCCGTTGAGCCGCGCGATTTCCTTGTCCTTGTTGGCGAGCAGCGTCGGCCAGTCGAAGCTAGGTTCGCCGCTCGTCCAGCCATAGGCGCGCGCGATTTCGACGTCTTCGCGCCAGTGCGCGGCGTAGGAAAAGAGCTTCTTCGGGATGCAGCCGACGTTGACGCAGGTGCCGCCGAAGCGGTCGGACTCGGCGATCGCTACGCGCGCGCCGTAGGACGCGGAAACGCGGCTGGCGCGAACGCCGCCGGATCCGCCTCCAATGGTGAAGAGGTCGTAGTCGAACGTCAGCCGGTCTTGCTACTTCAGGTTCTTGAGGTTGAGCTCCACGAGCTCGAGCGTGGCGGTGATCTTCTGGTGCTGCGGCTTGTCGGCGAGCCACTTCAGAGCGTTGGCGACGCGCGTCTCGATCTGCGCCCGCGGCATGCCTTCGACGCCGGCGAACATGGCGGCGAGCTCGGCGAGGTTGCTCGACTGCGCGGCGGTGCGCGCTTCGGCGAGCTTGCCTTCGATCGCTTTGCGATCGAGGTTGGTCACCATCCGCATCGTCTTGTCGTCTGCCATGACTCCCCCTCACGCTTCCTTGAATTTCGATTCTACCAGCGTATATCGCTGGCCGGTCGCGCGCACGGCGCCGTCGGCGGCGAGCTTGTCGAGGTGCGCCGTCAGCGAGCGCGCGGCGACGCGATGGATGCGCGCCGGCACGTCGTCGTAGACGATCGGCAGCAGCTCGTCGACCGAGGCTTCGCCGAGCTGCTCGAGGGCGCGCACCACCTTGCGCTCGCGGCCAAGGCGATGAGCGATGAGGCGGCGCAGCTCCTTGTGCGGCGCGCCGACGAGGTAGCCGTGCCCCGGCGCGATGATGGCGATGTCCTCGGCCAGCAGCTTCTCCAGCGAGCCCAGGTAGGCGCGCATGTCGCCGTCGGGCGGATTGATGACCACCGTCGAGCCCTGCATCACGTGGTCGCCGGTGAAGAGCATCCTCGTCTGCTCGAGCAGGTAGCAGAGGTGATTCGAGGCATGCCCCGGCGTGTGGATGGCGCGAAGGCCGATTCCGCCCAGGTCGACGCGCTGCCCGCTCTCCAGAGCGAAATCGGGCTCGAACGTCGCGTCCTGCCCCTGGCCCTCCGGCGCCGCCCGCCCGAGCACCTGCGCGCCGGTTGCTGCTTTCAGCGCCAGCGCGGCAGGCGAATGATCCATGTGCGTGTGGGTGCACAGGATCCAGCGCAGCCGGTTCTTCGTTTCAGAAATGAGAAGCTGAATGTGCGAATCGATCGCCGGGCCGGGGTCGATGATGGCCAGATCGCCTTCGCCGACGAGGTAGGTATTCGTGCCCGGGCCGGTCATGACGCCGGGGTTGGGCGCGATGATGCGCCTCACATAGCGGTCGAGGCGCTTCGGCGCGCCGGGGACGAGGTCGTAGGTCGTTTCGCCCGATTCTTCGGGATCGCTCCAATGGATCTCGCAGTACTGTGGGTCGACCTGGCGGAAGAGCTTCGCGCCGTCCTTGCCTTGCGCCCAGCAGGCGCGATTCGCTTCGGGCTCGGGACGCGCGCGCACCGCGTCGAACGCCTCGCGCGCTGTCTTGAACGTTTTCAGGTCGTGCAGCGTGTGCTGCGTGGCGAAGACGAGCTCGATCTCGTTTCGCGCCGAGCGCTCGAGCGCCTCATGCGGCGTGATCCAGACGTCGTGCACCGTCTCGGCGGCATCGTGCGAGCCGGCCTGGCCTTCCGGCGCGACGGCGAGGAAGAAGCGCGTGTCGAAGCGGCGTGAGCGTCCCGGCGCGGTGACCCAGTGGCCGTAGTAGGCGAGGGCGTCGGCGGGGATGTGGAGATCTTCGTTCTCGAGAAGCTCGACGAATGGGCGCTTGCGGTAGTGCATCAGCGATTCGGCTCGCGCCGCATCGATCCCATCCACAAGCAATATCCCGGCTTCCTCGAAGCATTCCCGGATGGCGGCGACCCAGTACGGCGCGGGAGGAACCTTCGCTTCGCCGCGGATGCGCTCCAGGATGCGCGGGTCGGCGTCCGCCTCGTCGAGCGAGCCGCCGGGAAAGACGTAGGCGCCGCCGAGGAACACTGCGGCCTGCGCCCGCTGCAGCATCAGCACTTCCGGCCCGGCCGCGCTGTCGCGCAGCAGGATGAGCGTCGCGGCGGGCCGCGGGATGAGCTTGCTCACGCAGTTCTGCCGGCGCGGTCCTTGTCGTTCTGCGCCTTGATTGCCGCGCGCATCTTCTCCCAGTCGGCATCCGAGAGCTTGTCGAGCTGCGCGAAGTAGCCGCCCGAGCCGCTGGCGAGCGTGCCGGCGCCGTCGATGACGATCGTCTCGCCGGTCAGCCACTCGCAGCCGTCGGCCATGAGGAAGGTGGCGAGGTTCTGCAGCTCTTCCATCCTGCCGACGCGGCGCATCGGATTCAGGTGACGCGTGTCCTCGAAGGCGCCACCGTCGGGGCGCAGGCGCTTGGTCGCGCCTTCGGTCGGAAACGGCCCCGGCGCGATGGCGTTGAGGCGGATGCCGTAGCGGCCCCACTCGACGGCGAGCGATTTCGTCATGACGTGCAGCCCGGCCTTCGACATCGCCGAGGGCACGACGTAGGGCGAGCCGGTGTGCACCCAGGTAACGACGATGGTGATGACCGAGCCCTTGTGACTGCCGGCGATCCAGCGCTTGCCGACCGCCTGGGTGACGAAGAACGTGCCATGGAAGACGATGTTGGCGATGGCGTTGAAGCCGTTCGGCGAGAGATCCTTGGTCGGGCTGATGAAATTGCCGGCGGCATTGTTGACCAGGCCGCTGAGCGGGCCCGACTCGTCCCAGATCCGCTGCACCATCGCGTCGACGGCCTGCGCGTCGCGGATGTCGACCGAATGGGTCTTCACCGACCCGCCGTGCTTCGAGGATAGCTCTTTCGCGGTTGCTTCGAGAACCGGGCCGCGCCGCCCGCAGATCCAGACCTCGGCGCCAAGCGCTACGTACTTCGCGGCGATTTCCTTGCCGAGGCCGGTGCCGCCGCCGGTGACGAGGATGCGCTTACCGCTAAGCAGCCCTTCCTTGAACATGCGCGCTCCCAGGGTGAGCGCGCATTCTAAGCGACGCATAGAGCGACACGCCGACGGCGAGGCAAAGCAAAGGCACGCTGATCCAGGGGATCGCAGCGAAGCCGTCGCTGCCGGGCATGTGGACGACGAGGGCGCTCGCCCCGGCGGCGCCAGCGGCCTGGCCGAGGAACACCGCTGAGGTATTGAGCGCGATGGATACCGACGCTTGCGAGGGGGCGATTGCGACCAGCCGCGCCTGCTGGGCGCTGTTCGCCGCGAAGCCGCCCAGGCCCCAGACGAACACCGCCGCGGCGAGCAAGGGAGTCGAGCCCGGGGTGAGCGGCCAGACGAGATGGCTCGCCGCCATGAGGACGAGGCAGAGGAGCACGACGTTGCCGGCGCCGAAACGGTCCATGTAGCGTGCCGCGAGCGCGTTGCCGGCGACGGCGGCCGCGCCGAGGAGGGCGAGCAGAGCGCTCACGAGCGCCGGCGACGCGCCGACGAAGGCCTGCACAGCGGGCACGAAATAGCAGAACAGCGCAAAGGTCGCTCCCATGAAAAGTCCCGTCACCGCGAGGACCGCCAGGAGCGCGCGATTGCCAAGGATCGCGCGCCACATCGCCGCGTCGACTGCTTTCACGCGCAGGCCGGACGGAATCAGCAGCCACACGGCGCCGGCGGCGATCGCAGAGCCGAGCGCGACGAGCGCGAAGCCGGCTCGCCATCCCCAGGTCGCGCCGACGTAGGCGCCGAGCGGCACGCCCGCGACCGAGGCGACCGACCAGCCGAGGAAGACGAAGCCGATCGCGCGCCCGCGCTGTTCGGCCGGAACCAACAGCGCCGCAACAGCCGCAGCCTGCGCGGTGAAGAGAGCGGCGCCCGCCGAGCTCACGAGGCGCGCGGCGAGCACGGCGGCGTAAGACGACACCAGCGCTGCGGCGAGGTGGCCCACGAAGTACAGCACGAGCGTCGCCGCAAGCAGCGACCTGCGGTCGAAGCGGCTGGTCGCAGTGGCGAGAATCGGCGCTCCCAGGCAGACCGACGCCGCGAACGCGGTGACCAGTTGCGCCGTCAGCGGCAGAGAGACATGCAGCCCTTCGGCGAGCGTTGGCAGCATTCCCGGCACGATGAGCGCGCCGGTGCCGATGACGAAATTGCCGAAGCAAAGCGCGAGCAGGCTCGCGCGCGTCGAAGAAGGGGCTGACATGTCGCGCGATCTAGACGAGCAGGCGTTGCCTCGCGTAGCGCAGCTCCTGGGTCTCCCCGGCATAGCCCCAGGCGTCGGGCGCTACCTCGTCCACCACGACGTATCCACTGCTGCCGCCGAGGAGCGATTGCAGAGCGCGATTCACTTCGCGCACATAGCGGGCCTTCTCGTCGCGCGAGTTCGTGCTGGAAGTGATCTTCACTTCGACATAGAAACCGCGTGCCGGGACGGCGCCACGGGCCCAGTGTGCTTCGGACACGTATTGCACCGCGACCGTGACGCGTTCGCGCTCCTTGCCCAGCACCTTCTCGGTGAGGTCCGTGAGCGCCAGCACTGCGCGCGCCGTCAGGGAGGAGGAGGGCTCCGCGCAAAGCATGGCGCTCACGAAAGGCATGATCAGGCGTGCGCTTCTTCCGGCGCGTAGGAAGCGACGCCGTTGCCGAACGACCAGTTCTCCTTCGCCACTTCCACCAGGTTGATCCACACGTCCTCTCGCCGCACGCCCAGCGCCGCCAGGTGGTGCGCGATGCGGCGGTAGAGCTTGCGCTTTTTCTCCAGGTTCCGCCCGGCCGACAATGTGATCTGGAGGATGACGATATTGTCCGTGCGCGCGATGCCGAGATATTCCGAGTCGTACACCAGGTCGCCCGGCTCGTGCTCGGTGAGGATCTGGAAGCGGTCCTGCGGCGGCACGTCGATCGCCTCGACCAGCGAGCGATGCACCGCCTCGCCGATCGAGCGGCGCAGCGCCGCCGGTTGGCCCTTAACGAGCGAAATGCGGACGAGCGGCATGGGCGACCCGCGGCTTGCGCGAGATGAGCCAGGCAATCGCCGTGGCGAACAAGGTTGCAATGACCCGGGCGCGATGCCGCCGCGCTGCGGCGTGGAGCTCGGTGTAGTCGTATCTCATGATCTTTCCTTTCTTCAGGCGAATGACACGGCGGCGGTGCCGCCGAGCGAATTCAGGATCGCGATGCCGCGCCGGCGCAGCTGGTAGCAGGTCCCCGGCTGCAGGACGATGTCGCGCGGCTGGTTTTCTTCCGTGATCCAGACCGAGCCTTCGACGGCGCAGACGGTCGTGCCTTCCCCGTCGACCACCTTGAGGGTCTGGTTGGGCCCCAGCTTCACTGCTCCGGACTTGAGTTCGAGACGCATGATCTTTTCTCCTTGCCTTTGACATGCGCAGGATGCATCCTTGCCGCAGTGCACTCAAACGGTAAATTCTCAGGTCTTGCATGAGTAAAAGTAATGCAATGCCGGCTCTGGACCTGCTGGTCGGCTTCGAGTCCGCGGCGCGCCACCTGTCGTTCACCAAGGCGGGCGAGGAGCTCTACCTCACCCAGTCGGCGGTGAGCCGGCAGATCAAGGAGCTGGAAGACCAGCTCGGATTGCCGCTCTTCCAGCGCCGCCACCGCGCGCTCTCGCTGACCGACGCCGGGCAGCAGTTCTATGCCGTCGCCGCGCAGGTGATCACGACCATGCGCGCCGCGACCGAGCGCCTGCGCGCGCAGGCCGGCAAGCGCCGGCCGCTCTCCGTCACCACCACCGCCTCGTTTGCCGCGCTGTGGCTGATCCCGCGGCTTGCCGGCTTCACGCGCGAGCATCCCGAGGTCGACGTTCGCATTACCGCCGAGACGCGCGTGCAGGATCTCGAGCGCGACGGCCTCGACATCGCGCTGCGCCACGGGCCGGCGTCGCTCGCCGGCCCGAACGCGCTGCGCCTCTTCGGCGAGAGTGTTTTCCCGGTGTGCAGCCCGAAGCTTTTGAAGAAGCTGCCGCTGAAGAAGCCCGAGGATCTGAAGAACCACGTGCTGCTGCAGTATCACGACCCCGACGTGCGCCATCCGTGGCTGCACTGGAAGACCTGGCTGGAAGTCGCCGGCGTCGCCGGCCTGCGGCCCGCCGGAACGCTGTCCTTCTCCGGCTACGAGCAGATCATCCCGGCGGCGGTCGCCGGGCACGGCGTTGCGCTCGGTCGCAGCCCGCTGGTGAAAGACCTAATCGACTCGCGCGACCTGGTGGCGCCGTTCAAGAGCAAGGCCGACCCGGCGCGCGCCTACTTCGTCATCGTCGGCAAGCCGTCCGCGCAGCGGCCGGAAGTGATGCAGTTCGTCGAATGGCTCAAATCCGAGGCGCGGCGCGACGAGGCGCCGGCTTGAAACCCCTCGTTTGCTGGGATTTCGACGAGACGCTGGGGTATTTCCGTCCGCATGAGTTCGCCTGGACCGGACTGCCGAAGCCCGCTTCGATGCCGCCGCCGCGTCTCAAGCCCGGCATCAGCGCGTTGCTGGAGGCGCTGCACGAGTTCACCCACGTCGTCACCACCGCGGCCATCGGCGCGTACGCGCGCGCGGTGCTCGCGGAGCACGGGCTGCTGCGCCATTTCGCCGCCGTGTTCGGCCGCGAAGACGGCATGTGGCCGAAGGACTACGGCGTCGTCGGCCGGCGTTTCGGCATCTCTGAAGAAGATTTTTCCAAAACCATGCTTATTGTCGGAAACGATCCGGCCGACGCCGACTGCCGCAGCCGTCAAGTGGTGATGATTTACGACCCGCTCATGGCAGACCGCCCTGCGGAGACGCTCCGCCCGCTTCTCGGCGCGCTGATCCACGAGGGTGAAGTGAGGTTCGACCGGTGCCGGGTCGAGGGCTTCAGCTTCGAATACTGGGGCAACTACGAGGCGAAGCGGACCTATCCCGTCGTCAGGACGATCTTGCCGATGTGCTGAGAGCTCTCCATCAGGCGATGCGCGTCCGCCGCCTGGGCGAGAGGGAAGGTCTTGTAGATCTCCGGCTTGATCTTGCCGCGCTCGATCAGCGGCCAGATCTTCTCGCGCAGGCTCTTCGCGATCGCGCCCTTGAAGGCGACCGGCCGCGGCCGCAGCGTCGAGCCGGTGATGGTCAGGCGCTTGCGCATCACCAGCATGATGTCCAACTCGGTCTTCATACCGCGCAGGAAGGCGATGAACACCAGCCGGCCGTCCTCGGCGATGCACTTCAGCTCTTTCGGCACGTAGTCGCCGCCGACCATGTCGAGGATGACATCCACGCCTTTGCCGCCAGTTGCCCTTAAGGTTTCTTTTTCAAAATCTTGAGTTTTGTAGTTGAACGCTTCCACCGCACCGAGCCGCACGCATGCGGCCACTTTGTCATCCGAGCCGGCGGTGGCGAAGACGCGGTTGCCCATCGCGGCGGCCATCTGGATCGCGCTCACGCCGATGCCGGAAGTGCCGCCCTGCACCAGCAGCGTCTCGCCCGGCGAAAGCCGGCCGCGATCGAAGACATTCCCCCACACGGTGAAGAAGGTCTCAGGCAGTGAAGCCGCTTCGACCAGCGACAGGCCTTTCGGCACCGGCAGGGCCTGAACTTCGGGGGCGACACAGAACTCGGCGTAGCCGCCGCCGTGCACCAGGGCGCACACCTTGTCACCGACCTTGAAGGTTTTGCCTGCGGAAACCACTTCGCCGGCGACTTCCAGCCCGGGGAGGTCCGAGGCATCGGGCGGCACGGCGTAGTTGCCGCTCCGCTGCAGGACGTCGGGGCGGTTGACGCCCGCGGCCGCGACCTTGATGAGGATCTCGCCGTCCTTGGCTACCGGCTGGGGCCGGTCGACGGGCCGCAGGACCTCGGGCCCGCCTGGCTTGCTTATCTCGACTGCGCGCATGGAAGGCGGCTATTATCGCCGAGCAAAGAGGAGGTCCTGTGGCCCAGTTTCGCGTCGAATTCGTGCTGGACGAGGCGAGCGGCAAATATCTCGCCGAGCTCTACAACCCCGACAACCAGGCCGAGCTGGTCGCGCGCACCGAGGCGCTGTATGCGTCCCAGGCGCAGGCGGTGCTCGGCCTGGTGCAGCTTTTCAAGGACGCGGTGCTCAACTTCCCCGCGCCTGCAGCAAAGCCGCGCGTGAAGAAAGCGGCGAAGAAGAAAGCGGCGAAGAAGAAAGCCGTGAAGAGGAAAGCCGCCAAGCGGCGCAAGGCACCGACGAGGAGGAAGAAGAAATGAAGGCCCTGCTATTCGTCGCGACGCTCGCCGTCGCGGCGCCGGCGCTCGCCGATTTCGGCGACAAGAAGCCGATCAACGCCACGGTCACCGGCGCGACGCCGAGCGGCTACCCGCGCACCATGGTCGAGGGCATGAACGCGGTGGTGCGCGACACCTATCCCGGCTCCGCCGTCTCGTTCAAGCCGAACTCGCCCGGCGGCGGCGTGCTCGAGATCGCCGAGGGGCGCGCCGACTTCACCGCCACCGCGACCGGCACCGAGGTGAAGCTCGCCAACGACGGCCAGTCGCCCTACCAGAAGCCGCTGAAGGGCAAGTTCAGCTACGTGATGCAGCTCTATGACAACCAGTACATCCACTTCCTGATGACCAAGGAATGGGCGGAGGCGAACGGCATCAAGTCCTGGGCCGACATCGCCAAGAAGAAGCCGAAGATGCGCCTGGCGATCAACCGCCCCGACAATCCGCAGACCACGATCGGCGGGCCCTACGAGGTCATGAAGGCCTACGGCTTCAGCATCAACGACATCGAGAAATGGGGCGGCAGCTTCGTGCTCGGCAACAGCGCGATCGGCCTCGACGCGATCGTCGACGGCAAGGCCGATGTCTTCATGAACGCGCGCAACCTCGGCGATTCGCTGGTGAAGGACATCTCCGGCAAGCGCGCCCTCCTCTGGATCGACGGCGATCGCGCCACCGTCCAGAAGGCCGCCGACACCTTCAGCAACAAGGCCGACATGGTGGAGAAGGGCACCTACACCTTCCTGGACAAGGACTACCCGACGGTGCGCATGTGGGTGTCGCTGCTCGCCGGCAGCCATGTGCCCGACGAAGTGGTCTACAAGTACGTGAAAGCCCTGGCGGAGAACGAGGCGCGCGTGCAGGAGATCGGCGGCTCGCTGAAGACCTCCTTCACCGCCGCGAAGATGGCCGTCAATCCGGCCAAGCTCGCCTACCATCCCGGCGCTCTGCGCTACTACAAAGAAAAAGGGCTGGTGAAGTAGCTTGCTGGTGTTCCTGAGGGAGGGGGCGCGCCACCGTCCAGGGGGCGCCTGGAATATTTTCATCCAGGCCGCATCGGTCGCCGCGGCTCTCTATGTGCTGTGGATCGGCGCGCTCTCCACGCTGAGCGGCACGCTCGCCCTCTATCTGGGGTTCGAGCGCTTCGGATCCTGGGCGCGCGCCTTCACCTCCCAGTTCCACCTCGACATCGCGATCTTCGTCGCGATCACTTTTCCGATCGCTTTCCTCACCACGACGGCCGGCCCGTGGCGAAAGCGCCTCGCCTGGACCGATGTGGCGCTGGCGGCGCTCTCGATGGCCGTGGCCCTCTACTACGTTGTCCTCAACGACAAGTTTCTGCACTGGAGCCGCGGCTTCTCGCAGCCCGACTTCTGGGACATCGTCGTCGGCTTCACGCTCATCGCCCTGGTGGTGGAGCTCGCCCGGCGCAGCACTTCCTGGGGCCTGACCGGGCTGCTGGTGATCCTGCTCGCCTTCGCGATGCTCGGCAGCTGGATGCCGGGGCCCCTGCGCCACGACAACTTCAGCGTCCGCTACTTCATCGAGATGATGACCATCCAGTCGGACGGCATCTTCGGCGCGCCGCTCGAGGTGGCGGCGAGCTACGCGTTCCTGTTCGTGCTGTTCGGCAACTTCTACAACAAGGCGGGCGGCGGGCAGCTGTTCTTCGATCTCGCGAGCGCGGTCACCGGCAAGATGCGCGGCGGCGCGGCCAAGGCCTGCGTCACGGCGAGCGGGCTGTACGGCTCGGTCTCGGGCAGCCCGACGGCCGACGTCGCCACCACCGGTCCGCTGACCATCCCGATCATGATCAAGCAGGGCGTGCCGCCGGCGCGCGCCGCGGCGATCGAGGCGACCTCGTCGAGCGGCGGCGCGATGCTGCCGCCGGTGATGGGCGCGGTGGCGTTCATCATGGCCGACATCACCAACATTCCGTACTCCGACATCGTCGCGGCGTCGTGGCTGCCTTCGATCCTCTACTACGTCGCGATCTACATCCTGGTGCACAACGAGGCGGTGCGGAACCGCGAGCCGCCGATGCCGGCGGACCAGATCGTGCCGCTGGTCGAGGGGCTGAAGCGCGGCTGGCGGCACCTGCTACCGGTCGGCGCGATGATGTGGCTACTGCTCGATGGCTACACGCCGGTCTACGTCGCCGCCGGATCGACCGCGGCGGTGATCGTCCTCTCCTGGTTCCACCGGCCGAGCGCGATCGGCCCGCGCCGCTTCGTCGAGTGCTGCACGGAAACGATCACGCAGGTGGTGCCGCTTGTCGGCGCGGTCGCGGCGGCGGGCGCGGTGACCGGCGCGATCGAGATCAGCGCGCTCA
The DNA here is from genome assembly GCA_034668045.1 of Betaproteobacteria bacterium. GTDB lineage: Bacteria > Pseudomonadota > Gammaproteobacteria > Burkholderiales > SG8-39 > SCGC-AG-212-J23. Next base: position 69 of record JAXDQC010000082.1, on the reverse strand, counting down.
CCGGCAAGTTCAGCCTGATGATCACCTGGCTCTCGGGCGGCTATCTGGTCCCGACGCTGATCCTCGCCG
>JAXDQC010000081.1:0-12177 GCA_034668045.1 Betaproteobacteria bacterium | reverse complement strand
TTCACCACCCCGATCTGGTCTTCGCTCATCAGCGCCGGCGCGTGGCCCACGCCTTCGAACTCCGCCACCCGGAGGTCGGGCTTTCGCTCGCGCATTTCTTCCAGGGTTTTTTTCAGGAGAACTTCGGACTCCGCGCCGCGCAGGACGAGCGTCGGGCAGGTCACCTTGCTCCAGACGTTCCAGAGATCGATGCCGCGCAGCATGTCCGGGCCCATGGGAAATTCCGGGTCGATGTGGCCGTGCAGACCCTCGCCGATTGCCGGGTCGTAGCGCAGCACATAGGGCGAAGAGCCGTTGCCGTCCTCGCGCAGCGCGCTATGGCGCGCCAAATGCTGCCACTGCGTATCGGTGAGCGGACCGAAGGGCGCGCAGACCTGACGGAGGTAGGCCTCCACTTCGGCGAGATCGCTGAAGCGCCGGCCGCGCGTGATGTAGCCCTTCATGCGGAACAGTGCCGCCCAGGGCACGAGCGCGCCGACGTCGTTCAGCACCAGGCGGCGGATCGGCGAATTTTTCCGCGCGGCGAGGAACATGCCGATCAGACCGCCCATCGAGGTGCCGACCCAGTCGACCGAGGTCGCGCCGGCGCGCGCCAGCATCGCCGCCGCGTCGCGTTGGTAGGTTGCGAAGGTGTATTCCGCCTTGTTGTCGAGCCAGTCGCTCTCGCCGCGGCCGGCGACGTCCATGCAGAGCACGCGGCACTCCGGCGTCAGCTCGTCGGCGAGGAAGTCGAAATCGCGGCTGTTGCGCGCCAGGCCATGCACGCAGACGACCACGTGGGGGCAGGAAGGATCGCCCCACTCGGTGTAGGCGAGACGGTGGAAGCCGCTCTCGCCGAGCGACAGGAAATGCTTTTGCTGCATAGCAGCAATTCTACTCGGAGAGCTCGGGCAGGTCGCGGAAAAGCTCGAGCACCTCGGGATTGGCGAGCGCGTCGGTATTCGCGATCGGCATGTCGTGCACCATGGCCTTCACCGCCAGCTCGACGATTTTCCCGTTCTTGGTGCGCGGGATGTCGGCGACCTGCACGATTTTGGCCGGCACGTGCCGCGGCGAGGCATGCTTCTTGATATCGGCACGGATCTTTTCTTCCAGCTTCGCGTCGAGCGCCTTGCCGTCCTTCAGCTTCACGAACAGGACGACGCGGGTATCCGACTGCCAGATCTGGCCGATCGCGACTGCTTCCTCCACGTCGGCGATGCGCTCGACGACGCGATAGATCTCGGCGGTGCCGATACGCACGCCGCCGGGATTCAACGTCGCGTCGGAGCGGCCGTAGACGACCATCGTGCCGCGCTTGGTGAGCTCGCACCAGTCGCCGTGGCACCAGACGTTCGGATACTTGTCGAAGTAGGCGGCGTGATAGCGCTCGCCGCCGGAATCGTTCCAGAAGCCGAGCGGCATCGAGGGAAACGGTTTCGTGCAGACCAGCTCGCCCTTCTTGCCGACGACGGCTTCTCCGTCTTCATCGAAGACCGCGATCGCCATGCCGAGCGAGCGGCACTGCAGCTCGCCGCGGTAGACGGGCAGCACCGCGGAAGCGTCGGCGAACGCGCCCATGATGTCGGTGCCGCCCGAGATCGACGAGAGGCAGACGTCCTTCTTCACCGACGAATAGACGTAGTCGAAGCTCTCCGGCGCAAGCGGCGAGCCGGTGGAGATGATCATGCGCAGGCCCGGCAGATCGTGCGCGTCGACCGGCCGCACGCCGCGCTTGGCGAGCGCGTCGATGAATTTTGCCGAGGTGCCGAAGTGGGTGATGCGCTCCTTCTGCGCATAGTCGAACAGCATCATGCTGTCGCGCGCGAACGGCGAGCCGTCGTAGAGCATGACGGTCGCCTCGGCGGCGAGGCCCATGAACATCACGTTCCACACCACCCAGTTGGTGGTGCAGTAGTAGAAGAAACGGTCGCCCGGGCGGACGTCGAAGTGGAACTTGAAGGTCTTCAGCGACTGCAGCAGCGTGCCGCCGGCGCCGTGGGTGATGCACTTCGGCTTGCCGGTGGTGCCGGAGGTGAAAAGGATGAACACCGGGTGGTTGAACGGCAGCTGCGCAAAGTCGATCGCCGCCGGCTGATAGCGGCGCAGCCATTCGTCGAGGCGCACGCCCTTCGGCACGTCGTCGACCTCGACGCGCGGGTTGAGGTTCGGCACGACCACGACCTTGCGCAGGCTCTTCAGGCCCTCGGCGATCTCGCGCACCCGCTCGAGCGAGTCATGCGCTTCGCCGTTATAGATATAGCCGTCGGCGCAGAACAGCACCTTCGGCTCGATCTGCCCGAAGCGCTCGATCACGCCGTCGACGCCGAAGTCCGGCGAGCAAGAGGCCCAGACGATGCCCTGCGACAGCGCGGCGAGCGCCAGCATGCCGGCTTCCGGAATGTTGGGAATGAAAGCCGCGACGCGATCGCCGGCGCGCAGGCCGAGCGCCTGCAGCGCCTGCGCGGCGCGCGACACTTCGCTCGTCAGGTCGGCGTAGGAGACGCGGCGGCGCAGACCGCTCTCGTCCCACAGGACGAAGGCGTCGCCGCGGTCGCCGCGGCGCATCAGGTTCTCGGCGATGTTGAGGCGAGCTTCTGGATACCAGCGCGCCCCCGGCATCTTGTCGCCTTCGACCAGCACCGTCCCGCCCTTGCGCGAGGCGATCACGCCGCAGGCGTCCCAGACCTCGCCCCAGAATTCCTCGGTATTCTCGACCGACCAGTCGTAGAACTCGTCGTAGCTGTTGGCGTCGAGCTTGCGCTTGCGGATCACCTGGCGCGCGAATTGCGTCACCTGCGCTTCTTCGATCGCGCGCTCGGACGGTTCCCAGAGCTTTTTCGGTGTCATGGATGAAGCGTAGGATTCGGCGGCGAGATTCTATATGGGAGTAGACCGGCTGCGGGCAGCGATCGCAGGTTCACACCGTACGGCCGAAGCCGATGCGGTGCGGCACCTGCGTGCACGCCAGCCAGGCTCCGCAGTTTCAAAAGCAGCAACCGATCTTTCCTTTCGCCTGGCTGAACGCGTTCGGGCAACTCCGCCCGCGCCGCTCTCGGCCGAGTCGTTCCTGCGCCAGTACGGCCTCTCGACGCCGGAAGGCGTGGCGCTGATGTGCGTGGCCGAGGCGCTGCTGCGCATCCCCGACGCCGGCACCGCCGACGCGCTGCTGCGCGAGAAGCTCGCCTCCGGCAACTGGAGCCGCGAAAGCGCGGCGGACTGGGCGCTGCTGCTCACCGGCACGCTGGTGCGCTGGCACGACGATCCGTCGACGCTGAAGAACCTCATTTCCCGTCTCGGCGAGCCGGTGGTGCGGACCGCAGTGAAGCAGGCGATGCGAATCCTCGCCGGCCAGTTCGTCCTCGGCGAGACGATCGAGCAGGCGGTCTCGCGCGCGGCGGGGCGGCCGCGCTTCCGCTTCTCCTACGACATGCTGGGCGAGGCGGCGCGTACCGCGGAGGATGCGGCACGCTATTTCACGCTGTATTCGCACGCGATCAAGGCCGTGCGGCCGCCCGACGGCGTGTCGGTGAAGCTCTCGGCGCTGCACCCGCGCTTCGAGGAAGCGAAGCGCTCGCGCGTCCTGAACGAGCTCGTGCCGTTGCTGCGCAACCTGTCCGCGCTCGCCGCCGACCGCGGGGTCGGCATGACGATCGACGCCGAGGAATCGGAACGGCTGGAGCTCACGCTCGACATTCTCGAGAGCGTTCCTGACGCCGGGCTCGCGGTCCAGGCCTATCAGAAGCGAGCGCTCGCCGTTTGCGAATGGCTGGTCGCGCTCGGACGCAGCAAGAAGCGCCGCATCCCGATTCGTCTCGTGAAGGGCGCGTACTGGGACGGCGAGGTAAAGCGTGCGCAGCAGCTCGGCATGCCCGATTACCCGGTCTTCACGCGCAAGGCGGCGACCGATGTTTCGTACGTCGCCTGCGCGACGACGCTGCTCTCGGCCCCGGAAGCGATCCATCCCGCCTTCGCCACGCACAACTGCCGCACCCTCGCGACAATCCTCGAGATCGGTAAAGGCAAGGCGTTCGAATTCCAGAAGCTCTTCGGCATGGGGGACGCTCTTTACGACATCGTCCTCGCCGACCACCCGGACGTGCAATGCCGCGTCTACGCACCGGTCGGCAGCTTCACCGATCTCCTCCCCTACCTCGTGCGGCGGCTGCTCGAGAACGGCGCCAATGCCTCGTTCGTGCACCAGATCGCCGATCCGAAGGTGCCGCTGCAAGTCCTGGTCGCCGATCCGATGAGCGAGCCGGTCGAGCCCGACCCGCGCATCCCCCTGCCGCGCGAGCTGTACCCTGATCGCAAGAACTCGATCGGCCTCGACCTTTCCGTGCAGAAAAATCTCGACGACCTCAAGGCGCGCATCAGGGCCGACGGCGCTCTCGCCCCGGCCGACCCGACTTCGCCGCAGGAGCTCGACTTCAGCCTGGCGCGCGCGAGCGAGGCGTTCGAGTCCTGGTCGCGCACCCCGGCGTCGCAGCGAGCGGCGCTGCTCGAGCGCGCGGCGGCCCTGCTCGAGCAGCACATGGTCGAGCTGGCCTCGCTCGTCGTGCGCGAGGGCAGGCGTACGTATGGCGATGCCGTCTCGGAGGTGCGCGAGGCAGCCGACTTCTGTCGCTACTACGCCCTGCAGGCGAAGCAGCATTTCGACAGGCCTCTTCTGCTTTCCGGACCGGCCGGCGAGAAGAACGAGCTGTTCCTGCACGGCAGGGGCGTCTTCGCCTGCATCAGCCCCTGGAACTTCCCGCTCGCCATCTTCACCGGCCAGGTGGCCGCCGCGCTCGCCGCCGGCAATACCGTCATCGCCAAGCCGGCCGAGCAGACGCCGCGCACCGGCATGCGCGCTCTCGAGATCCTCTACCAGGCGGGCATCCCGGCCGACGTCGCCTGCTGCGCGATCGGCGACGGCAGCATCGGCGCGCGGCTCGTCGACGATCCGCGCATCGCCGGCGTCGCCTTCACCGGCTCGGTCGAAACCGCGAGGAGGATCAACCAGGCGCTCGCCGGCCGCGACGGGCCGATCGTGCCGCTCATCGCCGAGACCGGCGGCGTCAACGCCATGCTGGTCGACTCCTCCGCCCTCCCCGAGCAGGTGGTCGACGACACCATCGCCTCGGCCTTCCAGAGCGCCGGCCAGCGCTGCTCGGCGCAGCGCATCCTCTTTCTCGATGCCGGCAACGCACCGCGCACCCTCGAGCTCCTGCGCGGCGCCCTCGCCGAGTTGAAGGTCGGCGATCCCGCCGAGCCCGACACCGACATCGGCCCCGTGATCGATGCCGACGCGCACCAGACGCTGCGGCAGCACGTCGAGAGGCTGCGAAAGACAGCCCAGTTGATCGGCGAGGCCCACGCACCGGCGACCGGCCACTACATCGCCCCGATCGCCTTCGAGCTGAAGCTCGAGCAGCTGCCGAAAATCGAGGTGTTCGGCCCGGTGCTGCACGTCTGCATCTACCAGCGCGACGACCTCGATCGCGTCCTCGCCTGGCTGCGCGACACCGGCTTCGGCCTCACCCTCGGCATCCACAGCCGCCTGCAGAGCTTCGTCGACCAGGTCGTCGCCGCCGCGCGCGTCGGCAACATCTATGTCAATCGCAGCATGATCGGCGCCGTGGTCGGCGTGCAGCCGTTCGGCGGCGAAGGATTGTCGGGCACCGGCCCGAAGGCCGGCGGGCCGCACTACATGCTGAGGTTCGCGACCGAGAGGACGCTGACCGTGAATACCGCCGCGATCGGCGGCGTCACCGAGCTCCTGTCGGGCCGCTAGAAGACCAGCATCCGGCGGGAATTGATCACACCGATATCGACGAAGCGCGAGCCGTCGCGTTTCGTGGGCGAGAAGCTCACTTCGTAACCGCCGAGGTCGAAGTCCCGCATCGACTCGAGCGCCTTCACCAGGCGCTCGCGGCTGAGGTTCCTGCCGGCGCGGTGCAACGCCTCCACCAGCACGCGCGCGGCGATATAGCCTTCGAAGCTGGTGTAGTTGGCGCCCGCCTCGGTGTCGAGCAGCCGGAGATGCTCGCGGAACTCCCGCGCGACGCGGACGTTCGAGCGCGAGGGCGGCGGCAGGACCTGGACGAGCTTCACTCCGACCGCGTCGTCCTTGAGCTCGCCGAGGAAACCGACCCCGGCGAACGAGCTGGTCACGAACTCGCCGGTGTACCCGCGCCGCTTCATGCCGCGCACCATTTCGACCAGGGGTCGCGCGTTGGTGATGAACAGCACCGCCTGCGGATCGGCTTCCAGCAGCGCGCCAATCGCGCCGTCGAACTCCTTGGCGTTTCGATCGACGCCGATGGCGGCCGCCGCTTCCAGCTTGTTCGCGGCCAGGGCCTCTTCCATCACTTTCCGGTTGGCGGTCGTGTCCTGCAGGAAAACCAGCGCGATGCGCTTCACGCCGAGCAGCGCCATGTGGTCGACGATTCTTCGCATCTCCTCGCCATAGCCCGCGCGACTGTGGAAAAGGTACTTGTGGAACTGCGCGCGGATCGCCGCGTTACCCGTCGCCGGCGAGAGCATCGGCACGCGCGCCGCCTCGACGACCGGCAGCGACGCCTCGATGCCGGCGCCGCTCGTATAGCCGATGAGCGCGAAGGCCTTGTCCTTTTCGATCAGCTTGCGGGTGTTGGCGAGGGCCTGGTCGCGGCTGCCTTTGTCATCCTCGGCGACAAGTTTCAGGCGCTGCCCGCCGATGCCGCCGGCGCGATTGACCGCTTCGAAATAGGCGAGGATGCCGTTGCGGACGTCCTTGCTGTATTCGGCCTGGCCGCCGGTGAATCCGGCGCTCTGGCCGATCAGGATCTCCGCGCCGGCCGGGGGCATTGCTGCAACCGAAGCAACGACCAGCAACGCGCGTATTGCGCCTGCACCCGTGAACGCCATGGCTCGCCTCCCCAATGAAGGCTTCGAGGCTAGCGGGCGAGTGCTGACACTTCCATGACATTTTCCTCGGCGATCGGGGCGATCGTTTGTCTGGTTGTCCGAACTTCAATCAACTCGTGCACCGGAAGCTTTGACGACCGGCGCCCACTTCGCGATCTCGCTCTTAACGAAGGCGCCGAACTGCTCGGGCGTCATGGGAATAAAACGCGCACCTTCGTTCAGCAGCCGCACCTGAATCTCAGGCGATTGCATAACCTTATGCGTTTCGGTGTTCCAGCGTTGCACGATCTCGGCTGGCGTCTTCGCCGGCGCGAAGAAGCCAACCCAGTTGGTGACGGCGAAGCCGGGCAACGCAGCCTCGGCGACGGTGGGAAGCTCGGGCACGGCAGCGGAGCGAACATCGCCGATGGTGGCGAGCGAGCGCAGCTTGCCGGCCTTCGCATGAGGCAACACGGTCGGCATGGTGGCGAAAATGAGGCTCGTCTGCCCGGCGAGGAGGTCGGTGATCGCGGGCACGTTGCCCTTGTACGGAATATGGTTCATGTCGACCTTCGCCATCGACTTGAACAGCTCGCCGGCGAGATGGCTCGCGGTGCCCATGCCGGCGGAAGCGAAGGAGAGCTTGCCGGGATTGGCGCGCGCATAGGCGATGAGCTCCGGAACGCTCTGCGCGGGCACCGAGGGATGCACGACCAGCAGGCCTTCGGCTTCGAGGAGCAGCGAGATCGGCGCGAAATCGTTCACCGCGTCGTACGGCATCCTCGCGAACAGGGTCGGATTCACGGCGTGCGTGCCGATGCTGCCGATGACGATCGAGTAGCCGTCGGGCGGCGATTTCGCCACCAGGTCGGCGCCGATGTTGCCGCCGGCACCGGTGCGGTTCTCCACTACCACCGGCTGGCCCCAGGTCTCGGTCAGCTTCGCGGCGACGATGCGGCCGTAGAGGTCGGCGATGCCACCCACCGGGAACGGGCAGACGATCCGGATGGGTTTCGACGGGTAGACCTGTGCAAGGACCGTGAGAGGGAAGAACAGGACCAGCAGCCACAGCCTCATTTGTCGCTCCGCGGTTTTGTCAGCATCTCGGGAGTGAGGAGCCTGGTGAGCTCCTCTCGTCCCATCAATTTCTTCTGCAGGACGAGATCGAAGACCCGCGCGCCGGTGGCGAGCGCCTCCTGGGCGATTTCGGTCGAGCGCGCATAGCCGATGAAAGGCGTAAGCGCAGTGACGAGCGCGGTCGACTCGTCGAGCAGCCGTCGCGCGCGCTCGCGATTCGCGGTAATGCCTTTGACGCAGCGCTCGCCGAGCGTGCGGCAGCCGGCGGCGAGGTGATAGAGGCTCTTGAACAGGCTGTGGGCGATGATCGGCTCGAAGGCATTGAGCTGCAGCTGGCCGCCTTCCGCTGCCATGGTGACGGTGATGTCGTTGCCGATGACTTCGAAGGCGATCTGGTTGACGACTTCGGGAATCACCGGATTCACCTTGCCCGGCATGATCGAGGAGCCGGCCTGCACCGCCGGAAGCGAGATCTCGCCGATGCCGGCGCGCGGCCCGGAGGAGAGCAGGCGCAGGTCGTTGCAAATCTTCGAGAGCTTGACCGCGATGCGCTTCAGCACGCCCGAGAGCTGCACGAACGAGCCGGCGTCCTGCGTCGCCTCGATCAGGTCGGGCGAGCTGACGAAGGCGATGCCGGAAACTTCCGACAGGCGCCGGGTGGCGAGCTCCGCGTACGCCGGGTGCGCGTTGATGCCGGTGCCGATCGCGGTCGCGCCGAGGTTGATCTCGCGGATCAGGCCGGCCGCTTCCGACAGCCGGCTCTCGTCCTCGCCGAGCATCACCGCGTAGGTGGAGAACTCCTGGCCGAGCGTCATCGGCACCGCGTCCTGCAGCTGCGTGCGGCCGACCTTGAGCACGTCGGAGAATTCCGCCGCCTTCAGCGCGAACGACTTTCTCAGAAAGGCCATCTCCTCCAGAAGCCGGCGAATCCCCAATTGCAGCGCGAGCTTGATCGCAGTCGGGTAGACGTCGTTGGTGCTTTGCGACAGGTTGACGTGGTCGAGCGGGTGCAGGTGCGCGTAGTCGGCCCTGGTGCGGCCGAGCCTTTCCAGCGCGCGATTGCAGATCACCTCGTTGGCATTCATGTTGCTGGAGGTGCCGGCGCCGCCCTGGATCACGTCGACGACGAATTCCTCGTGCAGCTTGCCCTCGCGGATCTCCTCGCAGGCGAGGCGGATCGCCACGGCGCGCTGCTCGTCGAGGAGGCCCAGCTCGGCGTTGGCGATCGCGGCGGCCTGCTTGACGCAGGCAAGCGCGATCACCAGGTCGGGATAGATCGAGATCCCCGTGCCGGTGATGGGGAAATTTTCCAGCGCCCGCAGGGTGTGGATGCCGTAGTAGGCGTCGGCCGGAACCGCCCGGTCTCCCAGAAGGTCGTGCTCGATGCGGACGGGCTGCGTCATGGAGGCCGATTCTGGCACTATCATTCGACCTGATGGCTGACGATCTCGACTTCAGCAAACCTGCCGGAGCCCCGAAGCCTGCCGCCCCCGCAGCGCCGCAAGCGCCGATCTATGTCCCGGCCATCGCGCGCGCCTTCTTCGAATCGGTCGGCAAGGAGGAGCAGGCCACCGCCGGCGCGGTGTTCTTCTCCGAGAACCAGAAAGCCGGCATGTTCAAGCGCGACCGGATGTACTTCCTGGTGGAAGGCCAGGTTGGCCTGTTCTCCGGCGGCAAGCCGATCGGCACGATCAAGGCCGGGCAGATCTTCGGCGAGATGGCGGCGATGACCGAATCGCCGCGCAGCGCCACGGCGGCGGCGCAAACCCCGTGCCGGGTCATCTCGCTCGACGACAAGGGCTTCAACGCCGCCCTGCAGAAGAAGCCCGAGTTCGCGCTGATGATGCTCGGCATGCTCATCCAGCGCCTGCGCGGCATGATGACCAAGCTCTCCGGCGTCCCCAACGCCGGCGACGTCAAGGACTCGCCGCGCGTCTTCGACAAGACCCTGCTCGCCAGCCTCTCCAAGGGCCTGGGCGACCAGGCGCAGCAGCGCTACAACAAGGGCCAGGTGATCATGGTCGCCGGGCAGACCGGTGCGCTGATGTATGTGGTGCTCGAAGGCAAGGTGGCGATCTCGATCCGCGGCGCGGTGGTCCAGTTCGTCGGCCCGGGCGCGGTGTTCGGCGAGATGGCCCTGATCGACCAGTCGCCGCGGTCCGCCAACGCCGCCGCCGAGACCGACTGCGTGCTGCTCGGCATCAACCGGCAGGTGTTCCTCAACCTCATCAAGTCCGACCCGACCTTCGGCGCCTCGCTGCTGACGGCGGTCGCCGAGCGGGTAAGAAACACCGCAGCCGGCGTTAACTAGGTAGAATTTTTCGAATAACCCCCGGGGAGACAACATGATCCGCATCACACTCGTTCTGGCCGCATTGGCCCTGTTCGGCGGCCAGGTCCTGGCGCAGGACGGCACGCTGAAGAAGATCAAGGACACCGGCGCCATCACCATCGGCCACCGCGACGCTTCCGTCCCCTTCTCCTACTACGACGACAAGCAGCAACCCATCGGCTACGCCATGGATCTCTGCCACCGCGTCGTCGACGCGGTGAAGGCCGAGCTGAAGATGCCGAATCTGAAGACCGCCTATCAGCTGGTCACCTCGGCGAACCGCATCCCGCTGATGGCGAACGGCACCATCGACCTCGAGTGCGGCTCCACCACCAACAACATCCCGCGCCAGGAGCAGGTGTGGTTCACGATGACGCACTTCGTCACCGCCAACCGCTGGGTCGCCAAGAAGTCGGCCAAGCTGAAGTCGCTGCAGGACCTGAAGGGCAAGACCATCGTCTCCACCGCCGGCACGACCAACATCAAGCAGATCACCGAGATCAACGCGGCGCAGAACCTCGGCATGAACATCATCTCGGCGAACGGCCACCCGGAGGCGTTCCAGATGGTCGAGACCGGCCGCGCGGTGGCGTTCGTGATGGACGACATCCTGCTCGCCAGCCTCGCCGCGCAGTCGCGCTCGCCGAACGACTACGAGATCTCCAGCACCGCGCTGTCGGTCGAGCCGTACGGCATCATGGTGAGGAAGGACGACAAGGCGTTCAAGGCCGTGGTCGACAAGGCGATGACGCAGGTCTACAAGTCCGGCCAGATCAACGCCATCTACTCGAAGTGGTTCGAGAAGCCGGTGCCGCCGAAGAACATCAACCTCAACCTGCCGATGAGTGCGGCGTTCAAGAAGGTCGTCGCCAACCCGACCGACTCGGGAGACCCGAAGGCCTACGAGTAGGCTTTTCCAGGTGCAGTACAACTGGCACTGGAAGATCCTCCTCGAGGCTGAGCCTGGCGGCACGGGGACCTATCTCCAGTACCTGATCGTCGGCCTGGGCTGGACGCTCGCCACGGCGCTCGCAGCCTGGGTCGTCGCCCTCGTCGTCGGCGCGGTCGTCGGCACCATCCGCACCATGCCGGTGAAGTGGCTGGTGAGGCTGGGCAACCTATACGTCGAGATCTTCCGGAACATTCCGCTGATCGTGCAGATGTTCCTGTGGTTCTTCGTCGTGCCCGAGCTGCTGCCGCAGGCGATCGGCGACTGGATCAAGCAGATGCCGCCGCCGTGGGGCTCCTACGTGCCGGCGGTGATGTGCCTGGCGATCTTCACCTCGGTGCGCGTCGCCGAGCAGGTGCGCGCCGGCATCAATTCGCTGCCGCGCGGCCAGCGCATGGCGGGCATCGCCACCGGCCTGACGGAAGCGCAGGCCTACCGCTTCGTCGTCCTGCCGCAGGCCTTCCGCATCATCCTGCCGCCGCTCACCTCCGAGTTCATGAACGTGATCAAGAACTCGTCGGTGGCGCTGACCATCGGCCTGCTCGAGCTCACCGGCCGCGCGCGCGCCATGCAGGAGTTCAGCTTCCGCGTCTTCGAGGCGTTCACGGCGGCGACGATCATCTACCTGCTTACCAACCTGATCGTCGTGCTGCTGATGCGCGCGCTCGAGAAGAAGGTGCGCGTCCCCGGCCTGATCGCCGCGGGCGGCGCGCCGATGGCGGGCCACTAGATGTTCGCCGGCTACGACTTCGACGTCATCGAGCGCTCGGTCGGCTATCTCTTCCGCGAGGGCATGGTCTTCACCCTCACGCTGACCGCGCTCGCGATGACCGGTGGCATCATCTTCGGCACGCTGCTGGCGATGATGCGGCTCTCGTCGATGAAGTGGCTCTCGGCGCTCGCGGGCGGCTACGTCAACCTGATGCGCTCGATCCCGCTGGTGCTGGTGATCTTCTGGTTCTTCTTCCTC
>JAXDQC010000080.1:0-2683 GCA_034668045.1 Betaproteobacteria bacterium | reverse complement strand
AGGCCGTCAGCGTGCGCACGGCGCCGTACCCCGGATTCGCCACAGACATGCAGGCTCAGCTCATGGCGCTTGCGACGGTGGCGAGCGGCACCGCGCTTATCACCGAAACCATCTTCGAGAACCGCTTCATGCATGCGCTGGAGATGCAGCGCCTCGGCGCCGACATTTCCATCCAGGGCAATACCGCCGTGGTGAAGGGCGTGGAACGGCTGCAGGGCGCAACCGTCATGGCGACGGACTTGCGCGCCTCGGCGGGCCTGGTCATCGCCGGGCTGGTCGCCGAGGGCGAGACCGTGATCGATCGCATCTACCACCTCGACCGGGGCTACGAGGCACTCGAGAAGAAGCTCGGCGCCCTGGGCGCCAGGATAGAGCGCTTTAGCTAGCTATCCCCCTGTTTCAGCGGTAGAATTTCGCCTTTTTGGCCTCGCCCATGGCCGACATCGCCATTGCGCTTTCCAAGGGACGGATCTTCGACGAGACCGCGCCGCTGCTCGCGCGCGTCGGTATCCAGGCCAAAGGCAACGGCGAGAGCAGCCGAAAGCTCATCCTCGACACCCAGCGGCCCGACGTGCGCCTCATCATCGTACGCGCTGCGGATACACCCACGTATGTGCAGCACGGCGGAGCGGACCTCGGCATCGCCGGGCGCGACGTCCTGGTCGAGCATGGCGGCGACGGGCTCTACCAGCCGGTGGACCTCGGCATCGCCACCTGCCGCATGATAGTGGCGGTGAAAAGGGGCTTCGACTACGACGGCGCGGTGCGCCAGGGCGCGCGCCTTCGTGTGGCGACGAAGTACGTGAACACCACGCGCGCACACTTCGCGTCGAAGGGCGTGCACGTCGATCTCATCCGCCTTTACGGCTCGATGGAGCTTGCCCCCCTGGTCGGGTTGGCCGACGCCATCGTGGACCTCGTTTCCACCGGGCACACGCTGAAGGCGAACGACCTCGTGCCGGTGGAGGAAATCATGCCGGTCTCGGCCCGCCTGATCGTCAACCAGGCCGCGCTCAAGACCAAGCGCGCCGCGCTCCAGCCGCTGATCGATGCCTTCGCCAGGGCAGCGGCGAAATGAAGCTGCGTCGCCTCTCAACGCGCGCGGCCGGCTTCGACGCCGCGCTGGCCGCGCTCACGCGCTACGACGCCGCTCAGGACCCCGCCATCGCGACTGCGGTGCGCGCCATCATCGGCGATGTGCGCGAGCGAGGAGACGCCGCAGTCCTCGAGTATACGAAGCGCTTTGATAATGTGAGCGCTCGCTCGCTTTCGGAGCTGCAAATCGGGAAGGATAGAACCGGGGCGGCGTTGCAGTCGCTGGACGCGGAGAAGCGCGACGCGCTGCGCGCCGCCCACGAGCGTATCCGTGCCTTCCATGAGAGGCAGTTGCAGCAGTCCTGGGACTACACCGAGGCCGACGGTACCCGACTTGGGCAGCGGGTTACGCCGCTCGAGCGCGTCGGCCTGTACGTGCCCGGGGGCAAGGCGGCGTATCCGTCCTCGGTGCTCATGAACGCGGTACCGGCGAAGGTGGCGGGCGTGCGCAGCCTGACCATGGTGAGCCCGAATCCCAATCCTCTGGTGCTCGCCGCTGCCGCGCTGGCCGGCGTGGACAGCGTGCTCGCCGTCGGCGGTGCGCAGGCCGTCGCGGCACTCGCCTATGGCACGCAGTCGCTGCAGCGCGTCGACAAGATCGTCGGCCCGGGCAACGCTTACGTCGCGGAGGCGAAGCGCCAGGTGTTTGGGCAGGTCGGCATCGACATGCTGGCAGGGCCGTCGGAGATCCTGATCATCTCCGACGGCACCACCGCCGTCGAGTGGATCGCGATGGACCTTTTCTCGCAGGCCGAGCACGACGAATCCGCCCAGGCGATTCTGCTGTCGCCTGACGTGCGGCATCTGAACGCCGTGCAGTCCGCGATCGAGCAGCTGCTTCCGCAGATGCAAAGGAAAGAAACGATCGCGGCTTCGCTGCTCGGGCGCGGTGCGCTGATCGAAACGCGCGACCTCGACGAGGCCTGCACACTGTCCAACCGCATCGCTCCCGAGCACCTTGAGCTCCTGGTCGAGAAGCCGGAGGCCTGGCTGCCGAAGCTGACCAACGCCGGTGCAGTGTTCCTCGGCCGCTGGAGCTCGGAAGCCATCGGCGACTATTGCGCCGGGCCGAACCACGTGCTGCCGACGGCGGGAACCGCCCGCTTCTCGTCGCCGCTGGGGGTGTACGATTTTCAGAAGCGCTCGAGCCTCGTCTCGATCTCGCAGGCGGGAGCCGCGACGCTAGGCAGGATCTCTTCGGTGCTGGCCGAAGGTGAGGGGCTTGGCGCGCACGCCCGTGCGGCGGAAATGCGGTTCAAGTGAATCCGGAAAAACTCGTCCGGCCCGAGGTCCTCGCGCTCAAGGCCTACCACGTCGCCGAAGCCGACGGCATGGTCAAGCTCGACGCGATGGAGAACCCTTATCCGCTGCCGCCGGCGATGCGGGTCGAGCTGGCCGAGGTGCTCTCGCGAGTCGATCTCAACCGCTACCCCGAGCCGAGCGGGCGCAAGCTGCGCGAGCTGATCGCCCGCAAGATGGCCGTGCCGCAGGGCATGGAGCTGCTTCTCGGAAACGGCTCGGACGATCTCATCCAGATCGTCGCGCTGGCGCTGGCACGGCCGGGTGCCGCCATGATGTATCCGACGCC
>JAXDQC010000079.1:0-18596 GCA_034668045.1 Betaproteobacteria bacterium | reverse complement strand
AGCTGTGGGTGGAGCGTACCGGGCTTGCCAAGTTCTAGGCCGGCTCCTAGGTTCGTGCCGCTCTGCGAGCCCATCTCGCACTCACTGCCACACTAGTCTGTGCAGCTGTAGCTCAGTTGGTTAGAGCGCCGGTCTGTGGAACCGGAGGCCGGTGGTTCGAGTCCACCCAGCTGTACCATTATCTCCTGGCGCTCCCTGGGCTGTCGGCTCGACCTGGTCCTGAAACCTTTCAAATTGTTCATCGTATTTCCGTTGGAGCACTACGGGGCACTCGTGCCCAGGGGTCGAATTGACCTTGCAGAGGTGTTAGCTTCGATGCGTCAGCTCGCTGGTGCGAGGGAGATCGCAACGGCGAGCGCCGGGGCTCGGTGACTGAGGAGTTTCGGAGAAATGCCACGACTGCCTGAATGGACTGTGCCGGCCGGAGCGCAACCGAAACCGGAAGATTACGACTACGATCTCGATCGTGCGCTCGGCGCCGTCGTCGGCATCCGCTCGATCGTGCCGGCCGATGCGTTTTCAGCCGAGACGCTCGGCACCGAACGCGCCGGCAACGGCGTCCTGATCCGCGAAGGCGGCGTCGTTCTCACCATCGGCTATCTCATCACCGAGGCCGAGCAGATCTGGCTCACCTTCAGCGACGGACGCGTGGCCCCGGGGCATGTCCTTGGCTTCGACCAGGAGACCGGGTTCGGCCTGGTGCAGGCGCTGGCCCGCATCGACCTCGAGCCGATCCCGATCGGACAGTCCGGGGCGCTCCAGGTCGGCGAGCGCGTCGTGCTTGGCGGCGCCGGCGGACGCGAGCATTCGGTGGCGGCGCGCGTGGCGGCGCGGCAGGAATTCGCCGGCTACTGGGAGTACGTGCTCGACGAGGCGATGTTCACCGCGCCCGCGCATCCCCAGTGGGGCGGCGCGGCGCTGATCGCCGCCGACGGCAAGCTGGCGGGCATCGGCTCGCTGCTGGTGCAGGAGAAGATCGACGCCGGCACGATCCAGGGCAACATGATCGTGCCGATCGACCTCCTCGAGCCGATCCTCGACACGCTCCTCGCCACCGGCAAGTCGGGCCGGCCGCCGCGTCCCTGGCTCGGCATGTACACCACCGACGCGGGCGCGCGCCTCGTCGTCGCCGGCCTCGCGCCGGGCGGCCCCGCGGAGCGCGCCGGCATCAAGATCGGCGACGCCATCCTCGAAGTCGCCGGCCAGAAGCCTTCCAGCCTGGCCGATCTCTTCCGCCGCATCTGGCGCCTGGGAGCTTCGGGCGTCGAGGTGCCGCTCAAGACGGCGCGCAACGGCACCCTGTCGGAGATCAAGGTACGGTCAGGCGACCGCGGCGACTTCCTCAAGAAGCCGCACCTGCACTAGATGGACCGCGGCACGGGGGTGCCGATCGTTTTTCTGCACGCGGGCTCAGGCAACAGCGGCCTGTGGAGCAATCAGGTCGAATTCTTCAGCACCGCCGGCTATCGCTGCATCGCCTATGACCGCCGGGCGCAGGCGGCCGCCGCCGACGAGCTCGAAGCGCTCGTCACCGGGCTCGGCCTCGAGCGGTTCCATCTCGTCGGCACCGCCGCCGGCGGCATCGTCGCCATCGACTACGCGCTCTCCTTTGCCAAGCGGCTGCGCAGTCTCGTGGTGGCGAACAGCATCTTCGGCGTGAAGGACGAGGCCTACTTGGCGGTGACGCGCCGCCTGCGCCCGTCGCCGCAATTCGACGCGCTGCCGGTCGAAGTGCGCGAGCTCGGCCCTTCCTACCGCGCGGCGAACCCCGAAGGCGTTCGGCGGTGGGCCGACGCTTCGCGGCACGCCAGCCCGCAGGCGACGCGCAATCGCATCACCTACGCGGCGCTGGAGACGATTCGCACGCCGACCCTGGTCCTGACCGGCGACGCCGACCTCTACCTGCCGCCTTCCCTGCTGCGCGAAGTGGCCTCCCATCTCCTGGGGTCCGTATCGGTCGTCGTGCCCGAGTGCGGACACTCCGCCTTCTGGGAGCAGCCTGAAATCTTCAACCACGCAGTGCTGGACTTCATCCGCCAGAACTAGCGGCACGAAACTTGAAGGCAGGATGGCGATGAGATTTGCCCCGCTTGTAATTTGTACCGTGCTCGCCGGCTGCGCGAGTGTGGAGCCGCCACCGGAAAAATCCGAAGCCTCGCTTGCGATCGCGCCGGTCGCTTACGCGCCGGTGTCGCGCATCGAGACGACCCGTCCCGGCAGGCATGACGGCGCGGCGGTCGGCGTCGCGGGCGGCGCGGCCGGCGGCGCGGTTTGGGGTTACGGCGCGGCCGGCCTGCTGTGCACGATCGGCGGGCCGCTCTGCGCCATCATCGTCATTCCCGCCGCCATCGTCGGCGCGCTCGTCGGCGGCACGGCCGGCGGCGTCGTCGATGCGATCGCCGCCGATCCGGAGCGCATCGAGAAGGCGCGCGCCGCGCTGGCCGACGCCGTGGCGCAGATGCAAACGACCGAGGCCGTGGCGAAGCGCGCGCAGCAGGTGGCGGGATCGGATTCGGTGCTGCTGCCAGCCGGAGAGCTCGATTTAAGGGCGCTCGCGCGGCGCGGCATCCCGACGGCGCTCGAAATCGCCGTCACCGAGTTCGAAGTCGCTCCCCGCGAGCGCGACATGGCGATCGAGCTGCACGTGCGCTCGCGCCTTTACCGCACGCAGGACGGTATGCTGCTGGAGCAGTTCGAGAAAACCGTGCGCAGCGACTACCGGCGCTACGCCGACTGGGCGGCGCAGGATGCGCGGCCGCTACGCGAGGCGATCGATGCCGCCTGCGCCGAGCTCGGCCAGTCGGTCAGCGCCGTTCACCTTCGATCCCAGCCTCGCGCAGGTACTTCAGCACGCCCGGGTGGATGAGCTCGCGGCGCGGTGACGCGGCGAGCGTATTGGCCATCGTCGTCTCCCGCGCCTGCTCGGTCTTCGCCGCGAGCTGCGCCTCGGCGCGGTGGATGGTGCGCGCGAGCAGATAGCCCGCCCCCTCCGGCAGGTCGGGCCTGGCGAAGACGAAGCTCCACGACCCGACGGAAGGAATCGCCGCTTCCTGTCCCGCGTAGCTGCGCGCCGGCAGCGTCACCTGCTGCAATTGCGGATTTTTTTTCAAGATCAAATCAATTTCCGAAGAATTCGGAGCAATGAAGCGCGCGCCGGACTTGGCGAGCGCGCCGAATGCCGGCCAGCCCACGCCGGCGCCCCAGAGCGCCGCGGCGCGGCCGTCGAGCAGCATCGGCGGGCCGTCGGCGGCCTTTTCCAAAACAATAGGGTTTACTTCAATACCCAAAGAATCCAGGACGGTTCGACCGAGCACCGTAATCCCCGAGCCCTGCGTGCCGAGCACGACCGGCTTGCCTTTCAGGTCGGCGATCGAGCGCGCCGGGCTGTCGCGCTTGACCATGAAGAGCCCCGGCGAGGAATACATCGCCGCGACGATGCGCAGCTTCGCGTCGGGCTTCGCCATCACGGCGGAGGCGAATTCGCCCGCGACCAGGCCGAGGTCGAGCTTGCCGGCCTCGAGGAGCGGCACGTTCTCGGCGCTGCCCTTGGTATTGCGCGCCTCGATGCGCAGGCGCGGCTCGGTCGCGTTCAGCACTTCGGTGAACGCGGCGCCGTAGACCGGGAAGCCGCCGCCCGGCGTGGCGGTGCCCAGGACCAGGCTGAACGCGGCGACGATGGATTCCACGCTACTGAGGCTCGATGTTCGCCGCGCGCACGATCTTGCGGTAGACCTCGATCTCGCTGCGCACGAAGCGCGCGAACTCCTCCGGCTTCATCGGCGCCGGAATGATGCCGAGCTTGGCGAACTGATCCTTCACGTTCGGCTCCTGGACGATGGCATTCACCGACTCGTTCAGCTTGCGCACCACCTGCGGCGGCGTATTCGCCGGCGCCCACATGCCGAACCAGAGCGTCATGTCGTAGCCGGGCAATCCCTGCTCGTCGAGCGTCGGCACGTTGGGCAGCACCTCGGCGCGCGTGCGCGTGGAGACGCCGAGCGCGGTCAGCTTGCCGTCCTTCACCAGGTTCATGCCGGCGTTGATCGGCGCCATGTAGAAGGCGCTGCGGCCGCCGAGCACGTCCTGCATCGCATCGGGCGAGCCCTTGAAGGGGATGTGGATCATCTTCAGCTGGGCCATCGCGACAACGTACTCCGCCGCGAGGTGCGTCGAAGTGCCGATGCCCGCCGACGCGAACGGAAGCTCGCCCGGCTTCGCCCTGGCGGCTTCGATAAAGGCCTTGAGCGATTTGTACGGCCCGTTCGCGGCGGTGACCATGACGTACGGCGTCTTGCCGAGGATCGCCACATCGACGGTGTCCTTCAACGGGTCGTAAGGCAGGCTCTTGTAGATGGCCGGATTGGCCGCGTGCGAGGACGACTGCACGAGCAGCGTGTAGCCGTCGGCCTCGCTCTTGATCACCGCCGAGGTGCCGATCTGCCCGCCCGCGCCGGGCCGGTTCTCGATGATCACCGGCTGCTTCCAGTGCTCGCTCATGCGCGCGGCGATGATGCGGCCCGCAATGTCCGCGCCGGATCCCGGCGTCAACGGAATGACCATCTTGATCGTCTTGGTCGGGTACTCCTGTGCGTGAACCGCGCCAACCAGGGAAAAAAGGACTGCAAAAAGGGTTTTCATATCTATCCCAGGGTTGGCATGTTGAAGCCAGGGGCCGGCGTATCTTGGTGCGGCCAGCGAGTCGTTACCGCTTTGGTGCGCGTATAGAACTTCACCGCCTCGGTGCCATGCACGTGCAGGTCGCCGAACAGGGAGCTCTTCCAGCCGCCGAACGAGTAGAACGCAACCGGTACCGGGATCGGCACGTTGATGCCGACCATGCCGACCTGGATCTCGCTCTGGAAGCGCCGCGCCGCGCCGCCCGATTCGGTAAAGATCGCCGTGCCGTTCGCATATTGATTTTGATTGACCAATGAAATGGCTTCCTCGAGGGTGTTGACCCTGAGCACCACGAGGACGGGGCCGAAGATCTCGTTCTTGTAGACCTCCATCTCCGGCTTGACGTGGTCGAAGAGCGTCGTGCCGAGGAAGAAGCCTTCCTTCATGCTCGTGCTGCTGCCGTCGAGGACGACTTTCGCGCCTTCGGCTTTTCCCTTGTTCACGAAACCCAGAACTTTGGCCCGATGCTCGGCAGTGACGAGCGGGCCCATGTCGACGCCGTCCTTGTCTCCCGGGCCGATCTTGATGGCTTCGGCCTTCTGTTTCAAAAGGGAAACGAGTTTGTCTCCAGCACTTCCGACCGCAACGACCGCGCTGATCGCCATGCAGCGCTCGCCCGCCGACCCGTAGGCCGCGCCGATGAGCGCATCGGCGGCGAACTCGAGGTCGGCATCGGGCAGCACGACGGCGTGGTTCTTCGCGCCGCCGAGCGCCTGCACGCGCTTGCCGCCCTTGGCGCAGGTCTCATAGATGTATTTCGCGATCGGCGTCGAGCCGACGAAGGAAACTGCACTGACAAGTGAATGATTGAGTAGAGCATCCACAGCGACTTTGTCGCCATGCACGACGTTCAGGACCCCGTCGGGCAGGCCTGCTTCCTTGAGCAGCTCCGCCATCCGCACCGACGCGGACGGCACTTTCTCGGAGGGCTTGAGGATGAAGGTGTTGCCGCAGGCGATCGCCATCGGGAACATCCACAGCGGCACCATCACCGGGAAATTGAACGGCGTGATGCCGACGCAGACGCCGACCGGCTGGCGCAGCGTGTGCGTGTCGACCTGCGTGCCGACGTTCTCGGAGTATTCGCCCTTCAGGAGGTGCGGTATGCCGCAGGCGAACTCGACCACCTCGATGCCGCGCTGCACCGAGCCCATCGCGTCGGGCAGGGTTTTGCCGTGCTCTTCGGTGACGATTTTCGCGAGGTCTTTTTGATGATCTTGTAAAAGGGAAAGAAATTTTTGAAGAACCCTTGCACGGCGCAGCGGCGGCGTGTCGCGCCAGGCGGGGAAGGCGGCAGCCGCGGATTTGACCGCGGCGTCGATCACCGACGCGTCGCACAGCGGCACGCGCCTGGTCACCTGGCCGGTCGCGGGGTTGTAGACCTCGCCCCACCGGTTGTGATGCGTGCCCTCCGGCGACACGCGCTGTCCGTCAATCCAGGCGGGAACGGAATCGAGCTGCAATTCGGCGGGCTTGTTCATGGGGGCGACAATAATACCGCCATGACGGCTTCACTCGTTCCGGCGACGATCGCGTTTCTCGACGAAACGCCGTACTCGGCGGCCTTCGGCGACGTCTATCACAGCGCGGCGGGCGGACCGGCGCAGGCCGAGCACGTCTTCCTCGAGGGCAACGGCCTGCCGCAGCGCTGGGCGGGCCGCGAGCGCTTCGTCATCCTCGAGACCGGCTTCGGCCTCGGGCTCAACTTCCTCGTCACCTGGCAGGCGTGGCGGCGCGATCCCGCCCGGTGCGATCGCCTGCATTTCGTGTCGGTGGAAAAGCATCCGTTCTCCCTGCAGGACCTCCGGACGCTTCACGAGCGGTATCCAGCATTGAAAGAGCTTGCGGCGGAACTGCATTCCCAGTGGCCGCTCCTCGTCTCGGGAGGGCACCGTGCGGAGCTCGAGCAGGGAAGGGTCGTGCTGACGCTCTTCTTCGCCGACATCAAGGTGCTGCGCGACCTGCGCCTTGCCGCGGACGCGATCTACCTCGACGGCTTCTCGCCGGCGAAGAACCCGGAGATGTGGACGTCGCAGCTGATGCGCGCGGTGTCGCGGCTCGCCGCGCCGGAGGCGACCGCGGCGACCTGGAGCGTCGCTACGGAGGTGCGCGCGTCCCTGGAGCGGGTGGGATTCGCGGTCGAGAAGCGGGCCGGCTTCGGCCACAAGAAGGAGATGCTGGTCGCGCGTAATACGCGGCGGGGTGAGACTCGTCCGAGGGATCGAAGCGCTATGGTGGTCGGCGCGGGACTCGCCGGCGCGGCGATCTGCGAGCGCCTTTGCGCACGCGGCTGGCAGGTAGAGCTGGTCGAGCGCCATGCAGGGCCGGCGCAGGAAGCTTCGGGCAATCCCGCGGCCGCCTTCCACCCCGTGGTCACGCCGGACGACAGCATCTTCGCGCGGCTCACGCGCGTCGGGTTTCTCGCCTCGATTTCACGGTGGAAGAACTTGCCGCAAATCAGGTGGGACCAGTGCGGCCTGCTGCAGCTCGCACGCGACGAGCGCGAGGCTGGGTCGCAGATGAAAGCCGTCGCCGGCCTGCCGCATGAGTACGCGCAAGCCGTGGCGCGCGACGAGGCTTCGGCGCACGCGGGCGTCCCGGTGGCTGAAGGAGGAATCTGGTTTCCGCAGGCGGGCTGGATCGATCCTCGTTCCCTGGTCAGCGCGCAACTGGAAGCGTGCGGAGCGCAACTGAAAAGGAGCTTCGGGAAGGAGGTGAAGCAGCTCCCCGATGACCGCATCGTCGTGCTCGCCAACTCCTTTGACGCGCCAAAGCTGCATGCCGTGCCGCATCTCACGTTGCGCCGTGTGCGCGGCCAGCTCACTTACGTGCCGGCGCAGGACTTCGATCCGCCCCGCGTCGTTCTCCTGCGCGGCGGCATGGTGCTGCCGCCCGTGGACGGCGCCTGCGTGGTCGGCGCCAGCTTCGACATCGACGACGACGATCCCGCGCCGCGCGCCGAGAGCCACGCCGGCAACCTGGAGCGCCTCGCGCGCATCGTGCCGTTCGCAGCGGAGTTGAAGAATTTACAAGGCCGGGTCGCCTTCCGATCGGTGACGCCGGACCGCCTGCCGGTCGTCGGCGCGCTGGGGGAAAACGTCTACGGCGCCTTTGCGTACGGCTCGCGCGGCCTCGTCTGGGCGGCGCTCGCCGGCGAGTTGATCGCGTCACAACTGGAAGGTGACCCATTACCGCTGGAGGGCAAGCTGGTGGACGCGTTGAGTCCGGCGCGCTTTAGAATCCGTGCCAGGGGGAAAGAAGAATGAACGATTGGAAGCGGCGTCGCCTGATCCAGGCGGGATTCGCCGTACCGCTTGTTCGCTGGGGTCCGGTCGCTGCGCAATCGGCCGACCGCAACCTGCTCGCGACCGAACGCAAGGCCGCCGCCGCTGCCGCACCGACCGGGGCATCGCTGCTCATCGCGCCGCGACACGCGCTCGTCATCGGCAACAGCTCGTACGGCTTCGGCCCGCTCAAGAATCCGGCCAACGACGCGAAGGCCCTCGGCGCTGAGCTGAAGCAGGCCGGCTTCCAGGTCACCGTCGGCCTGGACCTCACGCGCAAGGACATGCTCGAGGCGATCCGCGCCTATGGCGAATCGCTGAACAAGGCGCAGGCCATCGGCCTCTTCTATTTCGCCGGCCACGGCCTGCAGCTCGCCTGGCGCAACTACCTGGTGCCGACCGACGCGACCATCGCGAAGATGGACGACATCCAGACGAAGTGCGTCGACGTGAATGCCGTGATCGAGGGCATCGCCAAGGCGGTGAACCCGATGAACGTGGTGATCCTCGACGCCTGCCGCGAGAACCCATTCGGCAGCGACGTGAAGCTCGACCAGAAGGGCCTGTCGCAGCTCGACGCGCCTCCCGGGACCATCCTCGCTTATGCCACCGCGCCCGGAAACCTGGCGAGCGACGGCGACGGCGCCAACGGGCTCTATACGGAGCAGCTGCTGCGGGAAATGAAGGTTCCCGAGGCCAAGATCGAGGACGTCTTCAAGCGCGTGCGCCTCACGGTCCGCCGGCGCTCCAACGGCCAGCAGATTCCCTGGGAGAGCACCTCGCTCGAGGAAGACTTCTGGTTCATCCCACCGAAGGAGATGCAGAAGCTCGCTGTCGCCGAAGCCGAGCGCGTGCACAAGGAGAAGGAAGCCGAGCGGCTGTGGCAGGAGCGAATCGAGAAGGCGCAGCGCGAGGAGACGGAGCGGCTGCGGCGCGAGGCGGAAGCCGAAAAAGCGCGGCAGGAAAAGATCGCCTTGGCGCAGCGCGAGGAGGCCGAGCGGCTGCGGCGCGAGGCGGAAGCCGAGCGCGCGCGGCAGGAGAGGATCGCCAAGGCGCAGCGTGAAGAGGCCGAGCGGCTGCGGCGCGAGGCGCAAGCGGAAAAAGCGCGCCAGGAAAAGATCGCCTTGGCGCAGCGCGATGAGGCCGAGCGGCTGCGCCGAGAAGCGGATGCCGAGCGCGCGAAGCAGGAAGCGGTCGCGAAGGTGCGGCGCGAGGAGGCCGAGCAGCTGCGGCGCGAGGCGGAAACCGAAAAAGCGCGCCAAGAAAAGATCGCCCTGGCGCAGCGCGAGGACGCTGAGCGGCTGCGACGCGAAGCGGAGGCCGAGCGCGTGAAGCAGGAGACGATCACGAAGGCGCGGCGCGAAGAGGCCGAGCGGCTGAAGCGCGAAGCCGAGACCGAGCGCGCACGCCTGGAAACCGAGGAGAAGAAGCGCCACGAGCAGCTCGCGCGCGTGTACAAGGAAGAGCAGGAGCGCCGGCGCAAGCAGGAGGACTCCGACCGCGCCTACGAGGAAGAGCTACGCTTCTGGGAGCGCGTCTCGAGCGCGAAGGAGCCGGGACCGATCGAGGAATACCTGCGCCGCTATCCGAGCGGGCGTTTCTGCGAGATCGCGCAGGTGCAGCTCGACCGCATCCTCGCCCTGCAGGGGGAAAAGCGGGTCGAGGCAGTGTCGCCGGCGGCGAACCCCTATTCGCAGGGCTCGGCGACGTTCAAGCCGGCGTACAAGGTCGGCGACATGTACACGTACAACTTCATGGACCTGTATTCCAAGGTCGTGGCCCAGACCAACAGCATCAGGATCACGGAGATCACCGACACGCAGGTCATCTACAACAACGGCCGCTTTATCACCGACCTGCTCGGCAGCCCGATCCTGCAAGCCGACGGCCGCCGCCTGACGCCCAGCCAGCTTGCGCCGACCGAATACCGGGTCGGCAAGAAATGGCGCACGCGCTTCAACGTCACGCATCCGCGCTTCGGCGAGTTCAGGAACACGTTCGACATCCGCATCGTCGCGCGCGAGCGCATTACCGTACCGGCGGGCACCTTCGACTGCTACCGAATGGAAACAACCGGTCAATCCGAGGGCCAGCAGACCGTGCGCTTCGAAGCGACGACCTGGATGGCGCCCGACCGGTGCCGCCGGGGCATCGCCCGTAACGAGATCCGGCGCAACCAATACCAGATCATCGTCGCCGAGCGACAAGAGCTCGTCGCCTTCCAGCAGAGCTGACATGTCAGACCCGGACCGACGCCGCCTCCTGCAAGCCGGGCTCGCCCTGCCCTTCGCGCGCTGGAGCGGCGCCTGGGCGCAGACGCCCGACCGCAACCTGGTCGCGGGCGAGCGCAAGGAAGGGTCCGGCGTCGCGGCGGGCGGCGCGCCGCTGCTCATCGCGCCGCGCCGCGCGCTGGTGATCGGCAACTCCAGCTACGGCTTCGGCCCCCTGAAGAATCCGGCCAACGATGCCAAGGCGATCGGCGACGCGCTACGGGCGAGCGGCTTCGACGTCACCACCGGTCTCGACCTTTCGCGCCAGCAGATGCTGGAAGCGATCCGGGCGTACGGCGAATCCCTCACCCGCGCCAAGGCCATCGGGATCTTCTACTTCGCCGGCCACGGCGTGCAGCTCGCCTGGCGCAACTACCTGCTGCCCATCGACGCCGAGATCCGCCGCATCGAGGACATCGAGGCGAGGTGCGTCGACGTCAACGCGGTGATCGAGGGCATCGCCAAAGCGGCGAATCCGATGAACGTGGTGATCCTCGACGCTTGCCGCGAGAATCCCTTCGCCGGCGTGAAGCTCGAGCAGAAGGGGCTGTCGCAGCTCGACGCGCCGCCCGCGACGCTGCTCGCCTACGCGACCGCGCCAGGCAACCTGGCGAGCGACGGCGACGGCGCCAACGGCCTCTACACCGAGCAGTTGCTGAAGGAAATCAAGGTGCCGGAGGCGAAGATCGAAGACGTCTTCAAGCGTGTGCGCCTGACGGTGCGCCGCCGCTCGAACGGCGCGCAGATCCCGTGGGAGAGCACCTCGCTGGAAGAGGACTTCTGGTTCATCCCGCCGAAGGAGATGCAGAAGCTCGCCGCCGCGGAGGCAGAGAGGGTGCGCAAGGAAAGGGAAGCCGAGCGCCTGTGGCAGGAGCGCATCGAGAAGGCGCAGCGCGAGGAGACGGAGCGGCTGCGGCGCGAGGCGGAAGCCGAAAAAGCGCGGCAGGAAAAGATCGCCTTGGCGCAGCGCGAGGAGGCTGAGCGCCTGCGGCGCGAAGCTGAAGCCGAGCGCGTGAAGCAGGAACAGATCGCAAAGGCGCGCCGCGAAGAGGCCGAGCGGCTGCAGCGCGAGGCGGATGCTCAGCGCGCCAGGCAGGAAGCCGACGAACGCAGGCGCCACGAGCAGCTCGCGCGCATCTACAAGGAGGAGCAGGAACGACGCCGCACGCAGGAGGAGTCGGACCGCGCCTACGAGGAGGAGCTGAAGTTCTGGGAGCGCGTCTCGGTCAGCGCCGAGCCTGCGCCGCTGGAGGAATACCTGCGCCGCTACCCGAGCGGCCGCTTCTGCGAGATCGCCCAGGCGCAGCTTGATGCCATCCTCGCGGGCATGGGCGAGCAGAAGATCCAGGTCGCGCAGCAGTCACAGAACCCCTACACCCAGGGCACAGCACGCGCGGACATCGCCTACAAGGTCGGCGACCGCTATCGCTTCCAGGTGATGGACATCTACTCCAAGGTCGTTTCGCGCGAGATGAACCACCGGGTCACCGCGGTCACGGCCAACGAAGTGATCTACAACGACGGCAGGGTCACCACCGACCTCCTCGGCAACGTCAAGCAAAGCGGCGAGAGCGTCACCTTCACGTCCAACCAGCAATTCCCGGCCGAGTTCTTCCTCGGCAAGCGCTGGCGAACGCGCTTCGAGGCGCTGGGCGGCCAGCGCGGCGATCAGCGCTTCGATGTTGCGTTCAAGATCACGCGGAAGGAGCAGGTGACCGTCCCTGCGGGAACCTTCAACACGTTCCGCATCGACGGCAGCGGCACCTTCATCCGCGGCACGCGTCTCGTCCGCGTCATCACCCGCGTGTGGTTCGCGCCGGACCAGGTGCGCCGCCCGGTCGCGCGCGAGGAAATACGCACCGCGGGACGCGGCTTCGAGGGACGCGCCGAGCGCATCGAGCTGGTTTCCTTCCGGCAGGGCTAGCGCCGCTCGGCGGCGCGCAGGATCGAGCGGTCGACGTCCTTGACGTCGCGGACGCCGCAGAGCGCCATCGACACATCGAGCTCGGCGCCGATGATCTCCAGCGCGCGCGTCACGCCCGCCTCGCCCATCGCGCCCAGGCCGTAGGCGTAAGCCCGGCCGATCATGGTGCCGCGCGCGCCGAGCGCGAGCGCCTTGAGCACGTCTTGTCCGCTGCGGATCCCGCCGTCCATCCATATTTCTGTTTTGCCATTCACGGCCTCGACGATCTCGGGCAGCGCGCGGATGGAAGAGATCGTGCTGTCGAGCTGGCGCCCGCCGTGGTTGGAGACGACGATCGCGTCGACGCCGCAGCCGGCGGCGATCTTCGCGTCCTCGGCGTCGAGGATGCCCTTGAGGATCAGCTTGCCGCCCCAGAGCTTCTTCACCCACTCGACGTCGTGCCACGAGAGGGTCGGATCGAACTGCCCGGCGATCCACTGCGAAAGAGTGGTCAGGCTCTTCGCGTCCGGGATGCGGCCCTCGAGGTTGCCGAACGATTTTCTTTTTCCCGTCAAAACATTCAAAGTCCACGAAGGTTTCGAAAGGATGTCGAGCAAGGTCCCTAACGTCAGGCGAGGCGGGACCGCAAGCCCGTTTTTGAGATCGCGGTGGCGCTGGCCCTGGATTTGCAGGTCGAGCGTGAGCACCAGCGCGGAGCAGCCGGCCTTCTTCGCGCGCTCGATCAGCGAGGCGGCGAAGCCGCGATCGCGCATGACGTAGAGCTGGAACCAGAACGGCTTCTCCACGCCGCCGGCGACGTCCTCGATCGAGCAGATCGACATGGTCGAGAGCGTGTAGGGCACGCCGAAGCGCTGCGCGGCGCGGCAGGCGAGGATCTCGCCGTCGGCCCAGTTGAGGCCGGTAAGCCCGACCGGCGCGAGCGCCACCGGCATGGTCGCCTCGTGGCCGGCCATGGTGGTGCGGGTCGAGCGCCGGTCGACGTCGACGCCGACGCGCTGCCTTAGCGCGAGCGATTCGAGGTCGGCACGATTGGCCCGCAGCGTGTACTCCGCGTACGAGCCGCGGTCGACGTAGTCGAAGATGGCGCGCGCAACGCGTTTCTTCGCCATCGCGCGAAGATCTTCAATACAAGTGACCACTGGCATGGCGGCGCATTTTACAATGTGGAATGGCCACGCCCCGCGACGAGCAGAAGAACCCGATCCAGGTGATCGAGCGCATGATGCGCCTGCTCGAGGTGCTGGCGCAGCATCCCGAGCCGCTGGGCCTGAAGCAGATCTCGCAGTACGCCGGCCTGCATCCCTCCACCGCGCACCGCATCCTTTCCTCGATGTCGGCCGACCGGATGGTCGATCGCGTCGAGCCGGGCAGCTACCGCCTCGGCATGCGGCTCCTAGAGCTCGGCAACGTGGTGAAGTCGCGCATCAGCGTGCGCGAGCTGGCGCTGCCGCTGATGCGCGAGCTGCACTCGCACACGGGCGAGACGGCGAATCTGTCCGTGCGCCATGACGACGAGATCGTCTACGTCGAGCGCACCTCCTCCGGCCGCTCGGCGATGCGCGTGGTGCACGTGATCGGCGCGCGCGCGCCGCTGCACGTCACCGCCGCCGGCAAGCTCTTCCTCCTCGAGGAAGGCTTCGCGCGCCTGCGCGACTACGCCAAGCGCACCGGCCTCGCCGCACAGACGCGCAGCACGCTCACCCAGGTCGCCGCGCTCGAGCGCGACCTCGAGCGCATCCAGCGCCAGGGCTTCGCCACCGACGCCGAGGAGGCCGAGGTCGGCGTGCGCTGCGTGGCGGCGGGCATCCGCGACGATGCCGGGCGCCTGATCGCCGCCCTGTCGCTGTCAACGCCGGCCGACCGCATGAAGCCGCAGTGGGGCGCGCTGGTGAAGGAGACGGCCGATCGCATCTCGCAGCGCATCGGCCACCAGCCCGAACCGGCCAAGATCGGCGCACATTGACGTTCCGGGAGGACGTGGTCGCGGGCCTTTCGCTGCCGCAGAAGGCCCTGCCGCCGAAGTACTTCTACGACGCCGCCGGCAGCCGCCTGTTCGAGCGCATCTGCCGCCTGCCCGAGTACTACGTGACGCGGGCCGAGCTTTCTCTGACCCGACAACATATTTCTTCGATCGCGCGCTTCGCCGGCAGCGGCTGCGAGCTGCTCGAGTACGGTTCCGGCGAAAGCCTGAAGACGCGCCTCCTGATCCGCGCGCTGCGGCCGAAAACTTACCTGCCGGTCGACATCTCGGTCAGCGCCCTCGAGAAAGCCGCCGCGCGGCTGGCGCGCGAATTTCCCTGGCTGCGCATCGAGCCGGTGGCGGCCGATTTTTCGAGGCCGCTCGACCTGCCGGCGGCGAAAAGTCCCCGCACGGCGTATTTCCCGGGCTCGACGATCGGCAACCTGACGCCCGAGGAAGCGCACGGCTTCCTGGCGCGCAGCCGCGGGCAGGCGAGCCGCATGCTGATCGGCACCGACCTGAAGAAGGACGCCAACATCCTGCACGCGGCGTACAACGACTCGCGAGGCGTTACCGCGGCGTTCAATCTCAACCTGCTGGCGCGGATCAATCGCGAGCTCCGCGCCGACTTCGACCTGCGAGCCTTCGCGCACTACGCGTTCTATAACGCGCCCCGCGGCCGTATCGAGATGCACTTGGTTTCGCTGCAAAAACAGAAAGTGAAGATCGGCGCGCACCGCTTCGCCTTCGAGCGCGGTGAATCGATCCACACGGAGAATTCCTACAAATATTCGAGCAACGGCTTTCGCACCCTGGCAGCGAATGCCGGGTTTACGCAGACCAGGTGTTGGACTGACCGCAAAGGGCTATTCGCCCTTCACGGCTTGACTAGCTCGAGCGGGAAACCGAGGCGGTCTCGATCCAGCGCTTGATGCGGTTCGCGTCGCCGATCCTGGACTGCTTGCCCCAGGAATCGAGCAGCACGACGATCAGGTCCTTCGAGGCAAGGCGCACGTGCATGACGAGGCAGCGTCCCGCCTCGCTGATGTAGCCGGTCTTGGAGAGGCCGATCTCCCACTGCGTGCTGCGCACCAGGCCGTTGGTGTTGCGGAACACGAGCGGCCGGCCCTGGATCTTCACGGTGTGGCGCTCACGCGTCGAATATTCGCGGATCAGGGGGTATTGATGCGCGGCGCGAACCATCTTGGCCAGATCGCGCGCGCTCGCCACGTTGTTGGCGGAGAGGCCGGTCGGATCGACGAAGTGGCTGTCGGTCATGCCGAGCGCCGCTGCCTTGGCGTTCATCGCCGCGACGAAAGCCTCGGTGCCACCGGGATAGGTGCGGCCGAGCGCCGCGGCAGCGCGGTTCTCGGAGGACATGAGCGCGACGATCAAGAGCTCGTCGCGCGTCAGGATCGCGCCGGGCTGCAGCCGCGAGCGCGAGCCTTTCTTCCAGTCCACGTCCTCGCGCGAGACGACGATGCGCGCGTCGAGGTCGAGGCCGCGGTCGACGATCACCATCGCCGTCATCAGCTTGGTGATCGAGGCGATCGGCGTTACCGCATCGGCGTTCTTGTCGATGACGACTTCGTCGGTCGCTGCGTCCTGCACCAGCGCGGCCGACGAGCGGAGATAAACGGTTTTCTGAGCGCGTGCGCCTTCAGCCTGCGCGAAGCCGATGGTGAGCGCGAGTACGAAAAAGAGCGCGAAAGCGGCGACGATGCCCTCGAGCGAATGGAGTTGGCGTTGCATTGCGGTGAATCTTCCCCGGGTAGCGGTTTATACGTTCTAGCGAACCATGCCCTAAACGGCGCATGGACTTGTCGCAGTTTATCCTACCGTTCAAAAAAAAGCTAAGCGAAATCATGGAGTAGTAGCCGGTTTCTCGACTATCCGTGAAATCGTTCCACTGTCGGGCTGCGGCAACGAACGTAGTCCGATCGGCTATAACGCGGCGGCGCGCTCCAGGACGGCTTCGGCCTGCGCCTGCTCTTGCTGCAGCGCCCACATCCGGGCGTATTCGCCTTGCATCTCAAGCAGTTGCCTGTGGGACCCGCGCTCGACGATGCGCCCCTGGTTGAGCACGAGGATCTGGTCCGCGTCCATCACCGTCGAGAGGCGGTGAGCGATCACCAACGTCGTGCGGCCCTGCGAGATGCGCTCGAGCTCGCCCTGGATCGCCTTTTCCGCGCGCGAGTCGAGCGCGGAAGTCGCCTCGTCGAAGATCAGGATGCGCGGGTTCTTCAGCAGCGCCCGGGCGATCGCCACGCGCTGCTTCTCGCCGCCGGACAATTTGAGGCCGCGCTCGCCCACCATGGTTTCGTATTTCTTCGGCAGCGTCTCGATGAAGTCGTGGATGTGCGCCGCGCGCGCCGCCTCGATCACTTCCGCATCGCTCGCCTCGGGGCGGCCATAGCGGATGTTGTAGAGGATGGTGTCGTTGAAGAGCACCGTGTCCTGCGGCACGATGCCGATGGCGCCGCGCAGGCCCGCCTGCTTCACCGTTTTCAGGGAAAGCCCGTTGACGAGAATATCTCCCGCCGAAACGTCGTAGAAGCGGTAGAGCAATCGGCCGAGGGTCGACTTGCCCGAGCCGGAATGGCCGACCACCGCGACGCGCTGCCCGGCGGGAATAGCGAAGGAAACGTCGAACAGGATCTGCCTCGCCTTCTCGTAGCTGAACTCCACCTGCCGAAAGGAGACGTCGAGGCGCCCGGCGGGCAACGGCACGGCACCTTCCTTGTCCTGGACCTCGCGATGCTCGCTCAGCAGGCGGAACATCCGGTCGAGGTCGAGCAGCGCCTGCTTGATCTCGCGGTACACCATGCCGAGGAAGTTGAGCGGGATGTAGAGCTGGATGAGCAGGCCGTTCACCAGCACGAGATCGCCGAGCGTCAGCGACTTCATCGCCACCCCCTGGGCGACGAGGATCATCAGCAGCGTCACGGCGACGGCGATGATCAGGCTCTGGCCGATGTTGAGGATGCCGAGCGACGCCTCGTTCTGCACCGCCGCCGACTCGTACTTCTGCAGGCTCTCGTCGTAGCGGCGCGCCTCGAATTCCTCGTTGCCGAAGTACTTCACCGTCTCGTAGTTGAGCAGCGAGTCGATGGCGCGGGTGTTCGCGCGCGAGTCGAGCTCGTTGGCGCGCCGGCGGATCTCCATGCGCCACTCGGTCACCATCACGGTGAAGCCGATGTAGACCACGACCGCGGTGAAGGTGACGGCGGCGAAGCGCCAGTCGAACTTGGTGACCAGCACCGCGGCGACGAGCGCGAACTCGAGGATCACCGGGATGATGGAAAAAAGCAGGTAGGAAAGCAGGGTCGAGATCCCCCGCGTGCCGCGCTCGATGTCGCGCGTCATGCCGCCGGTCTGGCGGTCGAGGTGGAAGCGCAGGCTCAAGCTGTGCAGGTGGCGGAAGACGCCGAGCGCGACGCGCCGGATCGCGCGTTGCGTGACGCGCACGAAGACCACGTCGCGCAGCTCGCCGAAGAGGGTGGTCGAGAAGCGCAGGATGCCGTAGATCGCGAGCAGCGCCACCGGCACCGCGACCATCGCCGTCTGGACGTCGAGGCCGTCGACGACCTCCTTCATCACCAGCGGCACGCCGACGTTCGCCAGCTTCGCCGTGATGAGGCAGGCGAGCGCGAGGAAGACGCGCCACTTGTATTCCCATAGGTACGGGACCAGGGTGCGGAGGTTGCCCCACTCCTTGCCCCTGAGCTTCTTCTCGGGCGTCATCGGCGGATTATCGAGCTTGACGGGCGCCTTGCCGGCCGGATACTATTCAAACGTTCGTTTGAATACCGGAAGGTTCGCATGCCCCTTCGCGCAGTGAAACCCCAGCACGAGACACGCACCCGCATCCTCGACGCGGCCGAAGAGTTGTTCATGCAGCACGGCTTCGGCGGCACGTCGATGCGCCACCTGACCTCGAACGCGGGGGTCAACCTCGCCGCGGTCAACTATCACTTCGGCTCCAAGGACGCGCTCATCGAGGCGGTCTTTCGCCGCCGGCTCGATCCCCTGAACGCCGCACGCATCGCGCAGCTCGATGCGCTGGAGGCCGAAGCCGGCGGACGGCCGATCGAGCCTGAAGCGCTGATCCGTGCCTTCATCTCCCCCGGCCTTTCCATGACCGAGGACACCAAGGGCGGCGGCCGCAACTTCACCCGCCTGCTCGGCCGCACCTACACCGAGCCGGCGAAGGCGATCCGCGTCCTGATCGGCCAGATGTACGCGCCGGGGATGGCGCGCTTCAAGGCGGCGTTCGAGCGCGCGCTGCCGCAAATGCCGCGCGATGAGCTGGTGTGGCGCATGCATTTCATGTTCGGCACGCTCGCCTACACGCTCGCCGCCACCGACACCGTGCAGCTCATCGCCGGCTGCAAGCCGGAGGACCGCCACGACGTTCACCTGCTCGTCGAGCGCCTCACCGCGTTCCTCGCTTCCGGGCTGAACGCGCCGTTGAAGAGCTC
>JAXDQC010000078.1:0-10117 GCA_034668045.1 Betaproteobacteria bacterium | reverse complement strand
GACGACCCCGTGCTGAAAGGCATGCTCGACGCCGGCGGCGAATACGCCTGGCGCGTGCGCGGGGAGGAGCATACGTGGACCCCCGACGCGATCGCCAAGCTGCAACATTCGGCGCGCGCCAATTCCTACGGCACCTACAAGGAATACGCGGCGATCATCAACGACCAGGCGCGCCGCCACCTCACCTTCCGCGGCCTGTTCGAGTTCCGTCCCGGCAAGCCGGTGCCGATCGAGGAGGTCGAGCCCGCGAAGGAGATCGTCAAGCGCTTCTCCACCGGCGCGATGTCGCTCGGTTCGATCTCGACCGAAGCCCACACCACGCTCGCCATCGCCATGAACCGCATCGGCGGCAAATCGAACACCGGCGAGGGCGGCGAGGACCGCCGCCGCTACGCGCTGGTGAAGGAAGGCGAGTCGATGCAATCGCGCCTGGGCAAGGGGCGCGTCGAGGTCGACATCCCGCTGCGCGCCGGCGACTCGATGAAGTCGAAGATCAAGCAGGTGGCCTCCGGGCGCTTCGGCGTCACCGCCGAGTACCTGGCGAGCGCGGAGATGCTGCAGATCAAGATCGCCCAGGGCGCCAAGCCCGGCGAGGGCGGGCAGCTGCCGGGCAAGAAGGTTTCCGAGTACATCGCCGAGCTGCGCTATTCCACGCCCGGCGTCGAGCTGATCTCGCCGCCGCCGCACCACGACATCTACTCGATCGAGGATCTGGCGCAGCTGATCCACGACCTCAAGAACTCCAACCCGACCGCGGCGATCTCGGTGAAGCTCGTCTCCGAGATCGGCGTCGGCACGATCGCCGCTGGCGTGGCGAAAGGCAAGTCGGACCACGTCACGATCGCGGGACACGACGGCGGCACCGGCGCTTCGCCCTGGTCCTCGATCAAGCACGCCGGCACCCCGTGGGAACTGGGCCTCGCGGAAACGCAGCAAACACTGGTCCTCAATCGATTGAGAGGCCGGATCGCCGTGCAGGTGGACGGCCAGATGAAGACCGGGCGCGACGTCGTCGTCGGCGCGATCCTCGGCGCCGACGAGTTCGGCTTCGCCACCGCGCCGCTGGTGGTCGAAGGCTGCATCATGATGCGCAAGTGCCACCTCAACACCTGCCCGGTGGGGGTGGCGACCCAGGACCCGGAGTTGCGCCGCAAGTTCGAGGGCAAGCCCGAGCATGTCGTCAACTACTTCTTCCACGTCGCCGAGGAGGCGCGCGAGCTGATGGCGCGCCTGGGCGTTCGCACGGTGAACGAGCTGATCGGCCATACCGAGTTGCTCGACACGAAGAAGGGCATCGAGCACTGGAAGGCGAAGGGCCTCGATTTCTCGCGCATCTTCGCAATGCCGGAGGCTGCAGAAGGCGTTGCGGTCTACCACCGCGAGAAGCAGGACCACGGCCTGGAGAAGGCGCTCGACAACCGCCTGATCGAGCTCGCGCAGCCGGCGCTCGAGCGGCGCGAGAGGGTGACGATCGAGACCCCGATCCGCAACATCAACCGCACCGCGGGCACGATGCTCTCGTACGAGATCGCCAAGCGCTATGGCCACGAGGGCCTGGCCGACGACACGATCCACGTGCGACTCGCCGGCTCGGCGGGCCAGAGCTTCGGCGCCTTCCTCGCCCACGGCGTGACCCTCGACCTCGTCGGCGACACCAACGACTATTGCGGCAAGGGCCTGTCGGGAGGACGCATCTCGGTGCAGCCCTCGCCCAAGTTCCGCGGCGAGCCGACCGAAAACATCATTACCGGCAACGTCGTCCTCTACGGCGCGATCGCCGGCGAGGCGTACTTCCGGGGCGTCGCGGGCGAGCGCTTCGCGGTGCGCAACTCGGGGGCGCACGCGGTCGTCGAAGGTGTCGGCGACCATGGCTGCGAATACATGACCGGTGGCACCGTGGTCGTGCTTGGCGGCACCGGTCGCAATTTCGCCGCCGGGATGTCGGGCGGCTATGCCTACGTTCTCGACCTCGACAGCGAGTTCGGCAAGCGCTGCAATACCTCGATGGTCGACCTCGAGCCGGTGCTCGCCGAGTCCGAGGACGAGACGCGGCTGAAGCGCCTGATCGAGAGCCACCAAAAATACACCGGCTCGAAGCGCGCGCAGGAAGTGCTGGAAAAGTGGACGCAGTACCGCAGCCGCTTCGTCAAGGTGTTCCCGAAGGAATATCGCCGCGCGCTGGCCGAGCTCGCCGCCTCGCAGAAGAAAGTCGCGTAGATGGGCAAAGTCACCGGCTTCCTCGAGTTCGAAAGGCTCGAGGAGGGGCACGAGACGGTCGAAGCGCGCAAGAAGCACTATCGCGAGTTCCACCTGCGCCTGGCCGACGACGCAGCGGGCGTCCAGGGCGCGCGCTGCATGGACTGCGGCATTCCCTTCTGCATGTCGGGCTGCCCGGTCAACAACATCATCCCCGACTGGAACGACCTCGTTTACCGGCAGGACTGGAAAAACGCGATCCAGGTGCTGCACTCCACCAACAACTTCCCCGAGTTTACCGGCCGCGTTTGCCCGGCTCCCTGCGAGGAAGCCTGCGTGCTGCGCATCAACGCCGACCCGGTCGGCATCAAGTCGATCGAGCACGCGATTGTCGACAAGGCCTGGGAAGAGGGCTGGGTGCGCCCGCAGGCGCCGGCGCACAAGAGCGGCAAGAAGGTCGCCGTCATCGGCTCGGGTCCCGCGGGGCTCGCCTGTGCGCAGCAGCTCGCACGCGCCGGCCACGACGTCACCGTGTTCGAGAAGAGCGACCGCATCGGCGGCCTGCTCCGCTACGGCATTCCCGACTTCAAGCTCGACAAGGGCGTGATCGACCGGCGGCTCGAACAGATGCGCGAAGAGGGAGTGAAATTCCGCGCCGGCGTATTTGTCGGCGTGAAAAAGCCCGGCCCGGGCGTCATCAGCGATGCGCGCGAGTCGATTTCAGCCGAGAAACTGACCGCCGAGTTCGATGCCGTGGTGCTTGCGGGCGGTTCCGAGCAACCGCGCGATCTGCCCATCCCGGGGCGCGAGCTGCAGGGCGTGCACTACGCGATGGAGTTCCTGCCGCTGCAGAACAAGCGCGTCGCCGGCGATGCCGAGGTGCCTGAGCTCAATGCGAAGGGCAAGCACGTCGTCGTCATCGGCGGCGGCGATACCGGCTCGGACTGCATCGGCACCTCGAACCGCCAGCAGGCGGCGTCGGTCACCAATTTCGAGCTCTTCCCGATGCCGCCCGACGTCGAGCGCAATCCCGTCTGGCCGTACTGGCCGACGCGTCTGCGCACATCCTCTTCGCACGAAGAAGGCGTGAAGCGCGCCTGGTCGATCGCCACCAAGCAGCTTGTCGGCGAGGGCGGCAAGGTGCGCGCCCTCAAGACCGTGAAACTCGAGTGGAAGGACGGCAAGCCGGTCGAGGTCCCCGGCAGCGAGCAGGAGCTGCCGGCCGATCTCGTGCTGCTGGCGATGGGCTTCGTCTCGCCGCTGCAGTCGATGCTCGAAGAGTTCGGCGTGCAGAAAGATGCGCGCGGAAATGCCAAGGCCGATACCGACGGCCCGCGCGCCTACTCGACTTCGGCGCCGAAGATCTTCGCCGCCGGCGATGCGCGGCGCGGACAGTCGCTCGTGGTGTGGGCGATCCGCGAGGGACGCCAGTGCGCCCGCGCGGTCGACGAATTTCTCATGGGCTTTTCAGAGCTGCCGCGCTAAGCGCGAGCACGGCAAAGCTGGCGAGCCAGTGCTCGCCGACGTAATCACCGCCGACCACATGCGGCATGGCGGCCGCGAGATTGCTCTTCGCCGCGTCCTGCAAGCCGAGCGCCGCCAGGCACCACGCCCGCGACAGGCACAGGCCGTCGAGGTGCGATTGCTTGGCATCGCTGCGATCGGCGACCCGCGGCGGCTCGGCGAGCGGGCCGATCCCTGAGGGGAGGAACCGGCTAAGCCACGAGCTGAACTCGGGCGGCGCGAGCACCTGCTGCATCAGCAGCGCCTCGACGAGGCTCGGCGAGAGGAAGTCGTCGAGCGATGGCTCGTAGGCGAGCGGCGCGTCGCGGTCCGAGCCGTACCAGCGCTTGGCCGCCTTGACGATCTCGAATTCCAGCGCCATGTCGCCCGCCGTTCGCGCGTAGTCCAGCGCGAGCACGCAGGCAAAAGCGGTATTGCCGTGGCTGCCGGCGCGGATGGGATAGGGGTTGCCGACAAAATCTCCCATCCTCTGCGAGAGCTCGAGCGCGAGCGGCTCGAGGGCTCGCGACCAGCGTGCCTTCATGCGCAGCGCTTCGGCCTGCAGCTCGAGCAGCCACGCCCAGCCGTACGGCCGCTCGAATAGGGCGTTGGCCTTGAAGTAACGCAACTCGGCTTCGAGCGCGGCCGGCGAGAGGTGCGCGTCGAGCAGCGCTGCGATGCGTCCGTTCTCCGGCAGCATCGGATAGAGGCGCAGCACTCGCACGAGCAGCCAGTGCATGTGCACCGCCGAATGCCAGTCGTAGCTGCCGAAGAACGCCGGATGAACCTTTTGCGGATAGAGCTCGTCCTGCGGCGTCGTCATCCGGTGCGCGATCGCGCGCGGGAACTCCCGCTCGGTGTTGGCGAGCGCGACCCGGGCCAACGCGGAGGCGAGCTCCTCGCTCAGCAAGGTAGAATTCCGAGCAGAATCCAGCCCATGTCGCTCGACATCATCGTTCTCGCGGCCGGCTTGGGCAAGCGCATGCGCTCCGCGCTGCCGAAAGTCCTGCATCCGCTCGCCGGCCGGCCATTGCTTGCCCACGTGCTCGACGCCGCGCGCGCTCTCTCGCCGCGAAAGACTATCGTCGTTCATGGCCACGGCGCCGAGCAGGTGCGCGCCGCCTTTCCCGATGCGTCGCTCGCCTGGGCGCTGCAATCCGAGCAGCTCGGCACCGGTCACGCCGTCATGCAGGCCTTGCCGCACCTCGCGGCGGACGAGGTCCTCATTCTGTACGGCGATGTGCCGCTGATCGGCCCGGCGACGCTCGAGCGGTTGCGCGCGGCAGGGCGCCGGGGGGTGGGGCTTCTCACTGTCGAACTGCCTGATCCGAAAGGCTACGGACGCATCGTGCGCGAAGGCGGCAAGGTGACGCGGATCGTCGAGGAAAAAGACGCGGCACCGGCGGAAAAAGAGATCCGCGAGGTGAACGCCGGCTTCATGGCGATGGAGGCGCGGCGACTCGCCGGCTGGACGAAGAAGCTCGGCAACCGCAACGCACAGAAAGAGTACTACTTGACCGACCTCATCTCGCTCGCGGTCGCCGACGGCGTGCCGGTCGAAGCCGTGCAGGTCGACGACGCATGGGAGGTTACGGGTGTGAATTCCAAGCAGGAGCTCGCCGCGCTCGAACGCGTCGCGCAAGCACGCCAGGCTGCGCGCCTGCTTGAGGCCGGCGTGACGCTTGCCGATCCGGCGCGCATCGACGTGCGCGGCACGCTCGATTGCGGGAGCGACGTGGCCATCGACGTGAACTGCGTTTTCGAAGGTCGCGTGGCGCTTGGCGACGGCGTGCGGATCGGTCCGAATTGCGTGGTGCGCAACGTGACCATAGCGGCCGGGTCGGAGGTGCGCGCGTTCTGTCACCTGGATGAGGCGCGGATCGGCGAGCGCTGCGTGATCGGCCCCTACGCGCGGCTGCGTCCCGGGGCGAGCCTCGCCGATGAAGTCCACATCGGCAATTTCGTCGAGGTGAAGGCAAGCCGGGTCGGCAAGGGCTCGAAGGCGAACCACCTCGCCTACGTCGGCGACTCCGAGGTCGGCGCCAACGTCAACATCGGCGCCGGCACCATCACGTGCAATTACGACGGCGTAAACAAGAATCGCACCGTGATCGAGGACGACTGCTTCATCGGCTCCGACGCGACCCTGGTGGCGCCGGTGCGCATCGCCCGCGGCTCTTATATCGGGGCGGGCTCGACCATCAGCAAGGACACGCCGGCCGGCCAGCTTACCGTCGCGCGCGCGAAGCAGGTGTCGATCCCGTCCTGGAAGCCGCCGAAGAAGACGAAGAAGGGCTGACGCCATGTGTGGCATCGTCGGCGCCGCCGCCAGGCGCGACATCGTTCCGGTCCTGATCGAAGGCCTGCGGCGGCTGGAATACCGCGGCTACGATTCCTGCGGCGTCGCCGTCCTGAACGGCGCCGGCATCGGCCGCCTTCGCAGCGTCGAGCGCGTCGCGGACCTCGCGAAGCAGGTGAAGAGCGGGAAGATCCAGGGCGTCACCGGCATTGCCCACACGCGGTGGGCGACGCACGGCGCGCCGGTGACGAAGAACGCACATCCCATGATGTCGCGCGACGAGATCGCCGTCGTCCACAACGGCATCATCGAGAACTACGAGGACCTGCGCGCGGAGCTCAAGGCCAAGGGCTACGTCTTCGACAGCCAGACCGACACCGAGGTCATCGCCCACCTCATCCACAGCCACTACGACGGCGACTTGTTCAAGGCGGTGCGCCGTTCGGTGAAACGCCTCGCCGGCGCCTATGCCATCGCGGTGCTCGCAAAGAGCCAGCCCGGCCGGGTCGTCGGTGCGCGCGCCGGCAGCCCGCTGGTGGTGGGCGTCGGCGCGAAGGAGAACTTCCTCGCCTCCGACGCGATGGCGCTCGCCGGCACGACCGACCGCATCGCCTATCTGGAGGAAGGCGACGTCGCCGAGATCGGCCTCGACGGCTACCGCGTCTTCGACGCGCAGGATCGGCAGGCGAAGCGCGAACTGCGCACCGTGAAGGCGGAGGGCGTGGCCGTCGAACTGGGACCCTATCGCCACTACATGCAGAAGGAGATCTTCGAGCAGCCGGCGGCGGTCGCCGCCACGCTCGAGGGGATCGAGTCGTTGACGCCGGCGCTCTTCGGTGCCGGCGCGGAGCGCGTCCTGCGCGGCTCGAAGAGCGTGCTGGTGCTCGCCTGCGGCACGAGCTACTACTCGGGGCTGACCGCCAAGTACTGGCTGGAAGGCATCGCCGCCGTGCCGACCCAAGTCGAGATCGCGAGCGAGTACCGCTACCGCGACAGCGTTCCGGATCCGTCGGCCCTGGTCGTCGTGGTGTCGCAGTCCGGCGAGACGGCGGACACGCTGGCGGCGCTGCGGCACGCCAAGTCGCTCGGCCACAAGCGCACGCTGGCGGTCTGTAACGTCGCGAGCAGCGCCATGGTGCGCGAGACGCAGCTCAAGCTGCTCACCCATGCCGGAGTCGAGATCGGCGTTGCTTCGACCAAGGCGTTCACAACCCAGCTGGTGGCGCTGTTCCTCCTTGCCCTGACTCTGGCGAAGCTGAGGAAAAAGTTACCGCGGAAGAAGGAGCAGGAGCACCTGCAGCGCCTGCGTCATTTGCCCAAGGCGCTCGGCGCCGCGCTCGCCCTGGAGCCGCAGCTCATTGCCTGGTCGGAGCGATTCGCGAAGAAGGAGCACGCCCTCTTCCTCGGACGCGGGCTGCACTATCCGATCGCGCTCGAGGGAGCGCTCAAGCTGAAGGAGATTTCGTACATCCATGCCGAGGCCTATCCCGCCGGCGAGCTCAAGCACGGGCCGCTCGCTTTGGTGACAGCCGAGATGCCCGTCGTCACCGTGGCGCCCAACGACGCGCTGCTCGACAAAGTGAAGTCCAACATGCAGGAGGTGCGCGCGCGCGGCGGGGAGCTGTACGTTCTCACCGACGCAGACACGAAGATCGCCGCTTCCGAGGGCGTGCACGTCATCCGCCTGCCGGAGCACTACGGGCTGCTCTCGCCGATCCTGCATGTCGTGCCGCTGCAGCTTCTCGCCTACCACACGGCGCTGGCGCGAAACACCGACGTCGACAAGCCGAGGAACCTGGCGAAGTCGGTCACCGTAGAATAAGGAACAAGAGGAGGAGACGATGCTGATCCGCACGCTGGCCGTGTTCCTGTTGTGCTGCGCGAGCGCCCAGGCGCAGACGGAAATCCAATGGTGGCATTCGATGACCGGCGCCAACAACACCGGGGTCAACGAGCTCGCGTCGAGATTCAACGCGTCGCAGAAGGAATACAAGGTGGTGCCCGTGTTCAAGGGCAGCTACCCCGAGTCGATGACCGCGGCGATCGCCGCATTCCGCGCCGGCAACCCGCCGCACATCCTGCAGGTGTTCGAGGTCGGCACCGCGACGATGATGGGCGCCAAGGGCGCGATCGTGCCGGTGGCGAAAGTGATGGCCGACGCCAAGGAGAAGTTCAATCCCAAGGAATACCTCCCGACGGTGACCGGCTACTACTCCGACACCAAGGGCAACATGCTGTCGTACCCCTTCAACAGCTCGACCGTGGTGTTCTACCTGAATAAGGACGCCTTCAAGAAGGCGGGCCTCGACGGCGAAAAGGCGCCGCGCACCTGGAAGGAATTCGTCGCCGCGGCGGAGAAGCTGAAGGCCTCCGGACAGGAATGCGTCTACAGCACCGGCTGGCCGGCGTGGATGCACATCGAGAACTTCAGCGCCTGGCACAACGTGCCGATCGGCACCAAGCAGAACGGCATGGACGGCTTCGACACCGAGTTCCGCATCAATTCGCCCCTGCACGTGCGGCACGTCTCGATGCTCGGCGACATGGCGAAGAAGGGGCTGTTCACCTACAGCGGTCGGCGCAACGAGGCCGAGGCGCGCTTCGCGAGCGGCGAATGCGCCATGGTGACCTCGAGCACCGGCGCCCAAGGCACGATCCGGCGCACCGCGAAGTTCGACTGGTCGGTCAATTTCATCCCCTACCACGACGATGTGAAGGGCGCGCCGCAGAACTCGGTCATCGGCGGCGCCTCGCTATGGGTGATGGCGAAGAAGCCCGCTACCGACTACAAAGGCGTGGCCAGGTTCTTCAGCTTTCTGTCGTCGCCGGAGATCCAGATGTTCTGGCACACCAGCACCGGCTACGTGCCGATCACCCTCGCGGCGTACGAGATGACCAGGAAGTCCGGCTTCTACGACAAAAACCCCGGCGCCGAGCTCGCGGTGAAGCAGCTCACCAACAAGGCCCCCACCGCCAACTCCAAGGGCCTGCGCTTCGGCAACTACGTGCAGGGGCGCGAGGTGATCGAGGAGGAGATGGAGGCGGTGTTCGGCGGCAAGAAGGACGCGAAGACAGCGCTGGACGACGCGGTGCGTCGCGGCAACGAGATCCTCCGCAAGTTCGAGGCTGCGAATAAGTAGGAGCGGGGAGGATGAATCTTCCCCCGCACCCCCCAGTCTCGGGGAAATAGCATGGAGAAGCGCGTCGTCTTCCGGTCTGCGTGGCTGCCGTATGCATTGGTGGCCCCGCAGGTCGCAATCACCATCGTGTTCTTCTTCTGGCCGGCGATCCAGGCCGGGTGGTATTCGTTCCAGCTCCAGGACGCGTTCGGCGAGCGCACGCAATTCGTCGGCCTGGCCAATTTCAAGGCGCTGTTCGGCGACTCGAACTACCTGCGCTCGTTTCAGATCACGGCGTTCTTCAGCCTGATGGTCGCCGGCAGCGGCATCGCTATTTCGCTCCTGCTCGCGGCGATGGCCGACCGCGTGATCCGCGGCGCGCTCGCCTACCGCACGCTGCTCATCTGGCCCTACGCGGTGGCCTCCGCGGTCGCCGGCGTGCTATGGCTGTTCCTGTTCGCGCCGTCGATCGGCATCGTCACCTTCGCCCTGAGGAGCATCGGCATCAACTGGGACTGGGTCCTGCAGGGCGACCAGGCGATGCTGCTGGTGGTCATCGC
Source organism: Betaproteobacteria bacterium (assembly GCA_034668045.1). Classification (GTDB taxonomy): domain Bacteria; phylum Pseudomonadota; class Gammaproteobacteria; order Burkholderiales; family SG8-39; genus SCGC-AG-212-J23. The sequence continues at coordinate 440 of JAXDQC010000078.1, read as the reverse complement.
CGCGACCTGGAAGCAGATCAGCTACAACTTCCTGTTCTTCGTCGCCGGGCTGCAGTCGATTCCGAAATCGCTGATCGAGGCGGCGGCGATCGACGGCGCCAGCCCCGGGCGGCGTTTCTGGACCATCGTCTTGCCGCTGCTCTCGCCGACCGCGTTCTTCCTGCTGGTGGTGAACATCGTCTACGCGTTCTTCGATACCTTCGGCGTGATCGACGCCACCACGCAGGGCGGACCGGCGGGCGCGACGCAGATCCTGGTCTACAAGGTTTACTACGATGGCGTGAAGGCGGCCGACCTCGGTGGCTCGTCAGCGCAATCGGTGATCCTGATGGTGATCGTCATCGCCCTGACTGTGGTGCAGTTCCGCTACGTCGAGCGCAAGGTGCAATACTGAGATGGTCGAGAACCGTCCCTGGCTGACCGTGATGTCGCACGCGGTG
>JAXDQC010000077.1:0-24957 GCA_034668045.1 Betaproteobacteria bacterium | reverse complement strand
ACTCGCTGGTCGAGCCCGAGGTGGAGCCGGAAGCCGAGCCCGTCACCGGAGCCGGCGCGGGCGCCGGAGCAGCTTCGGTCGTCGTGTCCGACTTCGTGTTCATGTCCGCTTTTGTGTCGGCCTTGGTGCCGCCGGCGCCGGACGTGCGATTGTCCTGCTTGTCCTTCTTGGCTTTCTTGCCGGCCTTCTTGTCGGTCTTGATGTCGGCGCTCGAGCCGACGCCGGCATTGCCCGCCGAGTTGGCGTTGCTGCCGGTGGATTTCTCGGTCGTGTCCGACTTGGCGTCGCCCTGGATCTTGGTGTTCGCGTCGACCTCGGTTTTCTGGTCGGCAGCGAGGGCGCTGAACGAAACCGCGGCGAGGCCGCAAATGGCGACTTGCAGAAGCTTATGCATCAGTAGTTCTCCTGATTGAAAAGGGATGCCCGTGATGAGCGAAGTACACCCTGCTGCAAGGCGCGTGCCACCCCTAATGCGCGGCTAGAATGGCCGAAAGTGTCGCTTCGAGGGGTTTCGATGTCGCAGCTGCGCGACGTTGTGAGCAACGCAGTCAAGGAAAAACTACAACGCGGCGAAGTCGTCGCCTCGATCACCGTGCGCCTCGTGCCGACGGTCGAGATCGTGCGCATCGCCAAGAGCGCCGGCTTCGACAGCCTCTACATCGACCTCGAGCATTCGAGCTTCTCGGTGCAGACCACGAGCCAGCTCTGCATCATGGCGCTCGAGGCCGGCCTGCCGGCATTCGTGCGCGTGCCGGCGAACACGCCGGAATACATCTCGCGCGTCCTCGACGGCGGCGCGCTGGGTGTCATCGCGCCGGGCGTGCGCTCCGCTGCGGAGGCGCGCGAAGTGGTCGCGGCGGCGAAGTACCCGCCGCTCGGCGCTCGCGGCCTCTCGGGAGCGCTGCCGCAGCTCGGCTTTCGCAGCGTGCCCGCGGCGCAGGCGCTGCCGGCCCTGAACGCGGCAACGATGGTGATCGTGCAATTCGAGTCGGCGGCCTCGCTCGCGGCGATGGAGGAGATCATCGCCGTCGAGGGCGTCGACATGGTGATGATCGGCACCAACGACCTGATGGCCGATCTCGGCATCACCGGCGAGTTCGACCACCCGAAGGTGCGCGACGCCTACGAGCGCACCATCGCCGCCTGCCGCAAGCGCGGCAAGCACGTCGGCGTCGGCGGCCTCTCCTCGCGCCCCGACCTGGTCGCGCAGTTCGTGAAGATGGGCGCGCTCTACGTCTCGACCGGCACCGACCTCGGCTTCCTCATGGCCGAATGCCAGAAGCGCGTAAAGCAGGTGAGGGACCTCTCGTCCTGACGAACGGCTGCGACTGTCACGTCCACGTGTTCGGCCCGGCGGCGCGATTTCCTTTGGATGCCAAAAGGAAGTACACGCCCGCCGACGCGACCGTTTCCGGACTGCGTGCGCACCTTCGCTCGCTCGGCCTCGAGCGAGTCGTCATCGTCCAGCCGAGCCCGTATGGCACCGACAATGCCTGCACGCTTGCCGCGCTCGCCGAGCTCGGACCGATGTCGCGCGCGGTCGCGGTGATCGGCGAGGATGCCGATCTCGATGCCCTGCAGCGCGCCGGCGTGCGCGGCGCGCGAGTCAACCTCGAGACCGAAGGCGACCGGGATATCCATAAAATTCAGCGTACCGCGCAACGCGTCGCGGCCATGGGCTGGCACGTTCAGACCTTCTGCCGGATCGATCTCCTGAGGGATTTGCCGGCACTGCCGGTACCGCTGGTCATCGATCACTTCGGCTTGTCCGATTCGGCCAGCCCTCTGCTTGCGCTGATGAAGAAACGCGATGTCTGGGTCAAACTCTCGGCGCCGCACCGCCTCGCCGTCGATGCGCGGCCGATCATCCAGGCGCTCGCCGCTGCGCATCCGGACCGGCTGGTCTGGGGATCGGACTGGCCGCATGTGCCGCGCGGACGCCGCTCTCCCGAGCGGATCGAGCCGTACGAGAAGGTGGACGATGCGGCCGCTCTGGCCCTGCTACCTGCGAACGTGCGCGAGAAAATCCTCGTCGAAAACCCGGCCCGCTTGTACGATTTCTAGATGCTCAAGACGGTTCTCGCAGTTCTGTTCATGGGCTGGGCGGGCCTCGCCTTCCCGCAGTCCTATCCCTCCAAACCCATCCGCATCGTCGTGCCGCTCGTGCCCGGCGGCAACCAGGACATCGTCGCGCGCGCGGTCGGCGAGGAGATCTCGAAGGGGCTGGGCCAGCAGGTGATCGTCGAGAACCGCCCCGGCGTGGGCGCGATCATCGGCACGCAGGCGGTGAAGAATTCGCCCCCGGACGGCTACACGCTGCTCTCCGTCGCCGTCACCTTCGCGCGCGTGCCGGGAATCATGACCACCGCGGGCTACGACCCGCGCAGCGACTTCACCGGCGTGAGCCTCGTCTGCCGCATTCCGCAGCTCCTCGTCGTCCACCCGTCCTTCGAGGCGCGCAGCGTCGGCGAGCTGATCGCGTTCGCCAGGGCGAATCCCGGCAGGGTCAGCTACGGCAGCTCGGGCAACGGCGCCACCGGCCACGTCGCCGCGGAGCTCTTCATGCGCATGACCGGCACCAAGCTGCTGCACGTCATGTACAAGGGCAACGCGCAGGCGCTGATCGACGTCATGGGCGGGCAGATCACGATGATGTTCGACCAGGTGAGCACCTCGGCGGGCCACGTGCGCGGCGGCAAGCTGCGCGCGCTCGCGGTCACCACGCTCGAGCGCTCGCCGCTCTTTCCCGAGGTGCCGACGCTCGACGAGTCGGGCCTCAAGGGCTACGAGGACGTGACCTGGAACGGCATCGTCGCCCCCGCCGGCGTGCCGCGCGAAATTGTTTTGAAGTTGAATGCTGAAATCAGGAAAATCATGGCGAACCCGGAGTTCGTCAAACGCTACGCCGAGCGCGGCATCGAGATGAAGGCGAGCGCTTCGCCCGAGGAGTTCACCGCCTACATCCGTTCCGAGGCCGATGCGTTCGCCAAGCTGGTGAAGGACGCGGGGATGAAAGCCGAATGAGACTCTGGCTGTTGCTGCTGGTGTTCTGGACCGGGCTCGCGGGCGCCCAATATCCCAGCAAGCCGATCCGCCTGGTCGTCCCGTTCCCGCCCGGCGGCAGCAACGACATCGTCGCCAGGATGCTCGCCACCCAGCTCGCCGGACCCCTCGGCCAGTCGGTGGTGATCGAGAACAAGGGCGGGGCGGGCGGCGTGCTTGGCACCGACAGCGTGGCGAAGGCCGCGCCCGACGGCTACCAGCTGCTGCTCATCTCGGTGGCCTACGCTTTCGCGCCGGCGCTGTACAAGGCGCTGCCGTACGACCCGGCGACGGCGTTCGCGCCGATCACCATCGTCGGCCGCGGGCCCTCGGCGCTGACCGTGCATCCCTCGGTGCCGGCGAGCACGGTGGCCGAGCTGATCGCGCTGGCGAAGAAGAGCCCCGGCAAGCTCAACTACGCCTCCGCCGGTGTCGGCAGCTTCCAGCATCTTTCCGCCGCGCTCTTCATGGTCCAGGCCGGCATCGACGTCGTCCACGTTCCCTACAAGGGCGGCGGGCCGGCGATGGCCGACGTGATGGGCGGCCAGGCGCAGATCGTCATGCCCTCGCTGATCCAGGTCGTGCCGCACATCAAGAGCGGCCGGCTGAAGGCGCTCGGCACGAGCGGCAGCAAGCGCAGCCCGCAGCTACCCGACGTGCCGGCGATCGCCGAGACGCTGCCCGGCTACGAGTCGCAGAACTGGTGGGGCGTGCTCGCGCCCGCAGGCACGCCGCAACCGGTGCTCGAGCGGCTCTATGGCGCGATGACGGAAGTTCTGCAGTCGAAGGAGACCGGCAAGCGCATGGAGTCCGAGGGCGCGGAGACCGTGCGCATGACGCCGCCCGAGTTCGGCCGCTTCATCGCCGCCGAGCTCGCGAAGTGGGTCAAGGTCGCGCGCGACGTCGGCATCCAGGCGGAGTAGCGCCTTGTTCGCGCCGCCCGAGCTCGTGCGCAGCGAAGTGTTCGCCGAAGTGCCGGCGGGGCTGAGGAAGTCGGGCACGCCCGCCGAGCGCATCGCCGCCGGCAAGAGCCCGACCCCGGCGGGCTGCTTCCTCGAGGGGCCGGTGTTCGACCGCGAGGGCAATCTCTACGTCGTCGATCTCGCCTTCGGCCGCATTTTCAGGATTTCTCCCGGGAAAGAATTTTCCGTCGCCGCCGAATACGACGGCGAGCCCAACGGCCTCGCCATCCATCGCGACGGCCGCATCTTCATCGCCGACCACAAGAACGGCATCCTCGCGCTCGAGCCGAAGAGCGGCGCGATCAAGCCGGTCGTTGCCCGCTATCACCAGCAGGGTTTCAAGGGCGTGAACGACCTGATCTTCGATGCGAACGGCAACCTCTACTTCACCGACCAGGGAGTGACCGACCTCGCCGATCCGACGGGATGCGTCTACAAGTACACGGCGGACGGCGTGCTGCAGCAGCTGGCCAACTGCATTCCAAGTCCCAATGGTCTGGTTCTGCATGGAAACACTCTCTACGTGGCGGTGACGAGGGCGAACCAGGTGTGGCGGCTGCCGTTCGCGCCCGACGGCACGGTCGTGCGCATGGGCGTGCAGATCCAGATGTCTGGCGGCCGCGGGCCCGACGGCATGGCCCTGGATGAGGCGGGCGGCCTGGTCGTCGCCCACCCGGACATGGGCGCGGTGTGGGTGTTCGATCATCGCGGCGAGCCGAAGCTGCGCGTGCAGTCCTGCAAGAGCGACATGCTGACCAACGTCTGCTTCGGCGGGCCTGACCGCAAGAGCCTCTACATCACCGATTCGGGAGCCGGCGCAATCCTGACGGCTCGCGTTCCCACTGCAGGAGCAAAGCTCTACTCCCACACATGAAATGTCTTTCCATCCTGCTCGCCCTCTGGATGAACGCTGCGCTGGCGTTCCCGACCAAGCCGGTGAAGATCATCGTCGCCTTTCCTCCCGGCGGCGGCACCGACATCGTCGCGCGCGTGGTCGGCGCGAAGCTGCAGGAAGCGTGGGGGCAGGGCGTCGTGGTCGAGAACCGCGCCGGCGCGAGCGGCACGATCGGCACCGAAGCGGCGGCGCGCTCGGATCCCGACGGGCACACGCTGTTCATGGCGACCATGGGCAACATGACCGCCAACCAGCACCTCTACAACATGGGCATCGATCCGCTGCGCGCGCTTGCGCCGATCACCAAGGTGGTCGACGTGCATTTCGTCTTCATGGCCAACCCGACGCTGCCGGCGGCGAACGTCGCCGAGGTCATCGCGCTGGCGAAGAGGAAGCCCGGCGAGCTCGCCTACAGCTCTTCCGGACCGGGCGGCGCGCCGCACCTGGCGATGGAGCTGTTCAAGCAGCAGGCAAAGATCGATCTGACGCACATTCCCTACAAGGGCAGCTCGATGAGCATCAACGACCTGATCGGCGGCCGCGTGATGCTCTCGATGGACAGCCTGGTGCAGTCGGCGCCGCACATCAAGTCCGGCCGCCTCAAGGCGCTCGCGGTGCTCGGGCCGAAGCGCAGCCCGCTGCTGCCCGAAGTGCCGACGATGCAGGAGGCCGGCGTCGCCGGCTACTCGCTCACCAACTGGTTTGGCCTGCTCGCGCCGGCCGCGACGCCAAAGGAAATTGTTTCTCGCATCCACAACGATGTTGTCCAGGTCTTGAAGAACCCTGAAATCATCAAAAGAATCGGTGATCTCGGTGCGGACGTGGTCGGCAACACGCCCGAGGAATTCGGCGCCGCGATGCGCACCGAGTCGCAGCAGTGGGCGGAGATCATCAAGGCGGTCGGCATCAAGGGCGAATGAGGATTGCCGCCGAAAAGGTGCGCGAACAGATCGCGTCCCTCCTCACCGCCTGGGGGATGGACGCCGATATCGTCAAGGCCACGGCGGACGTCATGGTCGAGACCGACCTCGCCGGCGTCGATTCGCACGGCGTGCAGATGCTGGTCGACTACGAGAGCTTCAAGTCGCGCGGCAAGCTGAACGTCAAGGCGCGGCCGAAGATCGTCAAGGAAACGCCGGTCACTGGAATGGTCGATGCCGGCGCCGGCCTCGGCCACCCGGCGGCGGTGATGGGGATGGAGCTGGCGATCAGGAAAGCGCGCGAGATGGGCGTCGGCGTGGTGACGGTGTTCAACTCGCATCACTTCGGCGCCGCCGGCTACTACGCGGCGATGGCGTCGCGTGCCGGCCTGGTCGGCATGGTGACGAGCTGCACGCGCGCGATCGCGGTGGTGCCGACGCGTGCGGCGGTGCCGGTGCTCGGCACCAATCCGATCGCCTTCGCCGCGCCGACCAGGCGCAACGCGCCGTTCCTGCTCGACATGGCGACCTCCAGCGTCGCCAACAACAAGATCAAGGTCTACGAGCTGAACGGCAAGGCGTTGCCGCCGGGCTGGGTGCTCGACGGCAAGGGCGAGCCGGTGCGCGACCCCAAGGCGGCGCTGAGGATCATCTACGACAAGGAAGGCGGCGGTGGGCAGACGCCGCTCGGCGGCACCGCCGAGATGTCGAGCCACAAGGGCTACGGCCTGGCGATGATGGGCCACATCCTCGGCGGCACGCTCTCCGGAGGCAGCTTCTCTCCCATCAGAAATCGCACTCAAAAACCGTCCGATCCCGACCGCCTCGGCCATTTCTTCATGGCGATCGACCCCAGAGCGTTCCGGCCCGAGGGCGCCTTCGAAGACGACCTCGACGCGGCGATCGACGTGCTGCACGCGACGCCGCCGGTCGACCCGGCCCTGCCGGTCCTCGTGCCCGGCGATCCGGAGCGCGCCTCGCGCGCCGAGCGCCTGAAGAATGGAATTCCGATCCCCGCGGCGCTGCTGGAAAAAATAAAAGCGGTTTGTGAAAAAAGCGGGGTACCGTTTCTCCTATGAAGATCTTTATCCTCGATTCGATCCATCCGGCTGGCGTCGAATACGCCGCGAAGCACTTCGAGATCGTCCGCTGGGACGATCCGCGCGTGAAGAACTGGCCGGAGGAAGCCGACGCGGTGATGGTGCGCGGCTCGAAGATCAGGGCCGAGGATCTGGCGCGCGCGAAGAAGGTGAAGATCATCTCCAAGCAGGGCGTCGGCTACGACAACATCGACGTCGCGGCGGCGAAGAAGCATGGCATCCCCGTGGTGCGCACGCCCGGCGTCAACAAGGAAGCGGTGGCGGAGATGACGATCGGCCTCGCCATCGCCGTGGGGCGGCGCATCGCCGAGCTCGACCGGCGCGTGCGCTCGCAGGAAAAGCTTGACCGGACGAAGATCCTCGGCGTCGAGATGTGGGGCAAGACGGTCGGCGTCGTCGGCGTCGGCAACATCGGCTCGCGCGTCGCGCACAAGTGGCAGGCCGCGTTCGAATGCAAGGTGCTCGGCTACGATCCTCACCGGAAACTCAGCATCCCTCAAGCTCCCACCCTTGAGGAATTGTTGAAAAAAGCAGATCTCGTGACGCTGCACGTCCCGCTGAACGAAGAAACGAAATACCTCATCGGCCAGCGAGAGCTCGCCCTGATGAAGCCGACCGCGATCCTGGTCAATACCTGCCGTGGCGGCGTGGTCGATGAAAACGCGCTCTATGACGCTCTCAAGGCCGGCAAGCTCTTCGGCGCGGGCATCGACGTCTGGGAGGTGGAGACGCCGCGCGTCGACAGCCGGCTGCTCGAGCTTCCCAACGTGGTCTGCACGCCGCACGCCGCCGGCGGCACCGAAGAAACGCAGATCCGCAGCGCCCTGCAGGTCGCGGAGCAGGCGGTCGACGTGCTCAACGGCAAGCCGCCGATCGCCGGGAACAGGGTGGCATGATCCGCCTGCTGCTGTTTCTCTTCGCCACCACGGCCTGGGCGCAATCGACGCCCAGCCAGTACGTGCTGGTCGTGCCCGCAGCCTCGAAAATCAGCGGCATCACCGAGCTGATCGCCGAGGCGACCGCACGGCCGGGCGAGCTCTCCTACGGCTCGACCGGCATCGGCGGCGGCAGCCATCTCGCGGGCGACTTGCTGGCGCGCATGACCAAGACCCGGCTGACCCCTATGCAGTACAAGGATCGCGCCGCGGCGCTCGCCGGCCTGCTCGAGGGCAAGGTCTCTTTCATGTTCGACACCGTCGTTACCTCGGCGCCGCACGTGAACGGCGGCAAGCTGCGCGCCTTTGCCGTCATCGGTCCGGCTCGCGCCGCTGCGCTGCCCAAGGTGCCGACCATGGCGGAGGCGGGTTTCGGCGGTTTCGAGGAGGAATTCGCGCGCCTCAGTCGGGAAGCGAGGCGCAGGCCCCAATGAAGCTGGTCGTCCTCCCCGGGGATGGAATCGGTCCGGAGATCTGCGCGGTCACGGTTTCTGTCCTGAAAAAGCTCGACCTCGGCCTGACGTTCGAAACGCACGAGGTCGGACTGGCGAGCCTGAAGCGCGAAGGCACGACGTTCCCGGCGCGGGTGCTGGAAGCCTGCCGGGCGGCCGACGGCATCATCCTCGGCCCGGTCTCGCACCTCGACTATCCGCCGCGCGCGCAAGGCGGCGCGAATCCCTCCGGCGACACGCGCATCGCCCTGGATCTCTACGCCAACATCCGTCCCGCGCGCTCGCGCAAGGGACTGCCGCACTGGGGCCGCACGGCGATGGATCTGGTCATCGTGCGCGAGAACACCGAGGGCTTCTACGCGGATCGCAACATGCACATGGGCATCGGCGAGTTCATGCCGACGCCGGAGGTGGCGCTCTCGGTGCGCAAGATCACCGCGCAGGGCTCGCGCCGCATCGCCCTCGCCGCGTTCGAAATGGCGCGCGCCCGGCGGAAGAAGGTGACCGCGGTGAACAAGATCAACGTGCTGAAGATCACGGAAGGCCTGTTTCTTCAGGAGGTGCGGAAAATCGCCGCGCAGTTCAAGGACGTCGCCTATGAGGAGCAGCTGATCGACTCGATGGCGGCGCTGCTGGTGCGCGACGCGGCGCGCTTCGACGTGGTGCTCACCACCAACATGTACGGCGACATCCTCTCCGACGAGGCGACCGAGCTCTCCGGCAGCCTCGGCCTCGCGGCTTCGATCAATGCCGGCGAGCGGCACTGCATGGCGCAGGCGCAGCACGGCTCGGCCCCCGACATCGCCGGGCAGGACAAGGCGAACCCGGCTTCGCTCGTGCTTTCGGCCGCCATGCTGCTCGGATGGCTGGGCCGCAAGCACGGCAAGCCGTCCTTTCAGGAAGCCGAACAGGCCATCGAGCGAGCAGTGGATGCATTGATCGAGGAGCCGAAAACCCGCACGCAGGACCTCGGCGGCAAGCTCGGCACGCACGCTTTCGGCGAGGAAATCGCAAGAAAGCTAGACTGATGGCATGGAGTACCGCATCACCTGCATCAACAAGGCCGCGACCGAGGACTCGCTCATGGTCACCGAGCTCGGCGGCGTCGATGCGCAAGGCGAGCGCTGGACGATGAGCGTAGAGGAGGCCGCGGAGATGATGACCTCCGGAGAAGGCATTTTCTTTCTCGAGAATGCGAAGCTGACGGGCATCGAGCCCGAATCCAAGCAGCTCCTGAACCTCCCGACCTGTCCTTAGCGGCTGCGGTACTTCTCGATCGCGCCGCGCGCGAACGCCATGCCATGCCCCGGGCGATCCGGGATGCGGATCTGCCCGTCCTTGCAAGGCGGCAGGTCCTCCCAGAGGTCGGGCGGCGCCCAGTCCATGAATTCCACCAGGAAGCCGTTGGCGAGCGCGCCGACGACGTGGATCGAGATCTCGTGGATGAGGTGCGGCGTGAGCTGGACGCCGTGCGCCGCCGCGAGCTTGCCGATGCGCAGCGTTTCCGAGAAGCCGTTGGCGCGGCAGACGTCGGGCATCGCGTAGGCGATCGCCTTGCGCTCGAACAGCTGCTTGAACTCCCAGCGGGTGAAATGGTTCTCGCCCCCCGCAATTGGAATATTGATTTTCCTTGCAACTTCATCGTAGCCGTCGAGATCGTCCGCGAGCACCGGTTCTTCGTACCAGAGCAGGTCGAACTCCTCGAGCAGCTTCGCCTGGCGCACGTTGCCGAGCACGTCGAGGCGCTGGTTGACGTCGACCATCATGCGCACGTTCTTGCCGATCGCCTTGTGCACCGCCTCGACGCGCTTCGCGTTCTCGCGCGGGTCGTCGTGGTGGATCTTCATCTTGTAGTAGCGGCAGCCGAGCGCGGCGTACTTCTCCGCCTCGCCGAGCAGATCGCTCATGCTGTAGCTCGACCAGCCGCCGCTGCCGTAGGCGCCGACGCGGTCCGAGTGCGCGCCCCAGATCTTGTAGAGCGGCAGCTTTGCGCACTTGCCGACGATGTCCCACAGGCCGATGTCCAGCGCCGAGAGCGCGTAGCCGGCGATGCCCTGCTTGCGCACGCCCATGTCGACACGGAACATCTTTTCCCACAGCCGCTCGACGAAGGTCGGATCCTCGCCGAGCAGCGCCGGCTTGAGCCTTGTCTCGAGATAGGTATGCACCGCCTCGGCGCCGCCGCCGTTGAACGCCAGGCTGTAGCCCAGCCCCTTCACGCCCTCGTCGGTGGAGATTTCGGCGACGACCAGCTTGTGGTGCGGGTAGTTCAACGCCATCGGCTTGGGCGTCGGCACCTTCAGGACGCAGGTATCGATGGCAGTGATCTTCATGCCTTGTCCAGCTTGTCGAGCAGAGCCAGAAATTTCGCCGCACGCTTCACGCCCGGGCGGGAACCTTCCTTCAGCCCTTCGAGGGCTGCCTCCGCTGCCGCCGCGAACTTGCTCACCTGCGGCAGGCCGAAGCTGCCGGCCGAACCGGCCATGGTATGCACCTCGCGCTTCAGGATCTCCAGTGCGTCGGCGTCGGGCTCCTCGCAGTCGATCCGCTCCCAGAGCGAGCGCAGGCGCCGCAGCTTCGCCGGCAACGACCCGCGAAACTCCGTGCGCAACTTCTGGAACTCTTTTCCCAGGTCCTGCCAGGTCATCGGAATAACGTCAGCGAATGCCGAGGACCGATTTTACCGCCTGCGAGATGACATCGACATCGAATGGCTTGGTGAGGTAGCCGTCGGCGCCGCGCGCCAGGCCCTTCAGCACCGCTTCGCGCGACGCTTTCGCGGTCATCATGATCACCGGCACCGACTTCAGGATCGGGTGCTGCTTCAGGCGCGCCAGGACGTCGAAGCCGTCGATGTCGGGCAGGACGACGTCGAGCAGCACGACGTCGGGCTTGGGAGCGAGGCGAAGCGCGGCGACGATCTCGTCCTTGTTGGCGGCCATGCGCGGAACCAGCTCGTGCATCATCAGGAATATGCGCACCAGCTTGGCGAGCTGCGCGTCGTCCTCGATCACCAGCACCGTGATCTTCTCGCCCTTGGCGAGCTTGCGCTCCTCGGCGGCACGCTTGGCGATGCGCACGACGTAGCCGTTGCGCTTCAGCAGCTCGAGGGTCTGGTCCGACTGCGCCGCGGCTTCCGCCTCGGCCGTGCCCGGCGCGGCGAAGACCGGCCGGCTGAAGAATCCCGAGGCCTCGATGCCGCCGTGCTCGCCGCCGCCGCTGTCCTTGCCGCCCTCCGCGATCAGGTCGGCCTTCTTCAGCTTGTGGAGCAGGTCGAGCATCTCCGCCTGCGGGTGTTCGTGGAAGGTCTTGAGAATCCGTCCGAGGTTGGCCTGTCCGTCGATGAGGACGAGCACCTTCAGCTCGAGCGCGGAGAGCGAAGTCTCGGCGGAATTGAGCTCTGCGGTGCCCTTGCGGGCAAGCGCGTAAACGGCCTTTTCGTCCACGCCGCATGGTAGCGGTGTAGGCTTGCATGTGCCCTTCATCGCGAGGCGGACATGAATCGCATCCTCAGCCTTCTTGCTCTTTTTCTGTGCGCGTGCAGCCAGCTGCCGGGCGGATCCTCCGGGGTGCCGCAGTACCGTGTCGATGCCGCGTGGCCGAAGCCGCTGCCCGAGGAGGCCGGCGTGCAGCTCGTGGTCGGGCAGGTCTCCGGCATCGCGGTCGAGGAGAAGAACGGCCACGTCTGGATCACGCACCGGCCCTCGACCCTGCTGCCCGACGAAGCCGACAAGGCGGGCAAGCCGGTCACGCATCGCTGCTGCAAGTCGCTGCCGGCGGTGGCTGAATTCGACGCGGCAGGGAACTACGTGCGCGGCTGGGGCGGCCCGGGCGCCGGCTATGAGTGGCCGAAGAGCGAGCACGGCATCTATGTCGACCCCGAGGGAAATGTCTGGGTGGCGGGCAACGCCAACGAGGACAACCAGATCCTCAAGTTCACGCCCGAGGGCAGGTTCCTGATGCAGATCGGCCGCGCCGGCAAGTCGGAGGGCAGCAACAGCCAGGCGCAATTGGGCCGCCCCGCCCACATGATTCTCGATCCCGCCACGAACGAGCTCTTCGTCGCGGACGGCTATGGAAATCGCCGCGTCGTCGTGTTCGACGCGAAGACCGGCGCCTACAAGCGCCACTGGGGTGCCTACGGCGGCGTGCCGAACGACGACAAGCAGGCGCCCTACGACCCGGCGCAACCGCCGGCATCCCAGTTCGGCAACCCTGTGCACTGCGTGCGGCTGTCGAGCGACCGCAAGGTCTACGTCTGCGACCGCGCCAACTCGCGCATCCAGGTGTTCGACACCTCGGGCAAGTTCCTGCACGAGTTCCGCGTCGAGCCGGAGACGCGCGCCAACGGCTCGACCTGGGACATGGTGCTGTCGCACGACGCGGAGCAGAAGTTCATGTACGTCGCCGACGGCGCCAACGGCCGCGTCTACATCCTGCGGCGCGCCGATGGCTCCCAGGTCGGCAGCTTCGGCCGCACCGGCCACATGGCGGGCGAGTTCAAGTGGGTCCACAACATCGCCGTCGACCGCCAGGGCAACCTCTACACCTCCGAGGTCGGCTTCGGCCGGCGCATCCAGAAGTTCAGCCTCGCAGCTCCCTTCTGACGATGGCGGCTCCTTCGGCAAGCGATTTCAGCTTGCCGAACGCCGCCGCGCGCGGCAGGTACTTCATGCCGCAGTCGGGCGCCAGGACCAGCTTTTCAGCAGGAAGAATCTTTAGCGCGGCGCGAATGCGATCGGCGACGATTTGCGGCGTTTCCACCGTCTCCGTACCGAGGTCGATGACGCCGAGCATGACGACCTTGTTTCTCAATTCCCTCAACACGGCCAGATCCAGTCGCGGTTGCGCGGCCTCGATCGAGATCTGTGCGGCGGCGGTGTCGGCGAGCTGCGGCAGGAACGAGTAGCCCGAGGGCTTGCTCGATACGGCGGCGGCGTAGCCGAAGCACAGGTGCACGACGGTCGTCCCCGAGACGTCCTGCAGCGCGCGGTTGATCGCCTTCACGCCGTAGCGCGCGGCGCGCTCGGGACGCGCCTGCAGCCAGGGCTCGTCGAGCTGGATCACGTCGGCGCCGGCTTTTTGCAGGTCCTTCACCTCCTCGTTGACCGCGGCGGCAAACGCCATCGCCAGCGCTTCCTCATCCTTGTAGTAGTCGTCCTGCGCCTGCTGCGCCATGGTGAACGGGCCGGGCAGGGTGATCTTGATTTGTCTCCTGGTATGTTTGCGGAGAAATTCCACATCCCGGACTTCCACGGCGCCGCGTCGCTTAATCGGGCCGGCGATCCGGGGCACGACCGAGAAGCCGCCGCTGCGGTTGACGGTCTTGCCCGGGTTCTCGATGTCGACGCCCTCGAGCGCGGTGGCGAAGCGGTTGGAGTAGCTCTCGCGCCGCATCTCGCCGTCGCTGACGATGTCGATGCCGGCGCGCTCCATGTCGCGGATCGCGACCAGCGTCGCATCGTCCTGCGCCTCGGCGAGGAATTCGGCGGGGACGCGCCAGAGTTCGGGCTCGCGCACGCGCGGCACCTTCGATCCGAGCTTGGCGCGGTCGACGAGCCAGCCGGGCTGGGGGTAGCTGCCCACGACGGTGGTCGGCAGGAGGTCGCTCAAGTCAGGCCCTTTTGTTGCAGTGCTGGCTTCATCTCAATCATGGAGGCTGTATGAAGATCACGACAATCGTAGTCACCGCATTCTCCCTCGCTTTGCTCGCCGCGTGCGACCGGGGCGACCAGCGCCCGGCCGCGTCGGGCTCGAGCGCCGCGCCGCGCAACGAGGCCGCGCAGCCGACCACGCCGCCCTCGTCGGCGAACAGCGGCAAGACAGAGCGCACTCCGGTGCAGGGCCAGGTCGACCCGAAAGAGGGCGCCCAGCACAGGGACTTCAAGACCAACGGCAAGTAACACGCGTGTAACGCATGCATGGTGGTCGTGTCATGAGCCGGGCCCGATCCTTGCTGCCTTAGTACCTGTACCCAACCACGGAGGCCCCATGAAATTGTCGACTATTGCACTTGCTGTTTCAGTTGCTCTCGGTACCGCTCTGGTGACCGCTTGCGATCGCAGCGCCGATCGCTCGGCTTCGCCCGGCGGGACCAAATCGCCCTCGTCCTCGTCGTCCGCTGGCTCGACCACTTCGCCGTCGTCGCCCAGCACGTCGCCTTCGGGCTCGATGTCCGGCTCGGCGTCCAGCTCGGCGGATTCGAAGAAGGATCAGGCGAGCGGCGGCGCGAGCTCCGGCAGCACGTCGGGCAGCGCGGCTTCCGGCTCGAGCGCGAGCCCGAGCGCCAGCTCCCCGAGCTCCAGCTCCAGCCCGAGCTCCAGCTCGGCGACCCAGGAGCCGGCGAAAGACTCTTCGAAGTAATTACTGCTTCAAGGAGCTTTTACAGGCGCCCCGGCCGGATGGCCGGGGCGTTTTTATTTGACCTCGACGCGCATCGAGCCGATGCCGCCGATCGATGCGAGCATCACATCCCCGGGTCGCACCGGGCCGACGCCCTGCGGCGTGCCGGTGAGCAGAACGTCGCCGGGATGCAACGTGTAGAACGAGCTGCCCCATTCGATCAGCTGCGCGACGGTGAGGATCAGGTCGCTGGTGTGGGCGTCCTGCTTCACCTCGCCATTCACTTCGATTTTTACCGAGAGGTTTCCCGGCTCCTTGATTTCATCCCGGGTGACGAGCCAGGGTCCGAGCACGCAGTACGAGTCAGGAGACTTCCTCAGGCTGCGCTCCTCGGGGCCGCGGATGGTCATGTCGAGGCCGATGCAATAGCCGGCGACGCAGTCCATCGCTTTTGCCGCGCTGACGTTCTTCGCTTTCTTGCCGATGATGACCGCCAGCTCGACCTCGTGGTCGTTGCGCCGGTCGGTATGCACGAGCTTCACGCCCTCGCCGGGGCCGACGAGCGCGCTGCTCGCCTTCAGGAACATGCCAACCTTGTGGATCTCCTGCACCAGGTTGCCGTGGTGGATGCCCTTGTCGGCGAGCGCCTCCTGCAGGTGCTTGGTGTAGTTCACCGGCGCGGCGATGATCTTGCCGGGATTCGCGACCGGGCTCAGGAGCTTCACCTTCGAGACCGGCGTGCCTTTGCCTTTTGCAACGAGGTGCTTTTTCAGACCGGGCAGGGCGGCAATCAGCGGATCGTGGGCGGGAAGCGGGTAGCGGAGAGCCGGCAGCTTCTTCAGGACGTGCGTGACGTCGTAGACCATTTCGTCGCGCACGAGGCCCAGGCGGTTGTCGTCGAATCGGCAGATTTTCATGGCGGGTTATTCTATCGGCATGAAGATCTGCGTATTCGGCGCCGGCGCGGTCGGCGGGCACATCGCCGCGCGGCTTGCCGCCAAGGGCCATGATGTGTCTGTGGTTGCGCGGGGTCCACACCTCGCCGCGATTGAGAAGAATGGCTTGAAACTGCACCACGGGGATGAGGTCATCTCGGGCCGGGTGCGCACCTCGAATTTCGGCATCCAGGACTTCGTCATCGTCACGCTGAAAGCGAACCTGCTCGACACGTTCGCCGACGCGGTCGCACCGCTCCTCGGTCCGGAGACGGCGGTGGTGTTCGCGCAGAACGGCATCCCGTGGTGGTACGGCATGGGTGCGAAGGCGCCCGACCTGGCCTCGCTCGACCCGAACGGCAAGCTCGCGCGCGCCATTGGCCGCGAGCGGATCATCGGCGCGGTGATCTACTCCGCGAACGAGGTGATCGAGCCGGGCGTGATCATGAACCACGTGCCGAACAACAACATGCTGGTGGTCGGCGAGGCGGACGACCGCGATTCGCCGCGAATAAAGGCGCTGCGAAAAGTCCTCGAGGATTCCGGCATGTCTTCTCCGCCGGCGCCGGATATCCGCGCCGTGGTCTGGTCGAAGCTGATCCAGAACCTCGCCACCGCGCCGCTCTCCACCCTCACCGAGGCGACGGTGGCCC
This sequence comes from Betaproteobacteria bacterium, assembly GCA_034668045.1. GTDB lineage: Bacteria > Pseudomonadota > Gammaproteobacteria > Burkholderiales > SG8-39 > SCGC-AG-212-J23. The sequence continues at coordinate 8,721 of JAXDQC010000077.1, read as the reverse complement.
AGGTGCGCGCCGACACCGGTTTGGCGAATATTTCGAAAAGGATCGCCGAGGAAGGACGCGCCATCGCGCAGGCTTACGGGATAAATCTGGCGCTCGCGCCGCAGCGGCCCGGCGGCGGCCAGTCCTCGGGCGTGCTCCACCACAAGCCCTCGCTGCTGCAGGACTACGAGCGCGGCCGGCCGATGGAAATCGCCTCCCTGCTGCTCATGCCGCTCGCCTTCGCGCGGGAGGCCAAGGTACCGGCGGCGACGCTGGAAGCGGTGGTGGCGCTCGTCGCCTACCGCGCTGCGGCGAAGGGACTTTTTCGCCCTGCCGCCTAGCCGCGGCGAGTAAAATCCGAGGGCAATGGCAAGGGCCCGGGAGATCAGAAAGGCCGAGGGAGAGGAGGCCGGAGAGGACCTCTACCGCCGCACTTTCGAGCGCGCCGCCTCCGGGCTGGCTCACATTGGGCTTGACCGGCGCTTCGTGCGCGTCAACCGCCGCCTGACCGAGATCCTCGGCTACGGCGAGGCCGACCTGAAGATCCTCACCGGCCGGGAGATCTCGCACCCCGACGACGTCGACAAGATCAACCAGCAGCGTCCGCAGCTCTACGCCGGCGAGATCGACTCGCTGCACGTCGAGAAGCGCTACCTGAAGAAGAGCGGCGAGACGGTCTGGGTGGCGATTACGATCGTGCTCGAGCGCGACGCCGCCGGCGAGCCGCTGTACGAGATCGCGGTCTTCGACGACATCACCGCGCGCAAGCGCACCGAGGCGGCGCTGCGCGAGAGCGAGGAGCGCTTCCGCCAGACCTTCGAGCTCGCCGCCTCGGGCATGGCGCACGTGACGCTCGACGGCCATTTGCTGCGGGTCAACCGCAGCCTGTGCCAGATCCTCGGCTACAGCCGCGAGGAGCTGATCGGCATCTCGGTGAAGGAGCTCTCGCATCCCGAAGACCGCGACCTCACCGACGCCGAGCGCGAGCGCGTGCGCGAGGGCGAGATTGCCGCGGCGCGCTTCGAGAAGCGCTACCTGCGCAAGAACGGCGCCGTCGTCTGGGTCGACCTCGCCGTCGCGCTTGCGCACGACGCGGCGGGCGAGCCCGAGTACGAGATCGCGGTGTTCGACGACATTACCTCGCGCAAGGTGCTGGACGCGGCGCTGCGCGACAAGACCGATCTGCTGCAGCTCGGCCAGTCGGCGGCGCGCATGATCATCCTCGACTACGACATCAACGCCGGCACCCTGACCTGGAGCGACTCGCCCGAATGGCTGCGCGGCCCGCTGCCGGCGAGCGGCGAATACCCGCTGTTCAAGGACCAGGTGCACCCGGAGGACCGGCAACGCTTCGTCGCCGAGCGCGCCACGTCGCTCAAGACCATGCAGCCCGGCAGCCAGGAGTACCGGGTCGTGCGCACCGACGGCCAGATCCTGTGGGTGCTGGCGCGACGCCAGGTGCTTGCCGACGAGGCGGGCAAGGCGGCCCGCCTGCTGGTGGCGATGATCGACGTCACCGAGCGCAAGCACGCCGAGGCGGCGCTGCGCGAGAGCGAGGCGCGCTTCCGCAGCCTGACGCAGCTCTCCTCCGACTGGTACTGGGAGCAGGACGCGCAGTTCGGCCTGAAGTTCATGTCAGGGCGGATGGGCGAGCGCACCGGCCTCGACGCGGCGGCCTACATCGGCCGCAAGCGCTGGGACGCGCCGGCGCTCAACCTCACCGAGGAGGATTGGGCGAAGCACAGAGCCCAGCTCGAGCGCCACGAGCCGTTCCGCAATTTCGAGATGCAGCGCCCGGCCGAGGCCGGCGGCAGCCGCTGGGTCTCGCTCGCCGGCGAGCCGCTGTTCGACGAGGCGGGGCACTTCGCCGGCTACCGCGGCGTCGGCACCGACATCACTGACCGGAAGCAGGCCGAGATCGCGCTGCGCGAGGCGCACGAAGAGCTGAAGCGCTCCAACTCCGAGCTCGAGCAGTTCGCCTATGTCGCCTCGCACGACCTGCAGGAGCCGCTGCGCATGGTCTCGAGCTATACGCAGCTGCTGGTGCGGCGCTTCGGCGAGCGCTTCGACGGCGACTCCAGGGAATTCATGGGCTACATCGTCGACGGTGCGGCGCGCATGAAGCAGCTGATCGAGGACCTGCTCGCCTACTCGCGCGTCGGCACGCACGGCAAGGCGTTCCGCGAGGTCGAGGTCGAGGTGCCGCTGCGCCGCGCGGTGACCAACCTGCGCGCGGCGATCGAGGAGGCGAGCGCGGCGGTGACCTGGGACCCGCTGCCGACGGTGATGGCCGACGAGCTGCAGCTGGCGCAGCTGTTCCAGAACCTGATCGGCAATGCGCTCAAGTTCCGCTCCGCCTCGGTGCCGCGCATCCACGTCTTCGTCGTCAAGCGGGATGCGGACTGGCATTTCATGGTGCGCGACAACGGCATCGGCATCGAGGCGCAGTACTTCGAGCGCATTTTCATGGTGTTCCAGCGCCTGCACAACAAGGCCGACTACCCCGGCACCGGCATCGGCCTGGCGATCTGCAAGAAGGTGGTCGAGCGCCATGGCGGAGACATCTGGGTCGAATCGCGGCCCGGCGAGGGCAGCGCCTTTCATTTCAACCTACCGATAGTCCCGGGAGAACGCGCATGACCCATGGGAGAAGACGCCATGACTGACGGCCGCTCACCGATCGACATCCTGCTGGTCGAGGACAACCCCGGCGATGAGCGCCTGACGCGCGAGGCGCTGCGCGAGGGCAAGGTCTACCACAAGCTGCACTGGGTGAAGGACGGGGTGCAGGCGATGGAGTTCCTCAAGCAACGTGGCCAGTACGCCAAGTCGCCGCGCCCGGACATCATCCTGCTCGACCTCAACCTGCCGAAGAAGGACGGCCGCGAGGTGCTGGAGGAGATCAAGCGCGACGACGCGCTGAAGCGCATTCCGGTGGTCGTGCTCACGACCTCGAAGGCAGAAGAAGACGTGCTGCGCACGTACAACCTGCACGCCAACTGCTACGTCACCAAGCCGGTCGACCTGGAGAAATTCATCGTCGTGGTGAGATCGATCGACGTCTTCTGGCTCACCGTCGTCACTCTTCCCCCGAACGGTCATTAGCAACCCGCACAAAGTCCTCCTCATCGAGGACAACCCCGGCGACGCGCGGCTCATCGAGGAGATGATCGCCGAGGACCCGGCTACGCCGTTCAGCCTGCACTGCGCCGACCGCCTGGCGCAGGGATTGGAGCACCTGTCCGCCGGCGGCACCGGCCTCGTGCTGCTCGACCTCTCGCTACCCGACAGCTTCGGTCTCGAGACCTTCACCAAGGTCTACGCGCACTCGCCGACCGTGCCGATCATCGTCCTCACCGGCACCGACGACCAGATGCTCGCGCTCTCGGCGGTGAAGGGCGGCGCGCAGGACTACCTGGTGAAGGGGCGCCTGGACCGCGAGCTGCTGCTGCGCTCGATGCAGTACTCGATCGAGCGCAAGCGCTACCAGCAGCAGCTCGAGCACCAGGCGAACTACGATGCGCTCACCGGCCTGCCCAACCGCAACCTGCTGCACGATCGCCTGCGCCAGGCCGTCTACTCGCAGCGCAACCCGCGCGCGATCGCCGTCGTGTTCATGGACCTCGACCACTTCAAGTTCGTCAACGACAGCCTCGGCCACTCGGTGGGCGACAAGCTGCTGAAGGGCATGGGCGAGCGGCTGCGCTCGGTGCTGCGCGAGGGCGACACGGTGGGGCGCGTCGGCGGCGACGAGTTCGTGCTGATCCTCAACGACCAGTCGAACGAGGAAGTGATCTTCCGCGCCATGCAGAGGATCTGCGCCAAGGTCTCCGAGCCGATCGACATCGAGGGCAAGGAGATGTACGTCACCTGCAGCGCCGGCATCAGCCTCTACCCGCAGGACGGCCCCGACGTCGACACGCTGCTCAAGCACGCCGACGCAGCGATGTACCGCGCCAAGGAGCACGGCCGCAACAACTTCCAGTTCTATACCTCGGAGATGAACGAGCGGGTGAACGAGCGCCTGTCGCTCGAGCACGCGCTGCGCCGCGCGCTCGAGCGCAAAGAGTTCCTGCTGCACTACCAGCAGAAGAACGACTTGCGCTCCGGGGCGATCATCGGCGCCGAGGCCCTGGTGCGCTGGAACCATCCGGAATGGGGCCTGGTGCGGCCGGCGCGCTTCATCCCGCTCGCCGAGGAGACGGGCCTGATCGTGCCGCTGGGCGAATGGGTGCTGGGCGAGGCCTGCCGCCAGGCGCGTGCATGGATGGATCAGGGCCTCAAGCCCGGCGTGGTGTCGGTCAACCTCTCGGCGCGCCAGTTCCGCCAGGAAGGCCTGGTGCGCGTGGTGTCGCGCATCCTCGAGGAGACGCGGCTCGACCCCTCGCTGCTCGAGTTCGAGCTGACCGAGAGCATGGTGATGCACAACGTCGAGGCGGCGATCACGACGCTGCAGGGGCTGAAGTCGCTCGGCGTCGGGCTGTCGGTGGACGACTTCGGCACCGGCTACTCGAGCCTTTCCTACCTGCGCCAGCTTCCCGTCGACACGCTGAAGATCGACCGCTCCTTCGTGCGCGACATCGGCGCCGGCGAGAACCCGGACGACGGCGTCATCGCCCAGGCGATCATCTCGCTCGGCCATTCGCTGCGCCTGAAGGTGATCGCCGAGGGAGTCGAGACCGACGCGCAGCTGCGCTTCCTCAAGCGCCACGGCTGCGACGAGCTGCAGGGATTTCTCTACGGCGAGGCCGTCCCGCCCGCCGACTACGCGAGACTGCTGGAAAAAGCCAAACGCAAAGGAAAACGCGCATGAAATTGTTTTTGCTTCTCCTGACCTTCTCTTCTCTCGTGTCTGCCGAGGAGATACGCGTCCTTTCCGGCGGCGCGGCCAAGTCCCTTGTCGATCCTCTCGCCGCTTCGTTCAAGGGCGGGACGGTGAAGGTCGAGTACCAGCCGATGGGCAAGCTGGTGCAGTCGCTGAAGGCGGGCGATGCCGCCGACATGGTGATTGTCACGACCGAAGTCCTGCCTTCCCTGCAGTTGGAGGGAAAGGCCATTGCAAGGGTCGGGATCGGCGTGGCCGTGAACGAAAAAGCGCAATCACCGGACATTTCAACGGTCGAAGCGTTCAGGAAGACGCTGCTCGCGGCGAAGTCGGTGGTCTACATCGATCCAAAGGTGGGAACGAGCGGCAAGCATGTCGCGCAGATCCTGGAGCAACTGGGGATCTCACAACAAATCAATTCAAAGGCGACGCTTGGTCAGGGCGGCTACATCACCGAGCCGGTCGGCCGCGGCGAGATCGAGCTCGGCATCCACCAGATCAGCGAGATCCTGCCGGTGAAGGGCGTGAAGCTGGTCGGGCCGCTGCCCGCCGAGCTGCAGAAATACACGGTCTACGTCGCGGCGCCGAGCGTGAAGACGGCGAAGAAGGCGACGGTCGATGCGTTCATCGCCCACCTTACCGGGGCGGAGGCGAGGGGCCGGCTGGAAAAAGCCGGATACACTGCGCCTGAGTGAGTGAAGAGCAGAAAAAACCTGTCGTCCTCTGCGTCGACGACGCCACCGATCTGCTGGCGCTGATGGCGAAGGCGCTGTCGCACGACTACCACGTGCTGACCGCGGCCGACCCCGGTACGGCGATCGAGATGGCGTTCGCCGAGCCGCGCCCCGACCTGATCCTGCTCGACATCGAGATGCCCGACGTGTCGGGCTTCGAGGTCTGCCAGGCGCTGAAGGCCGAGGCGCAGACCGCGACCATCCCGATCATCTTCCTCACCGGCAAGTCGGAGGCGCAGGCGCAGGTCGAGGGTTTCGAGCTGGGCGCGGTCGACTACGTCACCAAGCCGATCAACGCCGCGGTGCTGAAGGCGCGCGTGCGCCTGCACCTCGCGCTCAGCAACCAGAGGATCGAGCTCGAGCAGATGGTGCAGGAGCGCACCGCGCAGCTCGAGAAGACCCGCAGCGAGCTGATCAAGCGCCTGTCGCGGGCGATGGAGCTGCACGAGAGCGCCGCGGTCGGCAACCGCGTGGTGCGCCTGGGCCACTACGCCAAGCTGCTGTCGCAGGCCTCGGGCGCCAAGCCGAACGTGTGCGAGATGATGATGGTCGCCGCGCCGCTGCACGACGTGGGCAAGCTCGGCGTGCCCGCCGAGATCCTGCACAAGAACGAGAAGCTGTCGGTGCCCGACTGGGAGCGCGTCAAGCGCCACCCGCAGATCGGCGCCGAGATCATCGGCGAGCACGACGATCCGCTGCTCAAGCTGGCGCGCCAGATCGCGCTGACCCACCATGAGCACTGGGACGGCACCGGCTACCCGCAGGGCCTGAAGGGCGAGGCGATCCCCTGGCCGGGGCGGGTGATGGCGATCGCCGACGCGTTCGAGTCGATGACCACGACGCAGTTCTACCGCGAGCCGAAGAGCGTCGAGGACGCCGCCGACGAGATCGAGAAGGGCTCGGGCAAGCGCTACGACCCGGCGGTGGTGGAAGCGTTCAAGAAGGCGCTGCCGATCATGAAGAAGGTGCGCGAGACCTATTCCGACGCGCTGGGCGACATGATCAACCTCGACTTCGCGCCGGCGGGCAAGGGCGCGCCCGCGGCCGCCAGGCCGGCGGCCAGGCCTGCTGTTGTGCCGGCGCCGGCCGCGCCGCCGCCCAAGCCCAAGATCAGCGCCACCGAGCTGGCGAGGGCCGCTGCCGCCAAGCGGAAGTAGAAACAGGAAGTCGATGAGCAAACTGTTCGACAAACTGAAGAGCGCCGAGCGCGAGCGTCTGGAGAAAGACCGCAGCGCCGAGGAAGTCGCCTCGGCGCGCGCCAGTGACGAGAAGCGCTCGCTCGACCTCGCGCGTGAGCGCCAGGCCTCCGAGGTCGAGCTGCGGCGCATCGCGCACTCGCGCGCGGAGGCCGAGACCAAGGCCTTGCGCCTGGTTGCCGAGCGCGAGCGCGCGGAGGCGGCCGCGCTCGCCGAGGCACGCCAGCGCGAGGAGGCGGAGAAGAAGGCCGCGGCGCTCGCCGAAAGCCGGCGGCGCAAGGAAGAGGAGGCGGCCGGCCATGCCCGCGCCCGCGCGGAAGCCGAGGCGCAGGCTGCGGCGGCGATGCGCGAGCGCGCCGCCGCCGAGGAGCAGGCGCGCAAGCAGGCGCGCGAGCGCTCGCTGCACGAGGCCCGCGCGCTCGAATCGTCGCGCGAGCGAAAGTCGAGCGAGGAGAAGCTGCGGCGCGAGGCCGAGCAGCGCGCCACCTCGGAAGCCGACGCGGTTCGGCTCGCCAAGGAGCGCGAGGAGAACGAGCGCACGGCCCTCGAGCAGGCGAAGGCCCGCCAGGAAGCCGACGGCAAGGCGACGACGCTCGCCGAGGAGCGCCGTCGCATCGAAGCCGCGGCGGCGGCGATGGCGCGCTCGCGCGCCGAGGCGGAGGAAGAAGCGCGCGCAGCGGCGGAGCAGCGTGTCGGCGCGGAGCGAGCGGCCATTGCCGCGGTGCGCGAGCATGAGGCGCAGAACGCGCACGCTGCGCAGCGCGCCGAAGCGCGCGCCAAGGCGGAAGCCGGAGCGGCGCAGGCCGCCGCCGAGCGGCAGGAAGCGGATGCGCGCGCCGAGGCGCAGGCCAGGACGAAGCTCGAGGCCGAAAACAAGGCCGCGGCGAGCGCCGAGGAGCGCCGGGCCGCCGACCAGGCGGCCACGGCGGCAGCGCGCGAACGGGCGGCGGCCGAGGCGCAGGCGCTGGAAGCCTCCCAACGCCAGGTGGCTGCCGAGCAGGCCGCGCGCCAGGCGGCGCAGGCGAAGGTGCAGGCCGAGAGCGAGGCGGCGCGACTCGCCCGCGAGCGCGAGCTCGCCGATGCCGCGGCACGCCGCGCGGAGCGCGACCGCCTCGAGTCCGAGGCGAACGCGGCGCTGGCGGCGCGCGAGGCCGCGGAAGCAAAAGCTCGCGCTGCCGGGGAAGCCGAGGCGCTCGCCGCGGCGGAGCAGGCGGCCGGCGCAGCCGCGCGGGAACGGGCGGAAAGCGAGGAGCGGCTGGCGGAGCGCTCGCAGGTCCTTGCGGCCGCGGAGGCGAGCGCCATCGCCGCCGCGCACGAGCGGCACGCGGCGGAAGCCGCGGCGCAGGCGGCCGCAGAGAAGCGCGGGATCGCGGATGCCGAAAGCGCGCGTCTGGCGCGCGAACGGGAAGCGGCGGAGGCGGCAGCCGCGAAGGCCCTGCAGACGCGCGTCGAAGCCGAGCAACGGCGCCGCGACATGGCCGAGGAGCTCGCCGCCGCAGCGGCGGCGGCCGCGGCGGAGCTGCAGGAGCGCATCACCGCCGAGCAGGCGCTCAAGCGGGAAGCCGAGTCGGCGGCCGCGGCGGAGAAAAAGGCGGCGCAGGCGGCGCGCGAGCGCGAGGCGCTCGACGCCGAGCTGCGCCGGGGCGCGCAGGCGCGCACCGAGGCCGATACCGCGGCGCTGCGCGTCGCGCATGAGCGCGAGCAGACCGAGGGCAAGGCTGCCGCGGCGCTGCAGGGCCGGCTGGAAGCCGAGCGGCGCAGCGAGTCGCTCGCGGCGGAGCGCGCGGAAGCGGAATCGCGCGCCACCGCGACGCTGCAATCGCGCATCAGCGCCGAGGAGGCGCTGACGCGCAAGGCACGAGAGGCGGCGGTTGCCGCGCAGGCCGCGGCGCAGGCCGAGGCGGCGCGCGCCGAGCGCGAAGAAGAGCTGGGTCTCGCGCTCAGCGCGCGGGCCGCAGCCGACGCCGAGGCCGCGCAGGCCGCGGCG
>JAXDQC010000076.1:0-5432 GCA_034668045.1 Betaproteobacteria bacterium | reverse complement strand
GAAGCTCATGCCGATGGTGCCCGAGAGCAGGTCGGGAATCATCGGTCCGCTGCCCTTGTACGGAATGTGCTGCATCGACACGCCGGCCATGATCTTGAACAGCTCGCCCGAGATGTGCTGCGAGGTGCCGTTGCCCGCCGAGCCGAAGCTGTACTTGTCGGGATTCGCCTTGAGCAGCGCGATCAACTCCTGCACGTTGTTCACGCCCAGGCTGGGATGCACCACCAGCATGTTCGGCAGCGTCGCGAGCATGGTGATCGGCGCGAAGTCCTTGATCGGGTCGTAGGGCAGCTTGGAGTAGAGCGAGGCATTGATCGCATGCGAGCTGATCGTGCCGCCGCCGACCGTATAGCCGTCGGGGGCCGCCCGGGCCAACTCCGTCGCGCCGAGCGAGCCTGCTTGGCCGGGCTTGTTCTCGACCACGACCGGCTGGCCGAGCGCGTTCTGCAGCCCGGCGGCCACCATCCGGCCGAGGATGTCGGTGGTGCCGCCCGGCGCGAACGGGACGATGTACTTGATCGGCTTCGACGGCCAGCTCTGCGCCTGGGCGTGGGGCGCCAGCGCGAACGCGAGCGCCGCCGCAACGCGGATGATGAAGTTCATTGGTCCTCCTCCTGCGGACCAGTCTAGCAGTTCAGAACGACAGCGAAAGCGTCAGGCGCGCATTGCGCGGCGCTCCCGGGCTGATGTTGTTGTCGCCGTCCACGGTCGGGTAGTAGCGCTTGTTGAAGATGTTCTCGACGTTGAACTGCAGCCGCGTCTTGCCGCCGGAGAAGGCGTAGTAGACGCCGCCGTCGACCCGCCAGAACGCGGGCAGCGTGACGCTGTTGTTGAAGGAGGTATAGGACTCGTCCTGATAGATCAGGCCGAGACCCGTGCCCCAGCCGTCGCCGAGGTTGAAGCGGTTCCAGAACGAAAACGTGTTCTCGGGCACCAAACCGATCTTGTTTCCCGCCGGGACTACCGAGGCCGGTGTCGCGGCCGTGCCGCTGCTGATCGGCTCCTTGACGCGGCCATCGAGGTACGCGTAGCCGCCGTACACCAGCCAGTCGCGGGTCACTTCGCCCTGAATACCGATTTCGATACCCTCGACCCGCTGCTTCCCGCTCTTCACGAAAAAGCCGGGGTTCGCGGGGTCGGTGACGTGCACGTCCTTGCGATCGAGGCGAAAGATCGCGGTCGAAAGCGTCAGCTTCGGCTGCAAGTCCCAGCGCGCCCCGGCCTCGTAGTTGATCGCCTTCTCGGGCTCGAGATCGGCGGTCGTGGTCGCCAGGCTCAATTGCTCGCCCGAGGGAAGGAAAGCGTAGCCGTAGCTGACGTAGTAGACCGAGGCGGCGGTCGGCGTCCAGACCAGGCCCGCGCGCGGGCTCCAGCCGCTGTCGGCGCGAGACAGGTCAACCGGCGGCGTCAGGCTGCGCCGGTCGTCGAAATCGACCTTGAACCGGTCGTAGCGCAGTCCGGCGATCGCCTTCCACTGCTTGGAGAGGGCGATCTGATCCTGCGCATAGACACCGACGATGGTGCTCTTGACGTTGTTGTCCGCGTCGGTGCCGTTCGGCCGGAAGGTCGTCGCCATCGCGAACGGGTCGGTCGCCGGTACCACGGCGCCGATCGCAGTGCCGGTGGGACCGAAGAAGCCGGTATTGCGCTTGTTGGTGCTGTCCTGGCGGCCCAGCTCCAGGCCGAGCAGCAGCGTCTGCTCCATGCCGCCGGCGTCGAACTTCTGGATCAGGTCGGTCTGGTTGAAGAAGTTGGTGCGCTGGTTGGCGTTGTTGTACGCGGACAGCGTGAGATTGCCCGCGGCATCGACGGCGCTGCCCGGATAGACGTTCTGGTAGTACCTGTCGTAGTACGTCGCGCGGAACGTATTCTTCAGGATCTTGCGGCCGCCCAGATCGCCCTCGATGATCGCGTACGCCGAATCGACGTACGAGTGCGCGTTGCTCTGCGCGGCATTGCCGAAGAAGCTGCCGGGGTCGGTGCTGTAGGGCCTGCCGCTGCGCGACGGAATGCCGCGATCGGCGGTGCGCTCGTCGTTCAAGTGCTCGTAGCCCAGCGTCAGGGTGGTGCTCTCGCCTTGCACGAGGAGGGTCGGATTCACCGCCCAGCGCGTGAGGTGCGCGTCTTTGCGGAAGCTGCCGGAAGTTTCCGACATCGCGTTCAGGCGCCACGCGCCGGAGTCGCCCGTCTTGCGGCCCAGGTCCAGCGTATCGCGCATCTGGTTCCAGCTGCCGACGGTGAGGCTGAGGTCCGTGACGCCGTCGAACGCCGGCTTCTTGGTGACGCGATTGACCACGCCGCCGGCGCCGCCGCGGCCGAAAATCATGCCGGCGGGGCCCTTCAGCACTTCCACCCGCTCGAGGTTGTAGAGGTCGCGGAAGACTTGTGCGTCATCGCGCACGCTGTCGACGTAGAAATCTGCGGTCGTGCTCGTGCCGCGGATGATGATCTGGTCGCGGTTCCCTTCGCCCTGGTGCATCAGCACGCCGGGAACATAGCGGAAGACATCGCCCATGCCTTGCATCGCCTGGTCTCTCATCAGGGCGGACGGCACGACCGTCACCGATGCCGGGACTTCCCGCAGCGGCGTATCGGTCTTGGTGGCGGTCGAGGAACGCGTGGCGCGGTATCCCGTCACCGGGCCGTCGGCGCGTTCCGCCTCGCCACGCACCTGGACTTCGGGCAAGGCCTGCTCGGATTGCGCTTGCGCGAAAGTCGAAAACACTGCGAGAACGGCTGCCGCGATCGCGCGGCGATGGAACTGAGTCATGCGTCATCTCCCAAAGTTGTTGTTGGCAACGCGCGGGCTGGCGCGCCGTCGGGAGACGGCTGGCTGGCTGGCAGACAAAAGAAGCTAGGCTTTTTCCGAAACCCTCCCGTTTGCCGGCGCGCGAAGCGACGCGTAGCCGAGCCAGGCGAGCGGAACGAGAATCAGGGCGATGCTGATCATGTTGGCGTAGGTGCCCTCGGCCCACTCCTCGGTCGCGAGGTGCCAGTAGGCGTTGTCGATCGGCAGCGCGTTGGCTTCGGTGAACTCGTGGAAGGCGTAGAACAGAAGCTGCAGCACGAACAGGATCATGAAGATCGAGGTCACCTGGAAGAACAGGCCGAGATTGACGCGCTGTCCGTAGCGCGCCCACGCGATGGCAAGTGCGCCGGCGAGCAGGAATCCCATGAACCCCCCGGCAATCAGCGCCGCGCCGCCCGTCTGGGTGGCGATGGAGGCGGCGACAAAAGCGAACTCCATCCCTTCGCGGGTAATCATCAGCAGCGTGAACAGGAACACGCCGAGCCACGCGCCCGGACGGCCGGCGGCCGATTCGATCTTCGCGCCGATCTCCGTGCGCATGTGCTTCGCGGCCTTGAGCATGTACACGACCATCGAGAGGACCAGCGCAGCAGCGACCAGCGCCAAGATGCCTTGCGAGAACGGGCGCACGGCGATTTCGGCCAACCAGACGCCGAGGATGGCGGACGCGGCGACCGCGCCGCCCGTTCCCCACCACACGGCGGAGAGAAGCGAGTCGCGCCCGGTCTTTCTCAGGTACGCCGCGGCAATGGCGACGATGAGGAACATCTCGATCCCCTCGCGCAGCGTGACTACGAGCATCTGTCCCATGCCGGTTCCTAGCGGCCCACGTTCGGGTCGGTGACGAAGCCGATGCGCGTCAGTCCGACTTTCGCGGCGTCGGACAGGACCTCGGCGACGTGGTGGTAGGGGACCTCGCTGTCGGCGCGCAGGTGCACTTCCGGTTGCGGTGCGAGCTTCGCCGCCGCCTGCATGCGCTCGCGCCACTGCGCCGCGCTCACAACCTCGCCGTTCCAGTACACGGCGCCGCGGCGGTCGATCGCGAGCTGCACGTTGTCGGGCTTGGTCTGGTTGGCCTGGTTCGAGGCCTTGGGCAGATCGACCTTGACTGCATGCGTGAGCAGCGGCGCGGTGATGATGAAGATGACGAGCAGCACCAGCATCACATCGATCAGCGGGATCATGTTGATCTCCGCCATGGACGCCTGGCCGCCGCCCTTGTCGAAGCCGCCGAAGGCCATGCTCAGGCTTTCACCGCGGCGGGTTTCAAGGGCACGACCGCACCGATGCCGCCGAGATGCGAGCCAGTGGTCAGCACCGCGAAGAGATCGTGGGCGAACGCATCGAGACGCGCGAGCACCATGCGGTTCGAGCGTACGAAGGCGTTGTAGGCGAGCACCGCAGGGATCGCCACCGCGAGGCCGAGCGCGGTCATGATCAGGGCCTCGCCCACCGGCCCCGCCACTTTGTCGAGCGTTCCCTGGCCGGAAAGGCCGATCGCGACGAGCGCGTGATAAACGCCCCACACAGTGCCGAACAGGCCGACGAAGGGTGCGGTCGAGCCGACTGAAGCGAGCAGGCTGAGGCCCGACTCGAGGCGTGTCGTGTCCTCGTCGATGACGCGCCGCATGGCCCGCGTGAGAAAGTCCGAGGTCGACCCCGCCTCGTTCAGGCGGTTGCTGCCGTGCCGCTGGTGGTGCTGCGAGGCGACGATGGCGTGCCAGGTGAGGTGCGAGAACGGCTCGTCAGGGTGGCGCTCCTCGAGGCGGTGCTGCACGACGGCGACCGACGGCGCGTTCCAGAAAATCTCGAGGAAGCCGGCGCTGCGCCGCTGCTCCATCCAGTGCGCGAGCGCCTTGGTGACGATCAGGTACCAGCTCGCGGTCGACATCAGCAGCAGGAACGCGAGCAGGGTCCCGCCGACGGCGTCGGTCTGGGCGAGGAAGTGAGCGAAGCCGATCTGGGTCTGCACGCGCCTAGCCTTCCAGCTTGAAAGAAATCGGGATCAGGACCCACGCCGGCACGGCTTGCTCGCCTCGCTTCGCCGGCACGAAGCGCCAGCGGCGAACCGTGTCGCGCGCCACCTCGTCGAGTCGGAAGTGCCCGCTCGAGCTGCGGATCTCGACGTCGTCGGCCTTGCCCTTCGGACCGACGAGCACGCGCAGCACCACCCGGCCCTGCTCGCCGACGCGGCGCGAGAGCGCGGGATAGACGGGCGGCGGATTGTCGAGATAGTCGGCGGCGAAGATCGGCGCGGTGAATGCGGGTTCCGGCGCTGCCGCGATCGGCTCGGGCGGCGGCGGCGGGGGCGCCACCAGGACGGGCGAAGGCGACGGCGCCTCCACGGGAGCGGCAATCAGCGGCAGGGGCTCGGGAGGCTTGAGATGCGGCTTGACGACGGGTTTGGGCTTCGGCGGCGTCTCGATCGGCTTGGGATCCGGTCGGGATGGAGTGATGAGGCTCACCATGATCGGCGCGGCATTGAGCAACGCGGAGCGCGCCGGCTGGTAGGAAATCAGCGCTGCGCCGATGGCCAAGTGCATCCCGATCGCGAGCGCAACGCCGGCTCCCCGCGTGGCGCGCGACGGATGAAGAGCGATCTGGGCGCCGGAGCCCATCGCTA
>JAXDQC010000075.1:0-46881 GCA_034668045.1 Betaproteobacteria bacterium | reverse complement strand
TCCTCGAGGCGGCGACCGAGGAGTTCGCGCGCTACGGCCTTGGCGGCGCGCGCGTCGATCGCATCGCCAAGCGCGCGGCGGCGAACAAGCGGATGCTCTACTACTACTTCCGCGACAAGGACAACCTGTTCCTCGCCGCGCTCGAAGCTCGCTACGCGCACATCCGAGCGGCCGAGCGGGCGCTCGACCTGGAGCATCTGGAGCCGCGCGAGGCGATGAAGCGTCTGGTCGAGTTCACCTGGCGCTACTTCCTCGAGCACCCGGAGTTCCTGACCCTCCTCAACAGCGAGAATCTGCACAAGGGCCGGCACGTGCGCCGCTCGCGCCGCGTTCCCGAGATGCACTCGACGCTGGTCGAGACGCTGCGCGGCATCCTGCGCCGCGGCGAGCGCGAGGGCGTGTTCCGTTCCGGCATCGACCCGGTGCAGCTCTACATCTCGATCGCGGGCGAGGGCTATTTCTACCTGAGCAACCGCTACACGCTGGCGCAGATTTTCAAGCGCGACCTGATGAGCGGCAGTGCGCTTGCAAAGCGCGCGCGCCACAACACGGCCATGATCCTCAACGCGGTGCGCCAGCCATGACCAGGATCGCGCGCGTGGAGGCCGGCCGTCTCGACTACCCCTTGGTGGGAGAATTCAAGTTCTTCAAGACGGGCGTCCGCCCGTCGGTGCTGGTGCGCCTGACCGACGAGGACGGTGTGCAGGGCTGGGGCCAGTCGGTGCCGGTCGAAACCTGGACCTACGAAACCGCGGAGAGTGTCGAGAGCACGCTGCGCCAATACCTCGCGCCCGCGGTGATCGGCGCCGCCCCCGGTGACCTCCCGGAAGTGCACGCACGCATGGAACGCGCCATCCGGCCGTCGTTCTCGGTCGGCCAGCCGCTCGCCAAGGCGGCGATCGACCTCGCCTGCCACGACCTTTGGGGAAAGCAGGCGGGCAAGCCGGTTTCTTCGCTGCTCGGGAAAACGGACAAAAGCGAGATCAAGCTGAGCTGGACGGTGAACGCCGACCGCATCGAGAAGGCCGAGCAGCAGCTCGAGCAAGGGCGCGCCGCGGGCTACGACAGCTTCAACGTCAAGATCGGCCCGCCGCAGACGTCCGCGTATGACCGCGACCTCATCCGCACAGTGCGCGATTTCGCGCCGGCGGGCTTCCATTGGGCGGACGCCAACACCAACTACGACCTCGCGACGGCGCGCGAGATGGCGCCGCGCCTGGCGCACGCGGGATTCCGCGCCTTCGAGTCGCCGCTGCCGCCCAACCGCCTGCGCGACTACCAGGCGCTCAAGCGCCTGGGCGCGCTGCCGATCCTGATGGACGAAGGCATCGTCTCGCCGGTCGAGGCGGAGGAGTTCATCGCGCTCGGCATGCTCGACGGCATCGCCATGAAGGTGGCCCGCTGCGGCGGCCTGTGGCCGGCGGCGAAGATCGTCGACCTCCTGAAGGAGAAGGCGATGTACGTGTTTGCGTCGGGGCTGACCGATCCGGACCTGTCGCTCGCCGCCTCGCTCCACCTCTTCGCCTGGGCTGGCCTCGAGTTCCCGGCCGCGCTCAATGGTCCGCAATACCTTGCCGACCGCGGTACATCGGACGCCGCGTTCCGCGCGGTGCGAGATCGCGTGCAGGTGCCCGCGGGCCCTGGGCTTGGCGTGGCGATGGACGCGCGCGCCGAGAAAGTGCTGTCGTGAAGAAGCTGATTCCGCTCGCCGGCATCCTTGTTTTCCTCGCCGTCTGGGAGGCGGGCGTGCGGCTCCTCAAAGTGCCGGCGTACCTGATGCCGCCGCCTTCGAAGGTGCTGCTGGTGTTCATGGACGAGTACCAGAAGCTCGCCTACCACGGCTGGGTGACCACCTACGAGATGCTGCTGGGCTACGCGCTTGCGGTGGGCGTCGCGATTCCCCTCGCCATCGCCATCACCGCCTCGCAGCGCTTCGATCGCTTCGTCACGCCGCAGATGCTGTTCTTCCAGGTGGTGCCCAAGGTGGCGATCGCGCCGCTCTTTCTGGTGTGGTTCGGCGTCGGCGTCACGCCCAAGATCCTGGTCGCCTTCCTGATCTCGTTCTTCCCGATCGTGATCGACGCCGCGGTCGGCCTGCGCTCGATGTCGGCCGAGATGCGCGATCTCGCCCGCTCGATGGGCGCCTCGCGCTGGCAGGTGTTCGCGCAGTTCCGGCTGCCGACCAGCCTGCCGTACCTCTTCAGCGGCCTCAAGGTCGCGGCCACCCTGGCGGTGGCAGGCGCGGTGGTGGGCGAATTCGTCGGCGCCGACAAGGGTCTCGGCTACCTGCTGCTGGTGACCAATTCCAACATGGAGACCGCGCTGATGTTCGCCACCATCGTCGCGCTGACAATCATCGGCCTGGTGTTCTTCTATGCCGTCGAGTTTCTGGAGAAGCTCCTGATCCCGTGGCACGTGACGCACCGCGTGCGCGAGGACGCAGGGACGATGTAACCGTTTTCCACCCGAGGAGGAGGAAGTCATGAGGTTGATTCTTGGTTTGATGGCGCTGCTGCTGACGGCGCCGGTATTTGCGCAACCGAAGCTGGAGAAATTCCCGTTCCGTCTCAACTGGACGCTCTATGGCGAGCACGCGCCGTTCTTCGTCGCCCGCGACAAGGGCTTCTATGCCGCCGAGGGCCTCGAGGTCGAGATCCAGGAAGGCAGCGGCTCGACCACCGTGGCACAGCTCGTCGCCAACTCGACCAGCCCGGTGGCCTACGTCGATGCCGCGACCATGATGCGCGGCGTGGCCGCCGGCATGCCGGTCAAGGCGGTGGGCGTGACGCTGCAGCAGAGCCCGATGTCCTTCATCTACCGCGCCGATGCGGCGCGGCCGACCAAGATCTCCGAGATCAAGGGCAGCCGCATCGCCATCACGGCAGGCGACGCGAGCCTGGCGATCTTCACGGCGTTCATGGGTAAGCTCGGCATGAAGGTCGAGGACGTGCAGATGATCACGGTCGCCAACCCGGCGGCGAAGGAGCAGGCGGTGCTCGCCAAGCAGGCCGACGCGCTGCTCGGCTACTTCATGGACCAGGGCCCGCGCATGCAACTGCAGTCGGGTGTGAAGATGGGCTGGACGCGCCTGTACGACATGGCCGGCGTCACCACGCTATCCAGCGCCATCATCGCCAACAACAACTGGCTGAAGGAGGCGAAGAACCAGGACCTGCTGCGCCGCTTCCTGCGCGCTTCGCAGCGCGGCTGGCAGTACTCGTTCGATAACCGCGACGAGGCCGCCGACATCTTCCGCAAGAGCGCGCCGGTGTTCACCCAGGAGATCGCCAAGCTCGAGGTCGACGGCACGATGACGATCATTCGCACCGAGCGCACCAAGGGCAAGCCGATCGCCTGGTCCGACGCCGGCGACTGGAAGGATTCGCAGGACCTCCTGTCGACATTCGCCAAGCTGAGCCCGCAGTCGGATGTGAACGTCTACTTCACGAACGAGTACCTGTCGCAAGCGCCGTACACGCCGAAGAAGTAATGACTCAGCCGTACATCCGGCTGGCGGGGGTCGGCAAGGTCTACGACACCGAGACGGGGCCGGTCGAGGCCTGCGCCGACGTCAGCCTCGACATCCGCGAGTCGGAGTTCGTGGCGGTCGTCGGCCCGAGCGGCTGCGGCAAGACCACCATCATGAAGATGGTGGCCGGGCTGCAGCCGCATACCTCGGGCAGCATCACCGTCGGCGGCCGGCGCGTCGACCGGCCGCTGACCGACGTC
Organism: Betaproteobacteria bacterium; assembly: GCA_034668045.1. Taxonomy (GTDB): domain Bacteria; phylum Pseudomonadota; class Gammaproteobacteria; order Burkholderiales; family SG8-39; genus SCGC-AG-212-J23. The sequence continues at coordinate 43,152 of JAXDQC010000075.1, read as the reverse complement.
GGCATCGTCTTCCAGGAGTCGATCCTGCTCGACTGGCGCGACGTGCTCTCCAACGTGATGCTGCAGGCCGACATCCGCCGCCTCGAGCGGGCCAAGTACGAGCCGATCGCGCGCCATCTCATCGAGGCCACCGGCCTGCAAGGCTTCGAGGCGCGCAAGCCCTATGAGCTTTCGGGCGGCATGCGCCAGCGGGTTTCGATCTGCCGCGCGCTGGTGCACGACCCGCCGCTCCTGCTGATGGACGAGCCGTTCGGCGCGCTCGACGCGCTGACGCGCGAGCAGATCTCGATGGACATCCAGCGCCTGTGGATGGAGAAGCGCAAGACCGCCCTCCACATCACGCACAGCATTCCCGAGGCGGTGCTGCTCGCCGACCGGGTGGTGGTGATGAGCCCGCGCCCGGGACGCATCGTCGAGATCCTCGACATCGACCTGCCGCGGCCGCGGCGGCTGGACAAGCTGCCGCCGAAGTTCAACGACTACGCCGGCCACATCCGCGACATCTTCAAGGCCAAGGGCGTGCTGGCGATGGATTGATGCGATTTTCGATCGACGAGGTGCTCTTCTTCGAGCGGGACGTGAAGCTGCGCATGCCTTTCCGCTTCGGCGTGGTGACGCTCACCCAGGCGCCGCAGGCCTTCGTGCGCGCGAGGATCCGTCTCGAGAACGGCAAGGAGGCGGAAGGGGCAGCGGCGGAGCTCCTGGCGCCGAAGTGGTTCGACAAGAATCCAGCGCTCAGCAACGAGGACAACTTCGAGCAGCTGCGTGATTCGATGCGAGCGGCGGGAAAGGAATATCTCGCATCCGGGTCGAACACCGCCTTCGGCCATTCGCGGCCGACCGTGGGCCTGGTGGAGAACTTCGGCCCGGCGATCCTCGACCGCGCGGTGCTCGACGCACTATGTCGCGGTCTGGATATTTCGTTCTACGACGCGATCCGGCGCGATGTCGTCGGCCTGGAGCCGCGCCACGAATTCCCGAAGCCGCGCGGCAAGATCGCGGCGCGCCATACCGTGGGAATGGTCGATCCCATCACCGCCGCGGAGCAGCGGGTCAACGACGGCTTGCCGGAAACGCTCGAGGAGGTCGTCGCCCGCTACGGCCATCGCTGGTTCAAGCTCAAGGTGGGCGGCAACGTCAAGGCGGATGTCGAGCGTCTGAGTGCGATCGCCGGCGTGCTCGACCGCATCGCGGAGCCCTACCACGCGAGCCTCGACGGCAACGAGCAGTACGAGGATATCGAGGGCGTGCGCGCCCTGTGGAGCGCGATCAAGGCGGAGCCGAAGCTGAAAAGGCTGGCGGCGAGCATCGTCTTCATCGAGCAGCCGATCAAGCGGCAGACGGCGCTGACGAAGCCCGTGGCGATGGAGAAGCCGGTGATCATCGACGAGTCGGACGATTCGCTCGACGCCTTCCCGCGCGCGAAAGCCCTCGGCTATCGCGGCGTCTCGTCGAAGACCTGCAAGGGCATCTACAAGTCGCTCATCAATGCCGCGCGCTGCGCGGAGTGGGGCAAGGACTACTTCATGACCGGCGAGGACCTGACGATCCAGGCCGGGCTCGCCCTGCAGCAGGATCTGGCGCTCGTCTCTCTGCTCGGGCTGACGCACGTCGAGCGCAACGGCCACCACTACGTGAACGGCATGACGGGCCTTCCCGAGAGCGAGCAGGAAGGGTTTCTTTCCAATCATCCGGATCTGTACGAACGCAGTCATGGCGCGGTACGCCTGAAAATTTCCGAGGGCATGATCGCGATGAAAAGTCTCGACTGCCCGGGATATGCCAGCCGCGCCATGCCCGACTGGAACGCAATGAAGGAGATGGCGTGAAGCGAATCGGCATCATCATGCATGGCATCACCGGCCGGATGGGGATGAACCAGCACCTCATCCGCTCGATCCTCGAGATCCGCAAGCAGGGCGGCGTGGCGCTGAAGGATGGAACGCGCCTGATGCCCGATCCGATCCTCGTCGGTCGCAACGCCGCCAAGGTCGAGGAGCTGGCGAAGAAGCATGGCATCGAGCGCTGGACGACCGACCTCGACAAGGCGCTGCAGTCGAAGGACGAGATCTTCTTCGATGCCGCCTCGACCCAGCTCCGGCCGACGCTTCTCAAGCGCGCGATCGCCGCCGGCAAGCACGTGTACTGCGAGAAGCCGGTGGCGACCACCCTGGCGGAAGCGAACAGCCTCTACGCTGCGGCCAAGAAGGCGCGCATCAAGCACGGCGTGGTGCAGGACAAGCTCTGGCTGCCCGGCATGCTGAAGCTGGCGAAACTGCGTGAGGCGGGATTTTTCGGCAGGATTCTTTCCGTGCGTGGCGAGTTCGGCTACTGGGTTTTTGAAGGCGACCGCCAGCCCGCACAGCGGCCGTCCTGGAACTACCGCAAGCAGGACGGCGGCGGCATCATCCTCGACATGCTGTGCCACTGGCGCTACGTGCTCGACAACCTGTTCGGCGAGGTGAAGTCGGTCTCGTGCCTGGGTGCGACGCACATTCCCTGGCGCTGGGACGAGAACGGCAAGAAGTACAGGGCCACCGCGGACGACGCGGCTTATGCGACGTTCCAGCTCGCCGGCGGGGTGGTCGCGCACTTCAATTCCTCGTGGGACGCGCGCGTGCGTCGCGACGATCTCCTGACGCTGCAGGTCGATGGCACAGAGGGCAGCGCCGTTGCCGGTTTACGCCGTTGCCTCATCCAGAATTACTCGAAAACACCCAAACCGGTCTGGAACCCCGACATCCCGCAGCCGATCGATTTCTTCGAAGGCTGGGAAGAAGTGCCCGACGAGAGCTACGACAACGCTTTCAAGGTGCAGTGGGAACTGTTCCTCAAGCACGTCGCCGGCGAGGGCAAGTTCCGCTGGGGCCTGCTCGAGGGCGCCAAGGGCGTGCAGCTCGCCGAGCTGGGGCTGAAGAGCTGGAAGCAGAGGAAATGGCTGGACGTGCCGAGACTCAAAGCATGAAGCGCGACAGCGTTCTGACGATCAAGCTGCCGGACGGGGAATACACCGTACGAGAGCCCCGCAAGTTCGAGCGGCCGAAGAAGCCCTTCACGAGGAAAGCACTCGCGGCGGCGCACGTTGTTGCCGATCCGCTGTCGACGAAAGACCCGTGGCTCGAGCAGGCGATCGACTGGGACGCGACGCTCGCCTATCGCCGGCATCTCTGGTCTTGGGGCTTCGGTGTCGCCGAAGCGATGGACACCGCGCAGCGCGGCATGGGATTGGATTGGACGAATTCCCTGGAACTGATTCGCCGCTCAGTCGCCGAGGGCGGCGGCTTTGTCGCTTCCGGAGCCGGAACGGACCACCTGCCGGCTGGCAATCACTCGATCGAAAAGATCATCGCCGCCTATGAGGAGCAGTGCACGGCCATCGAGAAGCTCGGCGGCCGCATCATCCTGATGGCGAGCCGCGCGCTCGCCGCTTCGGCGAAATCGCCCGACGACTACGGCAAGGTGTACGACCGCATCCTCTCGCAGGTGAAAGAGCCGGTCATCATCCACTGGCTCGGGGAAATGTTCGATCCCGCGCTGGAGGGCTACTGGGGGAAGAAGGACCATCCAGCGGCGATGGATGTTTGTCTTGCAGTCATCGCAAAGAACAAAAGAAAAGTCGATGGCATCAAGGTCTCCCTGCTGGACAAGGACAAGGAGATCGTCATGCGCCGCAAGCTGCCGAAAGGCGTGCGCATGTACACGGGCGACGATTTCAATTTCGCCGAGCTGATCGAGGGCGACGCGCAGGGCTACTCGGACGCGCTGCTCGGCATCTTCGATTCGATCGCGCCCGCCGCTTCACAGGCTCTCGGGTTTCTTTCTGAAGGCAGGAAGTCGGAATACCACGAGGTGCTCGCAGCCACCGTCCCCCTATCGAGGCATATCTTCAAAGCGCCGACGCGTTTCTATAAGACCGGCGTGGTATTCATGGCGTGGCTTAACGGCCACCAGGAGCATTTCGTCATGGTCGGCGGCCAGCAGTCGGCGCGCAACGTGCAGCACCTGAGCGAGCTCTTCCGCCTCGCCGATGCGGCCGGGCTGCTCGCCGACCCGGAGCTCGCCTGCCGGCGCATGAAGCAGCTCCTCGCGGTGCATGGAATCTAGCAAGCTCACCCGTGGAAGTTAGACCCCTCACTGCAGGCTTCGGCGCGGAAGCCGACCGGATCCCCGGCGACTTCCGCAAGGTGTGGGATGCTTTCTTCGCCTCCCAAGTGCTGGTGTTCCGAAATCAGAAGTTCAGCCCGACGCAGTTCCTGGAGTTCGGGCGGCAATTCGGACGGCCCGAGCCGCACGTGATCGACCAGTTCCACCACCCCGAGCACGCCGACATCCTCATCCTCTCCAACGTGCAGAAGGACGGCAAGCCCACCGGCCTCGCCGATGCGGGGACGTATTTCCACACCGACTACTCGTACCTCGACGTGCCGGCGCGCTGCACTACTCTGTATTCGATCCAGGTGCCGAAGGTCGGCGGCGACACGTTGTTCGCGAATCAATGCGCCGCCTATGACGATTTGCCGTCGAGCATGAAGAAGAAAATCGCCGATCTAGTTGCGCTGCACCATTACGGCAATCGCGACGATCTGAACAAAGCCTCGCGCACCGTTGCGTCCGTGCTGAACGAGGACCAGGAGCAGAAGATGGCCTGGGTGCGACACCGGATCGCGAGGAAGCATCCCATCACCGGGCGCACGTCGCTCTATGCAGTCTCCGGCAGTTCCTTCGGCATCGAGGGAATGCCCGAGGACGAGGCGATCGATCTGCTCGACGAGCTGAAGTGGCACTCGACGCAGGAGAAGTATCAGCTGCGCCTGAAATACGGCGTCGGCGATGTGGTTATCTGGGACAATGCATCGTTGCTGCATTCGGCGACGCTGATCGATCCGAACGATCCGCGCACGCTGTGGCGCATCACCATCAAAGAGGAGAGGAAATCATGAGAGGAATTCTTTTTGCCGCGATCGCGGCGCTGTTCTCGGCGAATGCCAGCGCGCAATTGACGATGCACGGCGCGGTGCAGTTTCCGGACGAGCACGTCTTCACGCGCGCGCTGGTGCGCTTCCAGGAGTTGACCGACAAGTATTCCGGGAAGAAGACCACCTGGGTGCTGCACAAGAACAGCGAGCTCGGCCTGGAGAAGCAGTACTTCGAGTACATGGCGCAGGGCAAGGCGGTCGACTACGGCATCGTCTCGCCGGCGCACATGTCGACCTTCTCGAAAGCGGCGCCGTTCATCGACGCGCCGTTCCTGTTCCGCGACCTGAACCACTGGAACAAGGTGCTCGACGCCGACCTGCTCAAGCCGGTCGCCGACGAGATCAACCAGAAGGCCGAGGTGATGCTGATCGGCTACGCGGGCGGCGGCACGCGCAACATCTTCGTCAACAAGCCGGTGAAGAACCTGCAGGAGATGAAGGGCCTCAAGGTGCGGGTGCAGGGCGCGCCGATCTGGTCGAAGACCTTCGCCGCCATCGGCATGGCGCCGACCGTGATCGCCTACAACGAGATCTACAACGCCATCCAGAACGGCGTCATCTCGGCCGGCGAGAACGAGGCCGCCGGCGTCGAGCAGATGAAGTTCTACGAGGTCGCGCCGCAGCTGTCGATGACGCAGCACGCGATCACCATCCGGCCGATCTGCTTCTCGACCAAGACCTTCAACAAGCTCGACAAGAACATGCAGCAGGCGATCATCAAGGCCGGCAAGGAAGCCGGCGCCTACGGCCGCAAGCTCGAGTCGAGCGAGGACGATCAGAAGCTGATCGCGCTGGAGAAGGCCGGCAAGCTGACGCGCGTGAAGTTCAGCGATCGCGCGCAGATGAAGAAACTCGCCGACCCGGTCATGGAGGCCTACGCCAAGGAAATCGGCGCCGACCAGATTTACGCCAAGATCAACGCGCTCAAGTAGCGTCTGAAAGGGAGCGGCGGCGGCGCGCGAGCGTCGCCGCTTTTTCATGTATAGAAAAATAACCTTCTGGTACGGGCGCCTGCTGTCCTGGGCGCTCGCCGTCTCGGTGGCGGTGCTGATCTTCCCGGTTTCCCTGCAGATCTTCTCGCGCTACACCGAGCTGATCCCGAGCTACATCTGGACCGAGGAGATGGCGCGCTTCTTCCTGGTCTGGACGGTGATGATCGGCGCCATGCTCGGGGTGCGCGAGAGCCGGCACTTCGAGGTGGACATGTGGCCGATTCTCAAGCCGCGCGCTGATGCGGCTCTTCGCCTGGTGGCCGACCTCGCGGTGCTGATCTTCGCGCTGGTGTTCGTCTGGGCGGGCTACGAGTTTACCGCCTTCGCCTGGAACCGCATCTCGGAGCTCGCCGAGCTGCCGCTGTGGATGATCCACATCGCCTGGCCGGTCACCGGCGTGACGTGGGTGCTATTTATCGGTGAGCAGGCCTGGGACCACTTGCGTGTGCTGGTGACCGGCGTGCCGCTGCCAAAGCAGGACAGCCAGCCCCACGCGGAGGCGATATGACCGGCGGCGCGGTCCTCTCGCCCGTCGCAGCAACCTGGATCCTGTTCGGCGTGTTCTTCGCGCTGATGGCGCTGCGCGTGCCGGTGGCGTTCGCGCTCGGCCTCGCCTGCCTGCCGATCCTGGTGATCGAGCCGCGCCTCGACTCGATGCAGCTTGTGCAGGAGACCTTCAACGCCTACAACTCGTTCATCCTGCTGGCGGTGCCGTTCTTCCTGCTGGCGGCGAACCTGATGAACGTCGGTGGCATCACCGATCGGTTGATGCATTTCTCGCGCACCATCGTCGGCCACTTTCCCGGCGGCCTGGCGCAGGTCAATGTGGTGCTGTCGATCTTCTTCGCCGGCATTTCCGGCTCGTCGACCGCCGACGCCGCCAGCCAGTCGAAGATCTTCATCGAGGCGCAGCGGAAGGAAGGCTACGACGACAGCTTCTCGGTGGCGATCACCGCCGTTTCGGCGGTGCTGGCGGTCATCATCCCACCGTCGATCCTGATGATCGTCTGGGGCGGCGTGCTCACGGTGTCGATCGGCGCTCTGTTCCTCGCCGGCATCATCCCCGGGCTTGCCATCGGCCTGGTGCAGATGGCCACCGTGCACGTCTACGCCAAGGCGCGTGGCTATCCGACCTATCCGCGCGCGACGTTCAAGGAGTTCCTCTCCTCGGCCGCGGTGTCGATGCCGGCGCTGATGATGCCGATCATCATCGTCGGCGGCAAAGGCTGGTTCACCGCCACCGAGTCCGCCGCCATCGCGGTGATCTACGCAATGCTGCTGTGCGCTTTCTTCTATCGCGAACTCACCTGGAAGGGGTTGAACGAGGCGCTCTCCGACACCGGTCGGCTGGCTGCAGTCGCGCTCTTCTGCGTCGGCACCGCATCGGCGTTCGGCTGGCTGCTCGCCTACTACCAGATCCCGAAGGCGATCCTCGCCGGCGTCTCGGCCTGGCACCTCGGCCCGATCGGCACCGGCTTTTTCATCGCCTTCGTGTTCCTGGTGGTCGGCTGCTTCCTCGACGCCATCCCGGCGATTATCATCGTCGGCACCATCCTGCAGCCGCTCGCCGCCGGTTCGGGCCTCGACCCGGTGCAGTTCGCCATGATCGGCATCGTCTCGCTCGCTTTCGGCCTGGTGACGCCGCCTTACGGCCTGTGCCTGATGATCGCCTGCTCGGTCGCCGGCATGCGCATGATCGACGCCCTGAAGGACACGCTCCTGATGCTCATCCCGATGCTCGGCGTGCTGATCCTGGTGATCGTCTGGCCGGATTTCTCGCTCTTTCTGCCGAGGATCGTCTCTCCCGAATTCCTCAAGTGAACCTGTCGCTGAACACCGCGACCGTTCGCAAGCAATGGAACCTCGCCCGTATCATCGAAGGCTGCGCGCGGCACGACATCCGGGGAATTTCCCCCTGGCGCGACCAAGTCGCCGCCCTCGGTTTGAACGAGACCAAAAAAAGAATTTCTTCTCACGGCCTGACCGTCACCGGCTTGTGCCGCGGCGGCTTCTTTGCCGAAAAGAACTGGCAGGACGACAACCTGCGCGCGATCGAGGAGGCGCACGTGCTCGGCGCGCCGGCGCTCATCCTGGTCGTCGGCGGCATGCCGGAGGGATCGAAGGACCTTGCCTCCGCCAGGAAGCGCATCCAGGACTGCATCGCCCAGGTGCTGCCCGAGGCGCGCAAGGCCGGCGTGCCGCTCGCCATCGAGCCGCTGCACCCGATGCAGGTCGACCGCGCCGCGGTCAACACGCTCGAGCAGGCGCTCGACATGTGCGACGCATTGGGCGAAGGCGTCGGCGTGGCGGTCGACGTCTATCACGTGTGGTGGGATCCCAAGCTCGCGGCGCAGATCGCGCGCGGGCGCGGGCGTATCCTCGGCTACCACATCTGCGATTGGCTGCCGGCAACCCGCGATCTCTTCAACGATCGCGGCATGATGGGCGACGGCGTCATCGACCTGCCGCTGATCCGCTCCTGGGTGGAGGGCGCGGGCTACACGGGCTTCCAGGAGGTCGAGATTTTTTCCGAGCTCGACTGGTGGAAGCGCGACCCGGACGAGGTGCTGCGCACGTGCAAGGAGCGGCTGACCCGCTGCTGAGGAAATGAAGCTCGGCTTCTTCACCATGCCGCTGCATCCGGTCGGCAGGGACTGGCGGCAGACGCTCGCCGAGGATCGCGAAGCGGTGCTGCTCGCCGAAGAGCTCGGCTTCGAGGAAGCGTTCATCGGCGAGCACGTCACCGATCTCGCCGAGACCATCACCTCCTGCCTCATCTTCATCGCCACGCTGGCGCGCGACACCAAGCGCATCAAGCTCGGCAGCGGTACCGTCAACCTGGCGAATCGTCATCCGGCGACGACCGCCGCCGAGATCGCGATGGTCGACACCCTTCTCGAAGGGCGCTTTATCCTCGGCGTCGGGCCGGGCGGCCTGCCTTCCGACGCGGAAATGATGGAAACGATGGACGCCGACCGCAACGCGATCTTCGTCGAATCGATGGAGCACATGATCGCGCTGTGGACGCAGGAGCCGCCGTATCGCCTGAAGGGGAAGCGATGGCAGCTCAGCACCGAGCGCACCTGGGTGCCCGACCTCGGCATGGGCGGGATGCTGCGGCCGTTCCAGAAGCCGCACCCGCCGATCGTCGTCACGGCGATCCTGCCGGACTCGAACGGCATCGCCGCCGCCGCGGCGCGCGGCTGGACGCCGATCTCGGCGAACTTCGTCCAGCCCTGGGTGGTGAAGACGCACTGGCCCAAGTACGTCGAGGGTTGCGCTCGCGCCGGGCGCGAGGCGAAAGGCGAGGACTGGCGCGTGGCGAAGAGCATCTTTGTCGCCGAGGACGAAGCGACCCTGCGCCGCATGACGCGCGATCCGGGCAATCCTTTCGCCTACTACTTCCGCAACCTGCAGCGCAAGGCGCAGAAGACCCGCGGCAGCGCGCTCTTCAAGCACGAGCCCTCTCTCCCCGATGCCGCGCTGACCGATGAGTACCTGACCTCGCAGCTTCTCATCGCCGGCACGGTGAACGAGGTTACGGAGCGCCTGCTCGCCTTTCGCGAGCAAATCGGTCCCTTCGGCACGCTCCTTTACTGCGGCCACGACTGGGCCAACCCGCAGGCCATGCGCCGCTCGATGCAACTGATGGCCGAACAAGTCTTGCCGCGAGTGAATCGCGCCCTACAATCTGCTTAAGGGAGGGACCATGAATCGTCGCGAACATCTCAAAGGGCTGTTTGGCCTGGCTGCTACGTCGGGCCTGGCAGGCTGCAACACCGCACCGGCCGCATCTTCAAGCGAACCGATCCCGCCGCAGGGCATCGGTCATCGCATCAAGCACATCTCCTATAGCGACCAGGGCGGCCGTCCCGACGCGGTGCAGGTCATGGTCAACCGCAAGCACGTGTACGTCGGCCACATGTTCAGCAACGGCATCACGATCCTCGACGCGAACGATCCGCGCAACCTGAAGCCGGTGAACTACTGGAGCCTCGGGCAGGGCGACCTCACCCGCACGCACCAGCTGCAGACGGCGAACGACCTGCTGCTCGCTTCCAACGGCGCCAACATCGTCGCGCTGCAGTCCTACGACAGCCAGCGCGGCTATTTCGAGAACAACCTCGCCGACAGCATCACCAAGAAGGGCAAGTTCCGCTCCGGTCTCGCGATCCACGACATCTCCAAGCCCGGCGAGCTGCGCGAGATCGCCTTCCTCGAAATCCCCGGCCTGGGCGTCAACCGCACCTTCTGGACCGGCGGGCGCTACGCCTATGTCTCGGCGCACTTCGACGGCTTCACCGACCATATCCTGTGCATCGTCGACCTGAACAACATCACCAAGCCCGAGATCGTCTCGCGCTGGGCGCTGCCGGGGATGAACCGGGCGGCGGGCGAGAAGCCGGTCCTCGGGCCCGGCCGGCGCTCGGCGCTGCACCACATGATCGTCTCCGGCGATCGCGGCTATGCCTCCTGGCGCGACGCGGGGCTGACGGTGCACGACGTGAGCGACGCACGCAATCCCAAGCTGCTCTCGCACATCAACTGGTCGCCGCCGTTCCCCGGCGGCACGCACACCGCGGTGCCGCTGCCCGGACGCAACCTGGCGGTGGTCGCCGACGAGGCGAACGCCGAGAAGTGCGCCAAGGGTCTGTTCCATACCTTCGTGCTCGACATGCGCGCGCCGCAGAACCCGGTGCCGATCGCCACGCTGCCGACGCCGCGCGATCGCGACTACTGCGCGGCGCCCGGCACCTTCGGCCCGCACAACCTGCACGAGAACCGTCCCGGGTCGATGCAGAGCGAGGACATGATCTTCGCCACCTGGAACAACGCCGGTGTGCGCATCTTCGACATCAAGGACCAGTTCGCGCCGAAGGAAGTCGCCTACTGGGCGCCGCCCGCGCCGAAGAGGATGATCGACCCGCGGCCGAAGGTGACGCTGGCGGCGAAGACCGCCGACATCTATGTCATGCCCGATGGCCTGATGTACGTCACCGACTGGAATGCCGGCCTGAACGTGCTGCAGTACGAGGGCTAGCGGAGATGCGTGGCGCGGTCTTCCTCGGCGACCGGAAAATCGAGATCCGTAATTTCCCCGACCCGACGCCGGGTCCGGGCGAGGTGGTGATCGAGATGAAGGCTTCGGGGATGTGCGGCTCGGACCTCAAGTTCTACCGCTCGCCGCCAGGCGAAGCGCAGAAGTCGCTCGGCTTCAGTGCCGATGCCGAGCCTTTCATCGGCGGTCACGAGCCCTGCGGCGTGGTCGCGGCGCGGGGCCCGGGCGTCTCGGAGAAGGAAGCGCCGATCGGCCAGCGCGTCATGGACCACCATTATTCCGGCTGCGGCGTCTGCAAGCACTGCCGGGTCGGCTGGTCGCAGCTCTGCAAGGCCGGCATCACCGTGTACGGAGTCACCGCGCACGGCGGCCATGCGCAGTATCTGAAGGTGCCGGCCCGCACGCTGGTGCCGTTGCCTGACGAGCTCTCTTTCGTTGCCGGGGCCGCGGTCTCGTGCGGCACCGGAACGGCCTACGGCGCGCTGCGGCGCATGAACCTCGCCGGCGGCTCCACGCTCGCCGTCTTCGGCCAAGGACCGGTCGGCATCAGCGCGACGCTGCTCGGCGCGAAGATGGGCGCGCGAGTGATTGCGATCGAGAAGAACGCCGAGCGACGTGCGCTGGCGAAGCAGTTCGGCGCCGATGTCGCATTGGAATCGGAAGAACAGATCAAGGAGCTCACGCGAGGCGAGGGCGTCGATCTCGCGATCGATACCACCGGAGCGTCGGCGGCCCGCATTGCGGCGATTCGCTCGGCCAAGACCTGGGGCACGGTCTGTTTCGTCGGCGAGGGCGGCGACGTGACGATCAACGTCAGCCCGGACATGCTGCGCAAGCAGCTCACCATCATCGGCTCGTGGACCTTCAGCGCGATGGGCCAGGCGGAATGCGCGCGCTTCGTGGTCGACAACAGGATCGACCTGGAGAAGATCTTCTCCCACCGCTGGAAGCTCGACCAGGCCGGCGAGGCCTACCGCGTGTTCGACACCCAGTCGACCGGCAAAGGGGTCATCGCTTTCTGATGCGCCTGGGATACGTAGGCGTTGGCCTCATGGGGCTGCCGATGGTCAAGCGGCTGCTTTCGCGCGGGCACTCGGTGACGGCATACGACATCGTTGCCGAGAAGACCAGGGCCGCTCAGGCTGCCGGAGCGAAACCGGCGCAATCGCCGGGTGAAGCGGCAACCGGGGTCGAGGTCGTCTTGCTGAACCTTCCGACGACGCAGGCCGTGGAGCAGGCCGTGTTCGGTGAGGGGGGCGTTGCGAGCGCGGTCAAGCCTCCGCAGGTCGTCATGGACTTCTCGACCATCAAGGTCGACAAGGGCAAGGCGTTCGCGGACAAACTGAAAGCGAAAACCGGCTGCGGCTGGGTGGATGCGCCAGTATCCGGCGGGCCGCCGGCCGCGGGCAGCGGGACACTGACGATCATGGCGGGCGGCGAAGCCGCCGACATCGCGCGCGTGCAGCCGCTCATGGCGGACATCGCCGGGCGCTTCACGCACATGGGGCCGCCGGGGAGCGGCCTGGTCGCCAAGATGATCAACCAGCTCATCGTCGGCTGCGGTCACGCCGTCATGGCCGAGGCGCTGGTGCTCGCCGAAGCCGCGGGAATCGATGCGGCGCGCGTGCCGGAATGTCTTGCCGGCGGACACGCCGACGGCAGCCTGCTGCAGAAGCTCTACCCGCGCATGGTGAAGCGCGACTTCGCGCCGCAGGGCTACGCCCGGCAGCTGCTGAAAGACCTGGAGATGGTCAATGAATTCGCCGGCGCCCTGAAGGCGCCGGCGCCGATGATGGGCGAGGCGCTCTCGCTCTACAGGATGCTCGTGCATCGCGGTCATTCCGAGTTGGATACCGCGGCAATCTTCAAGCTCTATGAAAAGGAGGGGAAATGAAACTATTCATCGGTGTCGCACTGACCCTGGCGGTTTTCTCTGTAAATGCGCAAACAAAGCTGCGCTACGCCCACGTCGGCGTGGCGAACGCGCCGCAGACGCTCTACGCCGACGAAGTGGCGAAGCTGGTCAAGGAGCGCACCAACGGCCGCCTCGAGATCCAGGTGTTCGCCAACTCGCAGCTCGGCGGCGTGAACGAGATGGTGGACGGCGTGCGCTCGGGCGCCATTGCCATCGGCCACCACGACTTCGGCTCGCTCGGCCGGATCGTGCCCAACACCGCGGTCTTCAACACGCCGTTCATGTACCGCGACGCCGACCACGCGATGCGCGCGACCGACCCGAAGCTCTCGCCGGCGCTGCGCGAGATCAACCAGGAGCTGGTGCAGAAGGGCAACATGCGCATCGTCGCCGCGCTGTTCCAGGGCACGCGCCAGCTGACCTCGAAGGAGAAGGTGCTCTCCGTGAAGGACATGCAGGGCAAGAAGTACCGCGGCGTGCCGATCAAGCTCTGGTCCTCGATGCTCACCGGCATGGGCGCGGTCGCCACGCCCGTGGAGGTGTCCGAGCTTGCCACCGCGCTCGCCACCGGCCTGGTGGTCGGCCAGGAGAACCCGCTGCCGAACATCTACAACCTCAAGCTCTACGAGGTGCAGAAGTACGTGATGCTCACCGGCCACATGCAGTCCATCCTCTCGGTGTTCATCAACGAGGGCGTCTACCAGAAGCTGCCCGCCGCCGACCGCAGGATCATGGAGGACACCATGGTCGAGGTCGGCAAGAAGACGCTCGATTGGGACCGTGAGACCGCGGCCAAGTACCGCCAGGACCTCGAGGCGAAGGGCATGGTCTTCGTCGAGCAGAAGGACGGCCTCGACGTGGAGGGCTTCCGCAAGTCAGTGCTCACGCAGGTGAACAAGGACTTCCCCGAGTGGGGCAAGTACATCGAGCAGATCCGAGCCGTCAAATAGCTTGAACTTCATGAGAACAGCGGTGAGGAGGGCAAGCTTCGTCCTCCTCGCCGCGCTCATCGTCACGCCGCTCGCTCAGATCACGATGCGCGGCGTGTTCAATGTGCCGCTCGCCGGCGCGGAGGAGCTCGCCAAGTATTTCCTCATCTGCCTCACGTTCCTCGCCGCCTCCTACGTCACCCGGGAGGGCGGGCAGATCCGCATGGAGGAGTTCCAGGCGCTGGTGCCGGCGCGGCCGCGCTGGCTGCTGCAGCTGGCGATCGAGGCATCCGGGGTCGCCGTATTCGGCATCCTGCTCGTCGCCTCGGTCGTAACCGTAACGCGCAACCTGAACAGCGTGACGCCGATCCTCGAAATGCCGTTCTGGCTCTTCTTCGCGCCGCTGGTGGTGGGCTCGCTGCTGCTGGTGCTCGAAACGCTCGCCATGCTGGCGCACACCTGGCGTGCCCGGCGTCCTGAAGCGAAGCAGACTGTGCTGACCTGACCGGGATGGAAGGCTTTCTCGTCGTCCTGGGGTTCCTCGTGCTGTTCATGCTCGGCTTCCCGGTCGTGCTGGCGATCGCAATCCCGTGCCTCGTCTACATCTTCGCCAACGGCCTGCCGCTCGACCTGGTCGCTCAGCGCACGCTGTATGCGCTCGACTCCTTCCCGCTGGTCGCGGTGCCGGTGTTCCTGTTCGTCGGCAGCGTCATGAACAGCGCAGGAATCTCGCGCTACATCTACCAGTTCGCCGACACCGCCGTCGGCCGCCTGCCGGGCGGCCTCGCGCAGGTGAACATCTTCGGCAGCCTGATCTTCGCCGGCATGTCGGGCTCGGCGCTCGCCGATATCGGCGGCCTCGGGCGCATCGAGATCGACGCGATGCGCAACAAGGGCTTCAGTGCGCCGTTCGCCGCCGCCGTGACGAGCTCCTCGGCCATCGTCGGGCCGATCTTTCCGCCGTCGATCCCGCTCATCATCTACGGCACGGTCACCGGCGTGTCGGTGATCCAGCTGCTGCTCGGCGGCATCCTGCCGGGCATCCTGTGCGTGATCATGCTGATGCTCATGACCGGCTGGCTCGCCCTGCGGCGCAGGTATCCGCGCACCGAGCACTGGCCGACCCGGGCCGAGCTGTGGCGCGACTTCAAGCCGGCGCTGCCGGCGATCCTGGCGCCGGTGATCCTCATCGCCGGCATGCTGATGGGCTTTTTCACCCCGACGGAGATCGCCTCCGTCACCGTGCTGTATGCCTTGCTGATCTCCAGCCTGTTCTACCGCGAGTTGACCTGGAAAGGCATCTTCGACGCGAGCTACGAGACCATCCGCTCCTCCTCCGGCATCCTGCTCATCGTCGCGGTGGCGGCGCTGTTCGGCTGGATACTCTCCGTGGAGGGCGTGCCGCAGCAGCTGACGGCGCTGATGCTCAGGATCTCGACCAACCCGTACGTGTTGCTGCTCATCGTCAATATCCTGCTGCTGGTGGTGGGCATGTTCCTCGACAGCACCACCGCCATCCTGGTCATCGCGCCCATCATCGCCAAACCGCTGGTCGCGGCCGGCGTGGACCCGGTGCACCTGGGCATGGTGGTGGTGTTCAACCTCATGATCGGGCTGCTGACGCCGCCAATGGGGCTGGCGCTATTCCTGGTCGCCGACATTGCGAAGGTGACGATGAAGGAAGTGCTGAAGGAGATGATGCCTTTCTACATCCCGTTGGCGATCACGTTGCTGCTGATCACCTATATCCCAGCGATCACGACCTGGATCCCGAGGCTGGCGCTGGGGAATCCCTGAGGAGATGCACTTGGACAAACCCGTAATTGCGCTCGCGATGGGCGATCCGGCAGGCATCAGTCCCGAGCTCACCGCCAAGGTGGTCGCGCTCGACGAGGTGCGCGCAGCGGCGCGCGTCGTCGTGATCGGCGATCGGCGCGTCTACGACGAAGGGGTAAAGGTCGCGGGCAAGTCCGCCGCCCCGGACGAGTTCGTGGATCTGAAGCACCTCGACCCGGCAACGATCAAGCGGGGCGTCGCGACCAAGGAGGGCGGGGCGTCCGCGCTCGCGAACTATCGCCATGCGCTGCGCATGGTGGCCGATGGCAAGGCGAGCGCCGTGTGCTTCACGCCGTTCAACAAGCAGGCGATGCGCCTTGCCGACGCGTCCTACGAGGACGAGATCGGCTTCACCGCCGGCGTGCTCGGCTTCAAGGGCGTCGCGACCGAGTTCAACATCCTCGAAGGGCTCTGGAATGCAAGGGTCACCTCGCATATCCCGCTGTCGCAAGTCGCCGCCTCGCTGACCATCGACCGGATCGTTGCCGGGCTCGAGCTGACGGCCACGGCGCTGCGGGCGGCGGGATTCGAGCCGCCGCGCATCGGCGTCGCTGCGCTCAACCCGCACGCCGGCGACGGCGGCAACTTCGGCCGCGAGGAGATCGACATCATCGAGCCGGCGGTGCGCAAGGCCAAGGCGAAAGGGCTGCCGGCCGATGGGCCGTACCCCGCCGACACGGTGTTCGTGCGCGCCAAGGCCGGCCAGTTCGACGCGGTGCTGACGATGTACCACGATCAGGGGCAGATCGCGATGAAGCTGATGGGATTCGACCGGGGCGTCACGCTGCTCGGTGGATTCCCGTTCCCCATCTGCACGCCGGCGCATGGCACTGCTTACGACATCGCCGGCAAAGGGGTGGCGAATGTCGGCGCGGCGCGGGCGGCGCTACTGCTCGCCGCCAAGATGGCAAAGATGCGGGCTCAACGCCCGGAGCCCATCCGGTAGAGGCGCACCGCGTTGTCGTGGAATAGCGCGCGGCGTTCGCTCTCGGAGAAGTCGCGCGTGAAGTCGTCGAAGCCGGAATAGATGGCGTCGAAGCTGGCGCGCAGGCTGTCGACCGGGAAATTACTCGCGAACATTGCGCGGTCGGCGCCGAAGAGCTCGATCGTCGCCAGCACAACCTCGCGCTTGCGCTGAACGTTGCCCAGGCCGGAGATTTTCACGGCGGTGTTGGGGCATGCCGCGAGCCGCGCCATCGCTT
Source organism: Betaproteobacteria bacterium (assembly GCA_034668045.1). Lineage (GTDB taxonomy): Bacteria > Pseudomonadota > Gammaproteobacteria > Burkholderiales > SG8-39 > SCGC-AG-212-J23. The sequence continues at coordinate 26,243 of JAXDQC010000075.1, read as the reverse complement.
TGCTCCAATCCGGAAGATCCTGATCGGAGGGCAGGCCGGTGTGGTTCAGCACGAGGGTGGTCTGCGGAAAATCGCCCGCCAGGCGCGCCGCTTCCTCCAGTTGGCGCCACGGCGCCTGCAGCTCGAAGTGCAGCCCGAGCGGGGCGAGGCGCCGATAGCCGTCGCGCCATTTCGCATCGTCCATCATGCCGGGCTTCGGCTTGTGGCGAATGCCGCGCACGAACGCGTGCCCCGCCTGCGCTTCGAGCACGGCGGCAGCGTCGTCCCGGTCGAGCCATGCCTGGGCGATGGCCACCGTGGGGAATGCTGCTTTTTCTCTCAGGCTCTTGATGAAGAGCATTTCGCCGAGCGGATCGCGCGGGTCCCACTCGGCCTCGACGTAGACGCCCTTGGCGACCGGCCAGCCGGCGCTGTCCGCCCGGTAGTCGTCTACGAGGTAGCGCCGGCGCAGCGCGGCGTAGTCGCCGTAGCGGAAGGCGATCGGACGCGGGTCGCACAGCCAGGGATAGTAGTGCGCCCGCGGATCCCAGACGTGGAAGTGCGCGTCTGCTACCGGAATTTCAAATTGCGGCTTCAGTCGTGCCGTCGAAGAAATGCAGACGCTGCGGATCGAAAGCGAGGCGGATGGTGTCGTTCATCTTCACCCGCACGCTCGGATCGACGCGCGCCACCATCGCCACGCCGCCGGCGCGGAAGTTGAGCAGGATCTCGTTGCCCAGGGGCTCGACCACATCCACCGTGGTCGCGAAGCTGTCCACGTCCGAGCCCTCATCTGACCCATTGGCGATGCGCAGGGCTTCCGGGCGCACGCCCAGCGTCAGGCGCTGCCCGCTGCGGGAGCGAATCCGGTCCGGCACCCGCAAGCGCAGGCCTTCGGTCTCGGCCACGCCCTCACTGTTGATCGACATGTCGACGAAGTTCATGGCCGGCGAGCCGATGAAGCTGGCGACGAACTTGTTGGCCGGCTTGCCGTAGAGCTCGAGCGGCTCGCCCACCTGCTGCACGCGGCCGTCCTTCATCACCACCACCCGGTCGCCGAGCGTCATCGCCTCGACCTGGTCGTGCGTCACGTAGATGGCCGTGGTTTCCAGGCGCTTGTGCAGCCGCTTGAGTTCCACCCGCATCTGGACGCGCAATTGCGCGTCCAGGTTGGAGAGCGGCTCGTCGAACAGGAACACCTGCGGGTGGCGCACGATCGCGCGTCCGACGGCGACCCGCTGGCGCTGCCCGCCGGAAAGCTGCCGCGGCTTCCTCTCGAGCAACGGCTGGATGCCGAGCATCTCCGCCGTCTCGCGCACCCGCTTGTCGATGTCGGGCTTGGCGTAGCCGCGCATCTGCAGGCCGAAGGCCATGTTATCGAACACGGTCTTGTGCGGGTAGAGCGCGTAGTTCTGGAACACCATGGCGATGTTGCGGTCCATCGGCGGTAGGTCGTTCACCACCTGGTCGCCGATGCGGATCTCCCCCGAGGTGATTTCCTCCAGGCCCGCGACCATGCGCAGCGTGGTGGTCTTGCCGCAGCCCGAAGGCCCGACCAGCACCACGAACTCCTTGTCGCGGATCTCGAGATTCACGTCCTTCACCGCATGAAAGCCGTTCTCGTACTTCTTGTTCAGGTCGCGGATCGTGACGTTCGCCATTTCAGCCTTGCGCTTTAACCTTTTACCGAGCCGGTGAGGCCGGTGACGTAGTACTCGACGAAGAACGAGTAGACGATCGCCACCGGCACCGAGCCGAGCAGCGCCCCGGCCATCAGCTGGCCCCAGAAGAAGATGTCGCCGCGAATCAGCTCGGAGACCACGCCGACGGGAACCGTCTTCTGGTCGGCGGAGGACATGAAGATCAGGGCATAGATGAACTCGTTCCACGACAGCGTGAAGGCGAAGATGCCGGCCGAGAGGATGCCGGGAATCGCCACCGGAAAGATGATGCGCACCATGGCGCCAAAGCGCGTCGCGCCGTCGATGCGCGCGCATTCCTCGAGCTCCTTGGGGATGGTCTTGAAGTACCCCATCAAGAGCCAGGTGCAGAACGGGATGAGGAAGGTCGGATAGGTGAGCATCAGCGCCCACGGCGTATTGCCAAGCTGCAGGTCGCGCACGATGTCGGCGAGCGGGATGAAGAGCAGCGTCTGCGGCACGAGGTAGGTGATGAAGATCGCCGTGCCGAGGAATTCGGAGCCGCGGAACTTCAGGCGCGCCAGCGCATAGCCGGCGAACATGCCGCAGACCAGCGAGATCGCGGTGGCGACAATGGCGATCAGCATCGTGTTCCACAGCCAGGTCGGGAAGGCGGTGGTCTTCATCAGCCCGATGACGTGCTCCATGGTCGGCTGCAGCGTCCAGAGCGGTGCCGCGTTCGGCTGGCGCCAGGTGGCGTAGAGCTCGGAGTCCGGGCGGAACGCGGTCACCGCCATCCAGTAGAACGGGAACAGCGTGAAGGCGATGAACACCGCCATCGGCAAGTAGAAGTACAGCCATTTCTTCCACTTGCGCTCAATTAGCATAGACGCCCCGCATCAGCCGTTCTCCATCCGCTTCAGGTAGCGCAGCTGCACCCACACTACGGCGAACAGCACCGGGAACATGAATAGCGACAGCGCCGCGCCTTCGCCGAGCAGGCCCGAGCCGACGCCGATCTGGTAGGCGTAGGTGGCGATGAGGTGGGTCGAGTTCGCCGGCCCGCCGCCGGTGAGGACGTAGATGAGCTGGAAGTCGGAGAAGGTCTGGATCACCGAGAACACCACCACCACCAGCGTCACCGGCAGGAGCAGCGGCCAGGTCACGTGCCAGAACCGGTGCCACGCGTTGGCGCCGTCGAGCGCCGCCGCCTCGTGCAGGTCGGGGCTGATGGTCTGCAGGCCGGCGAGCAGCGTGATGGCGAAGAAGGGCATGCCGCGCCAGGTGTTCACCAGCACCGAACACCACATCGCCCAGTCGCCGTCCGACAGGAACGGAATGCGGTCCGAGATCAGGCCGGCGTGATAGAGCATCCAGTTCATGACGCTGAAAGTCGGGTCGAACATCCAGCGCCAGGCGAATGCCGACAGCACCGTCGGGATGATGAACGGCAGCAGCATCGAGGCGCGCACGATGCGCTTGAAGCGGAAGTGGCGGTTGAGCAGAAGGGCGAGCCACATGCCGAGCGCGAGCTTGAACACGGTGGCCCAGAACGTATAGAAGACCGTGTTCTTGAAGGCCTGCTGGAAGATCGTGTCGTCGATCGCCTTGGCGAAGTTGGCGAGCCCGACGAAGTGGCCAGGCTCGCCGACCCGGATGCTGGTGAGCGAGTACCACAGCGCCATGACGAAGGGGTAGGCGATGAACAGCAGCAGGATCGCCACCCCGGGCGCGAGCAGCGCCGACGCGAGTACCTTCTCGCTCTCCAGCAGCCGCGTCAGCCGCGAGACGCGGGCGCGTTCGGCGCTCAGGTGCGGGCGCTCAGGTGTAGATCTTGCCGAGCTCGCCGGCGGCCCACTTCACCGCCTCCTCGGGGCTCATCTTGCCGCTGCAGGCCTGCGCGTACATCACCGTGACGATGAACTTGTTCCAGGCCTCCGCGGCTTTGCCGTTCGGCTCGCCGCCGTGGCCCATCAGGCGCGACTGTCCGGCTGCCGCGACCTTGAACGGCGCCATCACCGGGCCGTTGTCGGCCCACATCTTGTGCTTCTCCCAGCCGCGCGCGGTGCCGACGGCGTAGCCCTTCTGCACCACCATCCACTTCTCGAGGTTCTCCTGCTTGTGCGCCCAGCGCAGGAACTCGATCGCGCCCTTCGTGTTCTTCGAGTACTTCATCACCATGTGGTTGTGCGCGGTGTGGTAGCCGTGCGCGCCGTTCGGTCCGCCCGGCAGCGGCGCGTGCAGGATGTCGGTGTGCAGCGGCGCGCCCTTCTCGGTCTTGAACTTGTCCGCGCCGTTGAGGGCCGCGACGTAGATCGAGGCGCCGTTCAGGGTTGCGCTGATGTCGCCGGAGAGGAACGAGCGGTTGTTGTTGGAATCATCCCAGGCGAGTCCGCCCTCGTCGCAGGCGTCCTTCCAGAACTGCGTCATGAACTTCACCGAGTCGATGGTGCCCTTCGAGTTGAGCGCTACCTTGCCCTTGGCGTCGAGCTCCTGGCCGCCGAAGGACCAGAGCAGCGGGTAGGTGAAGGTCGGTGCGTCGCCGAAGGTGTTGCCCAGCGTCTGGCCGATCGGCCGCTTCGCCGCCTTCAGCTTCTTGCCGACCGTCTGATACTCCTGCCAGGTCTTGGGGAAGCTCTTCGCGCCGACTTCCTCGAACCAGGACTTGCGGTAGGCGATGAGCGCCGGAACGAGCGACCAGGGCATCGACACCCATTTGCCCCCGACCTTGTTGAGCCGCACCGCCGGTTCGTAGATCCCGCCCTGCGCCTTGCTCACTTCCTCGGCGAGCGCGCTGACGTCGACGCCGGCCGATGCATAGAGGTGCGGGTAGTTATTGAGGAGCAGGATGATGTCGGGGCCGCTGCCCGACTGGATCGACGCCGTGGCCCGCGCCGGCAGGTCATTGGCGTTGATGGTCTCGACGTTGAGCTTGAGGCCGAGGGCTTTCTGAACTTCGGGCGCGAAGACTTCGCGCAGCACCTTGTCGGCCGCCGGCACGAAATCGTTCCAGCGCAGGATGTGCACGGTGTTCGCCTGCGCAAATACCGGTGCCTGGCGGGCGAGAAGAATCCCCGCGATACCAGCCTTCAGCAGATCACGTCTTTTCATTGTTTCCTCCTCCTAGAGGGTTTGCAGCGCCACTGTACTACTTTCTCCTGGTATTCCTAGTAGCCGAGCACCCGCGGCAGCCAAAGCGACAGGCCCGGGAAATAGGTGACGATGAGCAGCGCTGTGCACATGGCGCCGTAGAAGGGCCATAGCTCGCGCGACACCTCCTCCATCGTCACCTTGCCGATGGCGCAGCCGACGAACAGGGTCGGGCCCACCGGCGGAGTGATCAGGCCGATGCCGAGGTTGAGCAGCATGATCATGCCGAAGTGCACTGGATCGATGCCCATCGCCTTCACCACCGGCAGCAGGATCGGCGTGCAGATGAGGATCATCGGCGCCATGTCCATGAAGGTGCCGAGCAGCAGCAGCATGACGTTGATCAGCATCAGCATCACGTACTTGTTGTCGGTCATGTGGAGGAACAGCTGCGTCGCCTTCGCCGGCAGCTGCATGATGGCCATCAGGTAGCCGAAGCCGGCGGCGAAGCCGATCACCATCATCACCATCGCCACCGTTTTGGTGACTCGGTGCAGCAACTTGGGCAGATCCCGCCACTTGTACTCTTTGTAGATCACCATCGTGCAGAAGAGCGCGTACACGCACGCCACCGCGCCGGACTCGATCGCGGTGAATACGCCGGACAGAATGCCGCCGAGAATGATGACGATGGTGATCAGGCCCCAGACCGCGTCGAGCGCGATCTTGAGCGCTTCGCGCAGCGGCACCACCCGCTCGGTGGGGAAATTTTGCGTACGCGCTTTCCACAGGATCAAGCCGATCAGGCAGGCGCCGAACAGCAACCCCGGGAACACGCCCGCCATGAACAATGCCGCGATCGACACGGTGCCGCCCGTGGCAATCGAATAGATCACCGAGTTGTGCGAGGGCGGCACGAGGATGGCCTGCACCGATCCGCAAATGGTGACGTTGGTGGCGAAGACCCGCGAGTAGCCGTTCTTCACCATCTGCGGAATCATCACAGAGCCGACCGAGGCAGTGTCGGCGACCGACGAGCCCGACAGGCAGCCGAACAGCGTCGAGGCGAGGACGTTGACCAGTGCCAGGCCGCCGCGCATGAACCCGACGAACACCTTCGCGAGGTCGACCAGCCGCCGCGCCACGCCGCCCTCCGACATGATGGCGCCGGCCAGCACGAAGAACGGGATGGTCAGCAGCGCGAAGTCGTCCATGCCGTCGGAAATCTTCAGCATCACGGCTTCGAGCGGCATGTCGATCCAGAGCGCGGTGACCAGCGTCGCGAGGCCCATGGCGTAAGCCACAGGGATCCCGAGGAACATCAGGATCAGGAACGAAAAGAGGAGGATCAGTCCGTCCACGGGTAGGAGTCCCTCAACTGTCCGTCTGCGGCTGGTCGCGGAAGGTGAACGAGTCCGGGGGCGGCTGCCCGAGCCAGAGCCGCTCGATGCAGAAGAGGAGCGTGATCACGCCGGCCACGGGAATCGGCAGGTAGGTCGCGCCGACGGACATCCAGGGGAACTCGGCGATCGTGTTCTGCCACACCGTCTGCACCAACTGCACGCCCCACTTCACCATGAAGATGCCGATGATCCCCATGCCGACGTCGCCGAACAACTCCAGGCGCCGTCGGTTAGCCGGGTTCACCATGTTGAGCAGCGTGCCTACCGCGATGTGCGCATTGGCGCGGTACGCCGCCGCGCCGCCGACGAACGAGAACACGATCATCATCAGGATGCCGGCGGGCTCCGGCCAGCTCGCGGCGGAGTTCACCACGTAGCGCATGAACACGCCGTAGGGGATGATGATGGTGATCACCACCATTGCCACCGCGGCGAGCACGATGCAGGCGATGTACAGCCACTCCATCGCCGTCCGGTAAGCAGCGCCCATGTCGCTCATGCAAAAAAAGGCCGCCCGTTATTGGCAGGCGGCCGGGTCTTTTCCGGGTTGAGGGTGGTTACTTCGTGTCCAGGATGCGCTTCTGCAGCGCGGCGTACTTGGCGCCGTACTTGTCCCGGATCGGCTGCGTCGCCGTGAAGAAGGCTTGCTTGTCGGCCGTGACGAACTGCACGCCCGCGGCCTTCAGCTTCGACTCGGCCTCGCCCACGTACTTGTTCCACAGCTCGCGCTGCTCCATCTGCACCTCGCGCGAATGTTTCTTCACCATCGCCTGGTCTTCCTTCGACAGCTTGTCCCAGGTCGCCTTGGAGAAGACGAACATCTCCGGGATGATCAGGTGGCCGGTCAGGCTGTACACCTTCACCACCTGGTAGTGGTTGGCGGTCAGCATCGAGGGCGGGTTGTTCTCCGCGCCGTCCACCACCTTGGTCTGCAGGGCCGAGTAGAGCTCGTTGTAGCCGAGCGGCACGCCATTGCCGCCCATCGCGTTCATCGTCTCGACGAACAGCGGATTGCCCATCGTGCGCATCTTCAGGCCCTTCAGGTCGGCGGGCTTGGTGATCGGCTTGTTGGCGTAGACGTTGCGCGTGCCGGCGTCCATCCAGCCCAGGCCGATCAGGCGCGCCGGCGAGGCGGTCACCTTGGCGAGCAGCTCCTCGCCGATCGGGCCGTCGATCACCCTGCGTGCATGATTCTCGTCGCGGAACATGAACGGCATGTTGAAGACGTTCAGCTCGTCGACCACCGGGCCGAGCGTGCCGACCGAGACGCGGGCGATCTGCAGCGCGCCAACCTGCGCCTGCTCGATCATCTCCTTCTCGCCACCGAGCTGCATCGACGGATACATCTGGATCGAAATGCGCCCGTTGGTCTCCTTCTCGAGCTTCTTGCCCATGTTCTCGATCGCTACGACGTTCGGGTAGCCGAGCGGGTGCACGTCGGAGGCCTTCCAGACCTGCTTCTGGGCGGTGGCGAACGGCGAGGCGGCGATCAGGCCGGCGGCAAGCGCCGCGCCAAGAAATACGCGTGACATCAAATCCTCCTCTGGATAAGATTCCTCAGTCATCATACAACCATGCCACCGCCTGTAGTCAAGATCCGTCCGCTGTCCCCGGAGCGCAAGCTGTCGCGCGGGCTGTTCGACCAGCTCTCCGAGCAGATCAAGAGCGGCCGGCTGGCCGCGGGGGCGCGCCTTCCCACCGAGGAGGAGCTCTCCCGCGCCGCGCGCGTCAGCCGCACGGTGGTGCGCGAGGCGGTGGCGGCGCTGCGCGCCGATGGACTGGTGGTCACGCGGCAGGGCGTCGGCGCGTTCGTCTCGGCGGCGCCGCAGCAAGCGCCGTTTCGCATCGACGCCGACCGCCTGCACAACAATCTCGCGGAGATCCTGCATGTCATGGAGCTCCGCGTTTGCGTCGAGATCGAGTCGGCGGGTCTGGCGGCCGAACGCGCATCGCGGTCGCAGCTGCGCGCCATCAGCACCGCGCTCGAGGCCATGGATCGCGCAACCGCGCAGGGCCGGGCTGCGGTCGACGAGGACCTGGAGTTGCACCGCGCCATCGCGGAAGCGACGGGAAATCCGCAGTTTCCGCGCTTCCTGCTGTTCGTCGGCCGGCACCTGATCCCGCGTCATATCGTCAGCGGCATGCCGCAGACAATGGGCGGGCAGCGGGCCTACCTGGACCTCTTGCAAGCCGAGCATCGCCGCATCGTCGAAGCCATCCGCGATCATGATCCGAAGGCTGCGCGCGAAGCGATGCGTCGCCACCTCGGCCGCTCGCTCGAGCGTTACCGCAAGCTGATCGCCGAGCAGCAAGCCGCCGCTTGAAGATCCTGCTGACCCATTCGCCGGAGGCGATGAAGCTGTATTACGGCGAGCGCGCGCTCGCCGGCCTGCAGCAGCTGGGTGAAGTCATTCTCCACAAGGGATCGCCGTCGCTGGAGGGCGAGGCGCTCATCCAGGCGGCACAGGACTGCGATCTCATCGTCTCCTACCGCCAATCCCCCGGGCCCGCCGAGCTGTTCGAGAGCCTGCCGAAGCTGAAGGCTTTCCTGCGCTGCGCGATCGACATCCGCAACGTCGACGTCGCCGCCGCGAGCAAGGCCGGCGTCCTGGTGACGCAGGCGAGCGCCGGCTTCGTGACGTCGGTGACCGAGCTCGTGGTCGGCTTCATGGTCGACCTCGCGCGCGGCGTCAATCCGGCGACGCACTACTACCATCACAACCGCGTGCCGCCGGCGCGCATGGGCCGCGAGCTGAAAGGCAGCACCCTCGGCGTGATCGGCTACGGCGCGATCGGCAAGGAGCTCGTGCGGATCGCCAAGGCGCTCGGAATGCGCGTACTCGTCAATGACCCTTATGTGAAGGGCATTGAAAACACCAGCCTGGATGAGCTTCTGAAACAGTCGGACTTCGTGGTGCCTCTCGCAGTAGCAAATGCCGAGACGGAAAACCTCATGAACGCCGCCGCCTTCGCCAAGATGAAGAAGGGCGCCTATTTCATCAACGTCTCGCGCGGCGACCTGGTCGACGAGGACGCGCTCGAGGCGGCGCTCAAGTCGGGCCACCTCGGCGGCTGCGCGATGGACGTCGGCCGCGCGCCCGACCAGATGCCGTCGCTCAGGCTTGCCTCGCGCTCCGACGTGATCGCCACGCCGCACACCGCCGGGCTGACCGAGCCGGCGATCGAGCACCAGTCGCTCGAAACGGTGGCGCAGGCGGGCGAGATCGTGAAGGGCCGGGCGCCGAAGGGCGCCGTCAACGCCGAACGCTGGAAGAGAAGGTAAGGCAAATGAGCATGAAGACCGTTCTTATCACCGGCGCGACCGGCGACGTCGGCACGCACCTCGCGCGCGAGCTGGCCGGGAAATACAAGCTGCGCCTTTCGGACAAGCGACCGATCAAGGCAAAAAACTTCATCAAGGCCGATATCTCCAGGATGGCGGACGCTCTTCGCATCACCAAGGGCGTCGACGCGATCGTGCATCTCGGCGGCTATTCGGTGGAAGGCCCGTGGGAGGGGATCCTGCAGGCCAACATCATCGGCTGCTACAACATCTTCGAGGCGGCGCGGAAGAACGGCGTGAAGCGCATCGTCTTTCCGACCAGCAACCACGCGGTCGGCTTTTACCGGCGCGATCGCACCATCGACGACCATGTCTACCCGCGGCCCGACAGCCGCTACGGCGTCTCCAAGGTGTTCGGCGAGGCGCTCGGCCGCCTCTATACCGACAAGTACGGCATGGAGATGTTCATGATCCGCATCGGCAACGTGAACCCGAAGCCGCTCGACAAGCGTCGCCTCTCGATCTGGATCAGCCCGCGCGACATCGCGCAGCTGGTCTCGATCGGCATCGACCGGCCGGGGATCGAATTCGAGATCGTCTACGGCATCTCGCGCAACAAGCGCGCCTGGTACGACAACGCCAACGCCTATCGTCTCGGCTATCAGCCGCAGGACGACGCCGAGACCTGGGCAGCGGAAGTGCTGCAGAACGAGAAGCCCGCCGGCGATCCGGTCGCGGAGATGTACCAGGGCGGCATCTTCACGGTGGCGGAGGACATTCCGAATCCCGCCGCGCCGCTCCGCAAGGAAAAAGCGACGGCGAAAGCGAAGGGGAAAAAGAAATGAGCATCAAGGTCCCGCCGGGCGCCTGCGACACCCACATGCATTTCTACGACCGCAACGTGCCGCCGGCGCCGGGTACGCCGATGCCGGGGCATTTCGACGTGCCGATGTACCGTGCGTTGCAGAAACGCCTGGGCGTGGAGCGCGTGGTGGTGGTGCAGCCGAACGCCTACCGCGACGACAACCGCGTCACCATGGATGCGGTGCGGGAACTGGGAAGCGTGGCTCGCGCGGTCGCGGTGGTGGGCGAAACGACGCCCGAAGCCGAGCTCGAGCGCCTGACCACGGCGGGCGTAGTCGCGCAGAGGTTTTTCAACCTGCCGAATGGCAGCGTGCCGTTCAGCCGCATGGACGCCATCATGGCGCGCGTGCATCCCCTCGGCTGGCACGCCAACCTGCAGCTCGACGGGCGCGACCTGCCGAAATACGAGGCGCAGATCAGGCGCCTGCCGGGCAAGTTCGTCATCGACCACAATGGCAAGTACATGGAGCCCGTGGCTCCCGAGCACGAGTCCTTTCTCGTGCTGAAGAAGCTGCTCGACACCGGACGCTGCTGGGTGAAGCTCTCCGCGCCTTACGAGACCTCCAAGACCGGCGCGCCAAAGTATGAGGATGTGAGCAAGCTCGCTCGCGCGCTGGTAAAGCATGCGCCGGAGCGCATGCTGTGGGCCTCGAACTGGCCGCATCCTTCGGTGCCGCCGGGCAGCGTCGACGACCTCGACCTGCTGAACCTGCTCGCCGACTGGGCGCCGAAAGAGGCCGATCGGAAAAAGCTGCTGGTCGACAACCCAGCGGAGCTCTATGGCTTTTAGGGTGGCGATCGTCGGCCTGGGAATGGCCGTCACGCCACACGCGAAGAGCCTGCAGGATCTGAAGGTCGATGTCGCTTACGCGCATAGCCCTTCGGTTGCCCGCCGGACGCAGTTCGCGCAGAAGTTTCCGTTTCCGCTGTGCGACAGTCTGGAGACCATCCTCAAGGACAAGACGCTCGACGCGGTCCTGATCCTCACGCCGCCCAACACGCATCTCGAGCTGGTCGAGAAGTTCGCTGCGGCGGGCAAGCACATCCTGCTGGAAAAGCCGCTGGAGATTTCGATCGAGCGGGCCGAACGGCTGGTGAAGGCGTGTTCAAAGGTAAAGCTGGGAATCGTCCTGCAGCACCGCTTCCGGCCCGGAGCTGAGAAGCTGCGCGAGATGCTGCCGGAGCTGGGCGAGCTCGTCTCGGCATCCGCCGCTATTCCCAACTGGCGGCCGCAGAGCTACTACGACATGCCTGGCCGCGGCACTCGAGCGCGCGACGGCGGCGGCGTGCTATTGACCCAGGGAATTCACACCCTGGATCTCTTCCTTTCTTTCGTCGGCGATTTTTCCAAAATCTCTTCTTTTGTCAGGACGACGCCCGTCCATCGTATGGAGACCGAGGACCTGGTTGCGGCAGTAGTCGAGTTCAAGAACGGCGCGATCGGCACCGTGCACGCGACGACGGCGGCCTATCCCGGCTTCCCGGAGCGAATCGAGCTGATCGGCACGAAAGGCACCGCGCTGCTGGAAGGGCCGTCGCTGAAAATCGCGCTCGCCAGCGGCAAAACCTTCGAGGTGAAGGCCGAAGGCGGTGGCACGGGCGCCGACCCGATGGCGTTCCCGCACGACTGGCACCGCGACCTGCTCGCCGACTTCCTCGAGGCGATCGAGAAGAACCGTCAGCCGCGGATCAGCGGCGAGGAAGCGCTCAAGGTGCACCGCTTCATCGACAGAATTCTTCGATCAGCTGGTTGACCCGTTCCGGCGCTTCGAGCTGGGTGAAGTGGCCGGTGTCGGGAACGATCTCGATCCTCGCGCCCCTCGATCTCAGGTAGTCCAGCCATGGCGATGTGTCGCCGGGCTTGAGCGGCGCACGCTGAAGCTGCACGTTGCGGGTTGTGCTCTGGATGGCGAGCACAGGCGCGTGCAAGGCGGCGAATGCCGCATCCATCGCGCCCGCGTCCCAGCGCGTCACGCGCGGCCATAGCTCGGGCCCGAACTCGGCGCTGCTCTTCACCGCGCGCGCGACGATGGCGTCCGCCTGCGCGGAGGGCTTGAAGAACATCTGCCGGAAGAGGTGCTCGGCGAAGGTGGCGTAACCGAGGTTCTGGACTGTGGCGCGCGCCGATGCTTCCGCCGCGGCCGCATCGCCGGTCGCGTTGCGGCTGCCGTCGACCAGCACCAGGGCCGAAACCCTCTTCGGCACAAGCCGGGCCGCTTCGAGCACGACGCGGCAGCCCATGCTGTGACCGACGAGCACGACACCTTTAAGCTCGAGATTGTTGATGAGCGCCGCAACGTCGCCGCCGTAGTGCTCGATCGAGCATTCGGCTGGCCGGCCCGGCGTCTGCCCGTGGCCGCGAAGATCGCAGGCGACCACTTCATTCGTTTTCGAAAAGAAGTCGAGCTGGAACTTCCAATCTTCGAGACTGCAGGCGAAGCCATGCACGAAGAAGATCGGCGGGGCGCCTGCGCCCGCGCGGACAAAGTGCATGCGCCTATTCGGCTTTGTGCATGCGGCTATTCCGCCTCGGCCTGCGGCTTGTGCGCGGCGATCAGCTTCTGCTGCAGCTGTGGCGGCGCCTGCTCGTAGTGGCTGAACTCGAGGTTGTAGGTACCGTGTCCCGCGGTCAGCGACTTGAGGCGCGCCGGGAAATGCTCGAGTTCGGAGAGCGGCGCGGTCGCCTTGATCTGCACCAGCCCCGGCCGCGGCGAGTCCGAGCCCTTGATGTGCGCGCGGTGACCGGAAAGCTCGCCGGCGATGTCGCCCATCCGGTCCTCGGGGGCGACGATCTGGACGTTGACGATCGGCTCGAGCACCATCGGCCGCGCCTTGCCGAGCGCGTCGAGGAACGCCTTGCGCCCGGCCGACACGAAGGCGACGTCTTTGGAGTCGACCGGATGGCTCTTGCCGTCGTACACCGTGACTTTCATGTCCTGCAGCGGGTAGCCGGCGACGAAGCCGCTGTCGATCACGCTCCTCACGCCTTTCTCCACCGAGGGGATGAACTGGTTCGGGATCGCGCCGCCTTTCACGCCGTCGACGAACTCGAAGCCCTGGCCGCGCGGCAGCGGCTCGATCTTGAGGAACACCTCGCCGAACTGCCCGGCGCCGCCGGTCTGCTTCTTGTGGCGGCTGTGGCCGTCGGCCCGCGCGGCGATGGTCTCGCGGAAGGCGATCGACGGCGGCCGGGTGTCGAGGTCGAGCTTGTACTGCGTCGACATCTTCTGCAGCACCGTCTTCAGGTGCATCTCGCCCAGGCCGCGCATCACGGTCTCGTTTGCCTGCGCATTGTGCTCGATGCGGAAGCACGGGTCCTCGGCGATGATTTTGTGCAGCACGTCCGAGACCTTCTGCTCGTCGCCGCGCTTCTTCGGCACCACCGCCAGGCCGAACACCGAGGTCGGCAGCTCGAGCGGCTTGGCGTGCACGTGCGCGTCGGCGGCCGAGTCGTGCAGGATGTGATCGAATTGGATCTCGTCGATCTTGGCGATGGCGCAGATGTCGCCCGGGATCGCCTCGTTCACCTCGATCTGGGTCTTGCCGCGCAGGAGATAGAGGTGTCCGGCCTTGATCGGCTTTCTCGCTTCGCCGACGTAGAGCTGCGTGCCGGGAGTCAGGCGGCCCTGGTGCATGCGGAACACCGCGAGCCGGCCGATGTACGGATCGATCTCGATCTTGAAGACATGCGCCAGCACGTGCTTGCCGGGGTCGGGCACCGGCTGCAGCTCGGTCGTCTCGCCGCTCGTCGAGGTGCTGGTGTAGGCGGGCGGGTTGCCCTCGGCCGGGTTGGGCAGCAGCTTCTCGATCACGGTCAGGAGCTCGGCGATGCCGGCGCCGGTCCTGGCCGAAGTGAAGACCACCGGGATCAGGTGCCCTTCGCGCAGCGCACGCTCGAGCGGCTCGTGCAGCTCCTCGGGTGTCACCTCGCCCCTCTCGAGGTAACGCTCCATCAGCTTTTCGTCGACCTCGACCACCTGGTCGATCAGCTTGCGGTGCGCGTCTTCGACCGACGAAAAGTCGGATTCCCCGGAGGGCGCGAAAAAGCAGTCCGAGACCTTGCTCGCCTTGCCCGCCGGCAGATTGAGCGGCAGGCACTCGCGGCCGAAGGCCTCCTGGATGCGCTCGAGCAGCGCCTCGAGATCGGCGTTCTCGGCGTCGATCTTATTGACGACAATCAGCCGGTCGAGGCCGCGCTTGGCGGCCCATTGCACGAAGCGCCCGGTCATCATCTCCAGGCCGTTCTGGGCGTTGATGACGATCGCCGCCGTCTCGACCGCGGCGAGGGCGGGCAGGGCGTGGCCGAGGAAATCGGGGTAGCCCGGCGTGTCGAGCAGGTGAATTCTGGTGTCTTGGAAATCAAAGCTCGCGACTGCGAGCTTCAGGGAGTGCTGCAGCTGCTTCTCGAGCGGGGTGTAGTCGCACACCGTGCTGCCGCGCTCGACGCTGCCGGAGGCGGGAATGGCGCCTGACTTGGCGAGCAGCGCTTCCGCGAGGCTGGTCTTACCCGCTCCCGACTGCCCGACCAGGGCAATCGTCCTGATCCGCTTGATCGAGTGTGCCACGGGCCCTCCTCTCCCCGGGATTTATAACAGCACCCCGGGGGGCGGGGAAGGCCCGCGCTCAACAGCGCGGGCGAACCGCGCCCGCTACTTCTTGCTGCAGGGATCGGCCGGGTCGCAGGGCGGGGGCGGCGGCGGCGAGTTCTGCTGCTGGTTCTGGCTGCCGCTGTAGTTGTTCGAGCGGCCCTTGTCCTTGTTGGCCAGGTAGACACCGCCGCCGACGGCGAGGGCGCCGGCGATCAGCCACTTGGCCTCGATGCCGGCGAGCAGGCCCTCGGCGAAGTTGAACATGCGGCTGTCGACCATGACCGTCTCGTACTGGCGCTTGCCCTGGAGGGCGAAGCCGTACGACGGCGCCTGCTGCTTGGCGGTGGTGCCGCCGAGCGGAATGCTGACGTAGAACATCGTCATCGGCATGGTCTGCTGCAGCACGACGTCATCTGCGAGTGAAGGTGCGGACGCGAAGAGCGCCGCGGCGAATGCTGCAACTTGCTTGACTCCCATTTCTTGCCCCTCCTTTGATCGGGCAAGTGAAGGGTAAGTCGTGAACTACGACCCGCTCTATCGGGCGAAGAGCGAGAAACGTGATCTGCTAAGCGGGGATTTCTATTTCTTCGTGTCTTTCTTCTCGACCAGCTCGCCGCGTTTCTTCAGCGTGTCCTCGAGCCGGGACTTCGGCACGAGCAGCACATGCTGCGCGAGCGCCTTGTCTTTCGGCAGCCGCTCCTCGACCTTCTTGATCCGCTCGGCATCCTCCGGCTTCGCGTCTTTGCGCAATGTGCCGGCTGACTCGAAGCTGACGTAGAAGTTTTCTCCCTCGATCTTGCCGATGCGTACCGCATAGGAAAGCCCGTCAAGCGTCGTCGCGTTGAGGCGGATCGGCTTGTCCAGCCCGGTCGCCTGAGGGCTCGCGTCCTTGGGCGCGATGTCCGCCAGGTCGAGAAGTCCAAGCGAATAGGTGGCGGCGTTGGCCCTGCTCGAGTCGATCTTCTCGCCTGGCCGCTGGTCGGCGAGCTTCCAGGGGGCATTCTCTGCCGCGCGCTCCAGCCGCCAGCTCTCGCCGCCGGGATAGCGCACCTCGAGCGTCTTCACCTTCTCGATCTGGAAGGAGCGCCTGTCGATCCACTCCGCGGTCTTCGCCGTGGCCTGAACCAATGGATCGGGAATCATGGAGACGGTCTTGTCGTCCTCGGGCGACATCACGAAGCGGCCGTCGCCCAGCGCCTTCTCGGGATTCTCCGGCTCGGCGCGGAACAGCTTCTTCCCGAGGAGGAGCCTTGCCAGCGGCTTGCCATCCGCGCCGGCGAACTCGAGCTGCGTGGCGGACGCATCCAGATTGAGCCGGGCGCGATCCTTCTCGCCCACCGGCTCGGTCTGCGCGATCTTCAGTCCCACCACCTTGACGACGAATTCGCGCACCCTGGCGAAGTCGGCCGGAAAGCCGTCGCGCTCGGCGATGACCCAGCCGTTTTCCTTGCGATCGAGAGTGAGCGTCGACTTCGGCTCGACGATACGGATGCGCGCGATGTCGGCTGCCTTGAGGTCCTTGAAGAGCGGCTGGCCGAGAGCCGCCACGTTCTGCGGCCGGCGGCCGCTGTCCTCGCGCTGGGTGAGAAGCGCGGCGCCGCCGAGCACCACCAGCAGCACCACCAGGATCGCGACAATCCGGGCGCTCATGCGGCCCGCGTTCTGCGCAGCAGGGCGACCAGCAGGCCGATCAGCGCTACGAGCAGCGGCATCAGGGCGATGTTCGCCAGCTTGGTCCAGAACACCAGCGCCTCGGCGTCCTGGCGCAGGGTCTTGCGCACCTCCTTGAGGGCGATGCGCGTCTCGGCGACGTTCTTGCGGAAGCGCTCGAGCTCGGCCTGCTGCTCGGGGCTGAGGATCTGCATCGATTTGCCGCCTTGCGCCTTCTGCAGCTCCTGCAGCCGGGCGGTGGTCTTCTGCAGCTCTTCCTCGAGGCCGCGGATCTTGTCGAAGTACTGCTTCTGCGCCTCGGCCTCGAGCTCGCGCACGACGCTGAGCGGGCGGAAGGAGGCGGTGCGGCTGCGCAGCGAGATCAACGCATCGCCGGCGGCGAACTGCTCGACCATGCCCAGGGCGAAGGCGAGGTTGCCATTCGAGGGTACGACTACGCGGCGGCCGAAGACGTCCTGCACGTCGACTGCGGCACCATCGGCCAGCATGTCGACGTCGGCGACCAGGATCACCGCGTTCTCGGCCGAGGACTCCCGCAGCGCCGGCGTATTGGCAAGGGGCTTGTTTTTTTCCTGCAGGCCTTCCGGGAAGGCGGTCTTGAACTTGCCGGTCAGGCGCAGGGCGAGCGGCATCGGCTTGCCGGAGGGCTTGAAGCTCTTGGTCGCGTCGTCGCCGGACTTGATCACGTCCGGACCCTCGACCAGCATTGAATTGGGCGAGCTCTTCAGCAGCTCGACCGCTTTGAGGTCCGTGCCCTTCACCTCGAAGGCGCCGCCGAAGGCGTAGAGCAGGGTCTCGATCGAGCCGGTGACAATGTCGTCGCGGCTGAAGGCGGTGCGGTTCAGCGTCAGCACGGTCGGCGTGTAGCGCGCGCCCGAGCCCGAGCCGAAGACTACGTCCGAGACGACCTTGCCGGCCGGCATCTCGATGCCCCAGGCCTTGAAGAGCGTCGGCAGGCTCGAGCTCGAGCCCTGCTGCGGCGGCATGCCGGGCATGCTCGGCGACTGGTCGAAGTAGGCGTAAGGGTCGACGAAGGCGATGAGCTTGCCGCCGCGCAGCACGAACTGGTCGAGGGCGTACTCGGTCTGCGGCTGCGCATCGCGCGGGTGGATGAGGAGCAGGACGTTGATGTCCTTCGGAATCTCCTTGGCGTTCATCGGCACTTCGCGGATCTCGAACTCGCGCTTGAGCTCGTTGGCGAGATACCACGGCTCGGAGCTCTGGCGGGTGAACGGGTTGAAGCGCTCGCCCATCACCGGCAGGCCGGACATCAGGCCTACTTTCGGCCGCTCCGGCTGGGCGACGCGGGCGATGGCGCGGATCAGGTCGTACTCCAGCAGCCGCTCGCGCTGCGGCGCGATGTTGGGCAGCACCTGCTTCCTCTCGAGCTGGCTGATCGAGGCGCCGAGGTAGAACTGCTCGCCGGTCATCAGCTGCTGCGGATCGACGCCGTCGAGCTGGGCCGCGTCCTCTTCTTCGGAATCCGGCTTCGGGTTGTAGCGCTCGACGATCAGGTTCGCGCCGGCGACGCTCTTGAACTCGCGCACCAGGTCCTCGACCCGCTGCGTGAAGCTCCTCAGCGGCACCGGCACCGACTCGCCCTGGGAGATGTAGAGCTTGAGGCGCACCGGCGCCGGCAGATTGCGCAGCACCTGGCGCGTCCCGGGCGACAGCGTGTAGAGCTTGCCGTCGGTCAGGTCGGCGATGCGGCTGGGCACGCGCGTGATGAGATAGTTCGCCGCCACCAGCAGGAGGAACAGGGCGAGCAGCCCGACCGCCGAATAAACCAGTTGTTCGTGTTTTTTCATCCGCGCTTTTTCACCCCGCCCTGTGCCCGCGAATGATGACCCCGGTGGCGAACAGGGCGAAGCCGATGACCGAGAGGAAGAAGACGAGGTCGCGCGCGTCGATCACGCCGCGCTGGAAGCCGTCGAAGTGCGTCACCACCGAGAAGGCGGCGATGGTGTCGACGAACGCCGGGCTTCCCCAGCGTGCCAGCAGGTCGGTCACCGGGTTGAAGCCGGCGAGGATCAGGAAGAGGCAGATCACCACGGAAAGGATCAGCGCCACCACTTGGTTGCGCGTCATCGCCGAGGTCATGCAGGTGATCGCCAGATAGGTGCCGGCGAGCAGGAAGCTGCCGAGGTAGCCGGCGACGATGATGCCGTTGTCGGGCGAGCCGAGCAGGTTGACGGTGATGACCGCTGGGAAGGTGAGCAGCAGCGCGACGGCGAGGAACGCCCACGAGGCGAGGAACTTGGCGACGATCGCCTGCCACGGCGCGATCGGCATGGTCAGCAGCAGCTCGATCGTCCCCGAGCGCCGCTCTTCCGCCCAGACGCGCATGCCGACCGCCGGCACGAGGACGAGGAACAGCCACGGATGCCAGCCGAAGAAGGCGGCCAGGCTGGCTTCGCCTCGTTCAAAGAAGCTGCCCGCGGTGAAGGTGAAGAAGCCGGTGAGGAGCAGGAAGATCACCAGAAAGATGTAGGCGACCGGCGAAGTGAAATAGGCGCTGACCTCGCGCTTGGCGATAGTCCAGACCGCCTTCATGCTTTCTTCACCGTGTCCGGCAGCGTGATGCGGCGGAACACTTCGTCGAGCTCGCCGCGCTCGCTGTACATGCCTTCGACCTTCCAGCCGTGCAGGTTGACAAGCTCGACCACCGCCTTCGCCAGCTCCGCCCCTTGCGATTTTTCCTTCGGATAGATGCGAAACGAGCCGTTCAGCTTCTCGACGCGGCCGAGCGCCGACAGCCTTTCGATAGTCGCGCCGCTCGCCTGCAGCGTCACCGCGCCGGCGAGGTCGGACATCGCGCGCAGCTCCTCGGGCGTGCCGTTGGCGACGATGCGGCCGCGGTCGATGATGATGGCGCGCGAGCACGCCGCGTCGACCTCTTCCAGGATGTGGGTCGAGAAGACGATCGCCTTGTCCTTGCCGAGCTCGCGGATGAGGTTCCTCACCTCGTGCTTCTGGTTCGGGTCGAGGCCGTCGGTCGGCTCGTCCATGATCAGGACCTGCGGATCGTGGATCAGCGCCTGCGCGAGACAGGTGCGGTGCTTGTAGCCCTTGGAGAGCGTGTCGATCGACTGGCGCAGCACCGAATCGAGGAAGCACAGCTCGACGACGCGGCCGATCGCCTTCTTGCGCGCGCTGCCGTCGAGGCCGCGCAACTCGGCGGTAAAGTTGAGGAAGCTGTGCACCGTCATGTCCGGGTAGGCGGCGGCGTTCTCGGGCAGGTAGCCGATCAGGCGCTTCGCCTCCAGCGGCGATTCGGCGACGTCGTGGCCGCCGATCGAGACCTTGCCCGAGGTCGGCGGCATGAAGCCGGTGACCATGCGCATGGTGGTCGACTTGCCGGCGCCGTTGGGACCGAGGAAGCCGAGCACCTCGCCGCGCTCGACGGAGAACGAGATGCCGTCGACGGCGCGCTTCGCGCCGAAGGTCTTGACTAGATTCTCGATCTTGATCATGTTGGAGGGGCGCAATTATCGCTCAACTTTGGAGCTGGAAAATCATGCGTTTCCTCGCCTTGCTCGCGGCCGCGTGTCTCGTCTCACCGGCGCTCGCTCAGTCCTATCCGACGAAGCCGATTCGCATCGTCGTGCCCTTCGCGCCGGGGGGCGGCTCGGACTTCATCGCCCGCTTTATGGCGGCGCGCCTGACCACGGGACTCGGACAGCAGGTCATCGTCGAGAACAAGCCCGGCGCCGGCGGCATGCTCGGCATCGAGCAGGGCGTGAAGTCGCCCGCCGACGGCTATACGCTGACGCTGATCGCGTCGAGCTACACGGTGAACCCGAGCATCTACAAGTTCACCTTCGATCCGGTGAACGACATCACGCCGATCATCCAGCTCTCGCAGGGGCCGCTCCTGATCGTCGTGCGTCCCTCGCTGCCGGTGAAGACGACCCAGGAGCTGGTCGCGCTCGCCAAGGCGAAGCCGGGCCAGGTCAATTTCGCCTCGTCGGGCCAGGGCAGCGTCATCCACATGGCGACCGAGCTCTTCCAGAGCATGGCCGGCGTCAAGATGAACCACATTCCCTACAAAGGCACCGGCCCGGCGCTCACCGACACCATCGGCGGGCAGACCGATGTCTTCTTCAGCAGCACGGCGACCGCGGTGCCGCACGTGCAGTCGGGCAAGCTGCGCGCGGTGGCGGTGACGACGCTGAAGCGCATCCCGGCGCTGCCCAACGTGCCGACCGTGAACGAATCGGGCGTGAAGGGCTACGACGTAGTCCTCTGGCACGGCCTCATCGGCCCGAAAGGCCTGCCGCGGCCGATCGTCGATCGCATCAATGCAGAGGCGGGCAAGGCGCTGAAGATCAAGGAAACCGCCGACCAGCTGCAGAACGACGGCGTCGCTCCGGCCGGCGGCACGCCGGAGCAGTTCCTCGCCCAGATCAAGAAAGAGATCGGCGTCTGGCGCAAGGTCGCCGCCGACGCAGGGGTCAAGGCGGAATAACACGAAGGCCTTCGACGTCCTGGTTGTCGGGGCGGGCGCCGCCGGCCTTGCCGCGGCCGACGTGCTCGCACGCGCCGGCCGCTCGGTGGTGATTCTCGAGGCGCGCGAGCGCATCGGCGGCCGCTGCTGGACGCGCCATCTGCCGGGGCTCGGCATTCCGGTCGAGCTCGGCGCCGAGTTCATCCACGGCGAAGCGGCGGCGACGTACGCGCTGCTGCATCGCGCGCGCATTCCGGCCGTGATGGCGAATCGCGAGCAGCGCTCGCTGCGCGGCGGGCGGCTGGTCCGCATCAATTCGTTCGCCGAAGCGCAGCGTGCCGTCGAGGGCGCGCAACTCCATGAGGACGTGTCGTTCGCGCAATTCCTGGCCGCGACGAAGCTGCCGGCGAAAACGAAAACCTTCGCCCGCATGATGGTGGAGGGCTTCGATGCCGCCGACCCGGCGCGGGTGAGCGCCCGGTCGATCATCGAGGAATGGGGCTCGCTCGGCGCGCAACCGCGGCCGCAGGGCGGCTACGGCGCTTTGCTCGACTGGCTGGCCGGCACGCTGCTGCGCAAGGGCGCGCGCCTGCGCCTTGGCTCGCCGGTGAAGGATCTGACCTGGCGTCGGGGGTCGGTAAGCGCGAACGGTGTCAAGGCGCGGCGCGCGATTCTCACGCTGCCAATTTCTCTGCTTAAACTAAAAGAGAAGCGCGACGCACTGAAGAAGCTCGCCCCCGGTCCCGTGATTCGCGTCGCGCTCGCCTTCGACGAGGAGTTCTGGCGCCGGCGCTCGAGGGCGGCCTTCTTCCACGCGCCGAACGCGGCGTTCCCGACCGTCTGGACGCCGCTGCCGATGCGCGCGCCGCTTCTCACCGCGTGGGCGGGCGGCCCGAAAGCCGCGCGCCTGACCGGCAGGCGTCCGTCAGTGTTGATCCAGGAAGCGCTGCGCTCCGTGAAGAGCATCTTCGGCACGCCGCCGCCACTCATGGGCGCCTACGTGCAGGATTGGCAGGCCGATCCCTGGTCGCGCATCGGCTACAGCTATGTATTGGTGGGCGGTCAGGGGGCGCGAGAGGAGCTCGCCAAACCCCTGAAGCAGACCTTGTTCTTTGCCGGTGAAGCCACTGACGTCGAAGAGTCGGGAACCGTGGCGGGCGCGCTGCGCAGCGGCCAGCGTGCGGCGAAGGAAGTGCTGGAAAGCCTTTAGGCCGCGGCGCGTTCCGCGCGGCGCCGCTCGTGCTCTTGCAGGTGGCGCTTGCGCAGGCGGATCGACTTCGGCGTGATCTCGGCGAGCTCGTCGTCGCCGATGAACTCCACCGCGTACTCGAGCGTGAGCTGGATTGGCGGCGTGAGGTCGATCGCCTCGTCCTTGCCCGAGGCGCGGATGTTGGTGAGCTGCTTGGTCTTGATCGGATTGACGACGAGGTCGTTGTCGCGGCTGTGGATGCCGACGATCATGCCCTCGTACACCGGCTCGCCGGGGCTGACGAACATGCGGCCCCGCTCCTGCAGCTTCCACAGCGCGTAGGCCACCGCGACGCCGTCATCCTGCGAGACGAGCACGCCGTTCCTGCGTTCGCTGATCTCGCCTTTGACCGGCGCGTATTCGTCGAACACGTGGCTCATGATGCCGGTACCGCGCGTCAGGGTCATGAACTCGCCCTGGAAGCCGATCAGGCCGCGCGCCGGGATGCGGTAGTCGAGGCGCACGCGCCCCTTGCCGTCGGGCATCATCTCCATCAGGTCGCCGCGGCGGCGGCCGAGCTCTTCCATCACGCCGCCCTGGTTCGCCTCTTCCACGTCCACCGTCAGGACCTCGAACGGCTCGCAGCGCTGGCCGTCGATCTCCTTGAAGACGACGCGCGGGCGCGAGACGGCGATCTCGTAGCCTTCGCGGCGCATGTTTTCGAGCAGGATGGTCAGGTGCAGCTCGCCGCGGCCGTGGACGATGAAGGTGTCGGTGTCGGCTGGATATTCGACCCGCATTGCCACGTTGCTCTTGGTCTCGCGCTCGAGGCGTTCGCGGATCTGGCGGCTGGTGACGTACTTGCCTTCCTTGCCGGCGAGCGGCGAGGCGTTCACCAGGAAGTTCATGGTGAGGGTCGGCTCGTCCACCTTCAGCAGCGGCAGCGGATCGGCATGCTCCAGGTCGCAGATCGTCATGCCGATGCCGACCTCGTCGATGCCGTTGATGAGGACGATGTCGCCCGCCTCGGCTTCCTGCACCGCTTTTCTTTCCAGCCCCTCGAACATGAGGATCTGGTTGATCTTGCCTTTGGTCTCCCTGCCTCCAGGGCCGTCGCAAAGGAGGATCTCCTGGGCGGCCTTGACGCGGCCGCGACGGACGCGGCCGATGCCGATCTTGCCGACGTAGCTCGAGTAGTCGAGCGAGCAGATCTGCAGCTGCAGCGGCTCGTCGGGGTTCTCGTCGCGCACCGGCACGTACTTGAGGATCGCCTCGAACAGCGGGCTCATGTCCTTCGACTCGTCGACGAGCGCGTTCTTCGCGTAGCCGAGCAGCGCTGACGCGTAGATGACGGGGAAGTCGAGCTGCTCCTCGGTGGCGCCGAGCTTGTCGAACAGCTCGAAGGTGTGGTTCACGACCCAGTCGGGGCGTGCGCCGGGGCGGTCGATCTTGTTGACCACCACGATCGGCTTCAGCCCGAGCGCCAGCGCCTTGCGCGTGACAAAGCGCGTCTGCGGCATCGGCCCTTCGACCGCGTCAACCAGCAGCAGCACGCCGTCCACCATGGACAGCACGCGCTCGACCTCGCCGCCGAAATCGGCATGGCCGGGGGTGTCGACGATGTTGATGTGGGTGTCGTGGTAGCGCACCGCGCAATTCTTCGCCAGGATGGTGATGCCGCGCTCGCGCTCGAGGTCGTTGGAATCCATGACCCGCTCCTGCACGTGCTCGTGCGCGGCGAACGTGCCCGACTGCTGCAATAGCTTGTCGACCAGCGTCGTCTTGCCGTGGTCGACGTGCGCGATGATGGCGATGTTTCGCCGGGCGGAGGCCATGAATCTGATTCCAAAATGAAAAAGGCCCGGCATTGTACGCGAGTAATTGGTTAAAATCCTTTCTCTCCCGGGCTTTCCGTCACTCTTAGTCACTCTTTCCCGACGCAATCACACTCATGGACAAGGCACTTCTTTCCAAAACCGCGGCGGCGATGGTCGCCAAAGGCAAGGGACTCCTCGCTGCCGACGAGTCGAGCGGCACTTGCGAGACCCGCTTCAAATCGATCGGCGTGCAGTGCACGGAAGAGAACCGCCGTGCCTACCGCGGGCTGCTCTTCACCACCCCCGGCATCGAGCAATACCTGTCGGGCGTGATCCTGTTCGACGAGACGCTGCGCCAGAAAACCAACGACGGCGTGCCTTTCGGCGATTACCTGGCGAAGAAAGGCATCCTTCCCGGCATCAAGGTCGACGGCGGCGCGAAGGACCTGCCGCTCTGGCCGGGCGAAAAGGTCACCGAAGGCCTCGACGGGCTGCCCAAGCGCCTGGTCGAGTACTTCAAGCTCGGCGCGCGCTTCGCCAAGTGGCGCGCCGTGATCACCATCGGCAAGAACATCCCGACGCACACCTGCATCTATGCCAACGCGCATGCGCTGGCGCGCTACGCCGCCGCCTGCCAGGAAGCCTCCATCGTGCCGATGATCGAGCCCGAAGTGCTGCTCGACGGCGACCATACGGCCGAGCGCTCCGAGGAAGTTCACGAGGCGACGCTGCGCGCGACGTATGCAGCTTGCGCCGCGTACAACGTTGTGCCCGAGTACCTGATCCTGAAGACCAGCATGGTGGTCTCGGGCAAGAACAACCCGCGCCAGGCCAGCGTCGAAGAAGTCGCCGAGCGCACCGTGCGCGTGCTCAAGCGCACCGTGCCGGCCGCGCAACCCGGCATCGTGTTCCTCTCCGGCGGACAGTCGGACGAAGCGGCCACCGCGCATCTCAGCGCCATGGCGGCGATGAAAAACCTGCCTTGGCCGCTTACTTTCTCGTACTCGCGGGCGCTGCAGAATCCGGCGCTCAAGACTTGGAAAGGCCAGGCCGGCAATGTCGCGGCGGCGCAGAAGGCGTTCCACCACCGCGCGCATATGAACAGCCTCGCTGCGCAGGGCAAGTGGCGGCCCGACCTCGAGAAGCAGGCCGCCTAGATGGCCGCGCTGTTCGAGTCCAGCATCAAGAGCCTGCCGCGCCTGGGCAAAGGCAAGGTGCGCGATATCTACGGCGTCGGCAACGACAAGATGCTGATTGTGGCGAGCGACCGCCTGTCGGCGTTCGACGTGGTGCTGCCCGACCCGATCCCGGACAAGGGCCGCGTGCTGAACGAGATGGCGAACTTCTGGTTCCAGCGGCTCGGCCACGTGATCCCCAACCAGCTGACCGGCATCGATCCCGAATCGGTGGTCGCCGAAAACGAAAAGGCGCAGGTGCGGGGGCGCTCCGTCGTGGTGAAGAAGCTCAAGCCGTTGCCGATTGAGGCAGTGGTGCGCGGCTACATCATCGGCTCGGGCTGGAAGGACTACCAGAAGACCGGGCAGGTGTGCGGCCTCGAGCTGCCGAAAGGGCTGCGCCAGGCGGAGAAGCTGCCGCAGCCCATCTTCACGCCGGCGACCAAGGCCGAGAGCGGGCACGACGAGAACATCCCGTTCTCCATGGCGGAGAAGCTGGTCGGCAAGGACGTCGCCGCCAAGGTGCGCGAGGTGAGCATTCGCCTGTACAAGGAAGCCGCCGACTACGCGGCGACGCGCGGCATCATCATCGCCGACACCAAGTTCGAATTCGGCCTCGATGAGAACAAGAACCTGGTGCTGATCGACGAGGTCCTGACCGCCGATTCCTCGCGTTTCTGGCCCGCCGACTCCTATCAGGTCGGCATGTCCCCGCCGTCGTTCGACAAGCAATATGTGCGCGATTATCTCGAGTCGCTCACCTGGGACAAGGCGCCGCCGGCGCCCAAGCTGCCCGAGGACGTGATCTCCCGCACCTCCCAGAAATACCGCGATGCTCTGGAACGCCTGACGGGGAAAAAACTGTGATCGGCATCGTGATGGGCTCGACCTCCGACTGGGAAACGATGAAGGCGGCCGCCAAGGTGCTCGAGGAATTCGGTGTGCCGTACGAGGCGAAGGCGATGTCGGCGCACCGCACGCCGCACGCCGTGGCCGAATGGGCCACCGGTGCGCAAAAGAACGGCAAAAAGGCGATCATCGCCGCCGCTGGCGGCGCGGCGCACCTTGCAGGCGTAGTGGCCGCTCACACAACGCT
>JAXDQC010000074.1:0-57698 GCA_034668045.1 Betaproteobacteria bacterium | reverse complement strand
GGACGCCAGGTGACAGTGCGCGCGTGCCGGGCCGCGATGTCGTCGATCTTTGTCGCGGCGAAATAACCGTAAGGCGAGGAGAAGTCGAAGTAGAAGTCGATCGGCGCAGCCATCAGCCTTCCTCCAGGACCCTGCCAATGACGAGACGCTGAATGTCGCTCGCACCCTCGTAGATCTGCGTCACGCGCACGTCGCGCCAAAGGCGCTCGACCGGGAAGTCGGCGACGTAGCCGTAGCCGCCGTGGATCTGCATCGCGTCCGAGCACACCTTCTCCGCCATCTCGGAGGCGAAGAGCTTCGCCATCGACGCCTCCTTGATGCAGGGCTTGCCCGCATCGCGCAGCGCCGCCGCGTGCAGGTACATCTGCCGGCCGGCTTCGACGCCGGTCGCCATGTCGGCGAGGCGGAAGTTGACGGCCTGGTGCTCGATCAGCGTCTTGCCCATGCTCTTGCGCTCGCGGGCATAGGCGAGCGCCGCTTCGAAGGCGGCACGGGCGACGCCGGTCGCCTGCGCGGCGACGTTGATGCGGCCGGACTCGAGGTTGGCGAGGGCGATGCGGTAGCCCTGGCCTTCCTGGGCGAGCAGATGCTCGGTCTTGCAGTTTTCAAGCACGATCTGCGCGGTGTCGGAGGCGTGCTGGCCGGTCTTCTCTTCGATGCGCGCCACTTTGTAGCCGGGCGTCGAGGTGGGCACGACGAAGGCGCTGATGCCTTTCTTGCCGGCGCCCTTGTCGGTGACGGCGAAGACGATGGCGAAGTCGGCGTTCTTGCCCGAGGTGATGAACTGCTTCGTGCCGTTCAGGACGTAGTGGTTGCCCTGGCGCTCGGCGCGGGTGGTGATCGCCGCCGCATCCGAGCCGACATGCGGCTCGGTGAGCGCGAAGGCACCGATGCGCTTGCCCTGCGCCAGCGGCTTGAGAAAGGTCTCCTTTTGCTCTTTGCTTCCGTATCCGGCGAGGATTCCAGCGACCAGGTTGTTCACCGAAACGATCGTCGCTGTCGCGCAATCGCCGGCCGAAATCTCCTCGCAGGCGACGGCGAGCGAGGTGTAGTCGAGCCCGGCGCCGCCAAGCTCCTCGGGGACCGCGACCGCGTACAAGCCCATGGCGGCGAGGCCCGCGAGCGCCTCGCGCGGAAACGTGGCGTCGCGATCCCATTGCGCGGCGTGCGGTACGAGCTGCTCCCTGGCGAAGCGGCGCACCGCCTGGCGGATTTCTTCAGCCGGCGCGGACATAGGTGAGCGTGTGGTGGCTGAAGAGGTTGCCCTTCTTGCCGTGGCACTCGGCGACGCCGTAGATGCGCCGCCGGCCCATCTTCAGGATGCGCGCGGTGCAGTAGACGTGCTCGCCCATCGCCGGGGCGAGGAACGCGGTGTTGAGCGCGGAGGTCAGCGCGTCGCCCTCGACGCCGATGCGCGCCTTGATCGCGAGCCACATGGCGCAATCGGCTGCCGCCATCAGCGCCGGGCCGTTGATGATGCCGCCCGGGCGCTCGAGCGCCGCTTTGTGCGGCAGCTCGAGGGTGCACTTCCTCTTGTCCGCCGCGACGACGCGGAACCCGTAGGGCCGCAGGAAACGGGCACGATCGAGCAGAGCCTGAAGCTGTCGTTTCAGATTAATTCCACACCCATTGCCGTTGCTTCGCCGCCGCCGATGCACAGGCTGGCGACGCCGCGCTTCAGCCCGCGCTTGCGCAGCGCACCGATCAGCGTCACCAGGATCCTGGCGCCCGAGGCGCCGATCGGATGGCCGAGTGCGCAGGCGCCGCCGTGCACGTTCACCTTGTCGTGCGGCAGGCCGTGCTCCTTCATCGCCGCCATGGCGACGACCGCGAAGGCTTCGTTGATTTCGTAGAGATCGACACTGCTCGCTGTCCAGTTGTTTTTTTCAAGTAATTTTTTTATGGCCCCTACCGGCGCGGTCGTAAACAATCCCGGTTCCTGTGCGTGCGTCGAGTGACCGACGACCACAGCGAGCGGCGCGAGGCCGCGCTTCTCGGCGCTCGAGCGGCGCATCATCACCAGGGCGGCGGCGCCATCCGAAATCGAGCTGGAATTCGCCGCGGTGACGGTGCCGTCCTTGCGGAACGCCGGCTTGAGCGCCGGGATCTTCTCGAAGTTCGCCTTGAACGGCTGCTCGTCGTTCTCGATGAACTTCTCGTCCTTGCCCGCCTTGACCGCGATGGGCGTGATTTCCCAGGCGAACGAGCCGTCCTTGTTCGCGGTCTGCGCCCTTTTCAGCGAGGTGATCGCGAACTCGTCCTGAGAGGCTCGCGAGAACGAATATTTTTGCGCGCAATCCTCTGCAAAGGTGCCCATGAGACGCCCCTTGTCGTACGCATCCTCGAGCCCGTCGTAGAACATGTGGTCGATCACCTGGGCGTGGCCCATGCGCAGGCCGGCGCGGGCCTTCGGCAGCAGGTAGGGCGCGTTGGTCATGGATTCCATGCCGCCGGCCACGATGACCACATTCTCGTTGCCGAGGATGTCGTGCGCGAGCATCGCCGCTTTCATTCCCGAGCCGCACATCTTGTTGATGGTCGTGCAGCCGGCCGCGAGCGGCAGTCCGGCGCCCAGCGAAGCCTGCCGCGCCGGCGCCTGCCCCTGACCAGCCGGCAGGACGCAGCCCATCAGGACTTCCTGCACATCCTCGGGGTGGATTTTCGCGCGCTCGACGGCGGCGCGGATGGCGGCGGCGCCGAGCTCCGGCGCGGCGAAGCCCTTCAGCTCGCCCTGGAACGCGCCCATCGGCGTGCGCGCGGCCGAGACGATGACGATCGGATCAGCTTTCATGGATCAGGCCTTTCAGGTGTTGCAACGCTTGCCGCGTCTCGGCATCGAGGCGCGCGATCAGCTCGGCGGCGGGAAGCGCGCGGGCGAGCGGCATCGCCTGGCCCGCCCACAGCGCGATGAAGTCGGGCTTGCCGGCCTTCGCGGAGGCCTGGCGAATCTTTCCGGTGACCGCATTCTGCGCCGGGAAGGCGAGCGTCGGCTCGTTCGCCATTTCCTTCATGAAGCGGTTGACGATGCCGCGCGCCGGCTTGCCGGAGAATTTTTCGGTGATGCCGGTGTCGTCCTCGGTGCTGTTGACCAGCAGGTCCTTGTGCACCTGCGCGGCGCCGCTCTCGGGGCAGGGGATGAAGGCGGTGCCGAGTTGCGCCGCCTGGGCGCCGAGCGCGAGCGCCGCGGCGATGCCGGCGCCGTCCATGATGCCGCCCGCGGCGACGACCGGCAGCTTCACCGCCGCGACGAGCATGCGCGTGAGCGCGAAAGTGCCGGTGAGCGATCGATAGGGATCGCGCAGGTAGCTGCCGCGATGGCCGCCGGCCTCGCCGCCTTGCGCGATGACGAAATCGAAGCCCGCGGCCTCCAGGCCTTTGGCTTCCACGACGCAGTTGGCACTGCCGCCGACGAGCATGCCTTTCGACTGGAATCGCCTGACCTGCTCGCGCGTAAGTCCGCCGAGGTGAACGGTAAAGACGCGCGGGCCGATCTCCTCGACTGCCTTGAACTGCGCCTCGAGATCGGGCACGTAGGGCGGCTTCACCGGCTCGGGAGCTGGCAGGCCCATTTCCTTGTAGTAGCCGCTTACGGCCCGAAGAGCATCGTCTTGTGAAGGAATTGGACCGGGCTGGGGCGAGACGAAGAGGTTGATGCCGAACGGCTTGTCGGTCTTTGCGCGCACCAGTACGGCCTGGCGCCTCATCTCGTCGGGCTGCGTGTAGGCAAAACCGAAGGAGCCGAGAGCGCCGGCGGCTGACGACGCGGCCACCAGCTCCGGCGTGGTGGGTCCGCCGGCCATCGGCGCGGCAATGAGCGGCAGACGCAGGCCGAGCTTTTCGGAGAAGGGGGTCGAGACGCGGGCCATGTCAGCGCTTTCCTAGTTCGTAGTTGCCGACCAGGGTCTTGGCGCGCTCGACGATGTCGGCCGCGAACGGGCACGACTTGCGGGTCCGGGTGTCGATCGAGACGCCGGTGAGGACACAGATCGCGGCGATCTCGCCGGTAACGGCGTGGCGCATCTCATGCACGAACTTGGCCGACTTTTCGCGCACCTCGAGCAGCATCGAGCGCACCGTGACGGTATCGCCGGCGAGCAGCTCGCGCTTATAGGTGATGTCCTGCTGCACCGCTGCCATGCCGCGCTTGTTTTCCCGCAGGTAGGCCATGGTCACGCCGATGGCGGCAAAGAGATTCCAGGTCGCCTCGTCGAACTTGCCGACGTACCACATGACGTTCATGTGCCCCATCTGGTCGCAGTGCCAGGGGTAAACCGCGCCGCGGTAGGTTTCGATCAGGCGACTCATGCGGAGGAGCGCGACACCCGCAAATCCGTCAGCAGGCCGTCCTTGAGGTCGTAGATCCAGCCGTGCACATCGAGCGGCTGGCCGCGCTCCCAGGCTTCCTGCACCGCGGTGCACTCGATGATGTTCTGCACCTGCTCGCGCACGTTCAGCTCGCAGAGGCGCCGGTGGCGCAGGTTCTGGCCGACCAGCTTGTCGAGATCGGGCTGGTGCTTGGCGGCCACGTCCTGCACGTGGCGCAGCCAGTTGTCGGAGAGGCCGATGCGGTGCTTGGTCATCGCCGCCTCGACGCCGCTGCAGCCGTAGTGGCCGCAAAGGATGATGTGGCGGATCTTGAGGATGTCGACCGCGAACTGGATCACCGACAGGCAATTGAGGTCGGTGTGCACGACGACGTTGGCGATGTTGCGATGGACGAAAACCTCGCCCGGGGCGAGCCCGGTGATCTGGTTCGCCGGCACGCGCGAGTCGGAGCAGCCGATCCAGAGGTATTGCGGCGATTGCTGCTGGGCGAGGCGGCTGAAGTACTGCCTGTCCTGGGAGAGCATCTCCTTCGCCCAGGCGCGGTTGTTATCGAGCAGTTGTTTGAGGCTCACGCGGTCTCTCCAAACAGTTCCCGGCCGATCAGCCAGCGGCGGATCTCGGAAGTGCCAGCGCCGATTTCATAGAGTTTGGCGTCGCGCCAGAGGCGCCCGGGGGGCGTCTCGTTGATGTAGCCCATGCCGCCCATCGCCTGGATCGCTTCGCCCGCCATCCAGGTCGCTTTTTCCGCGGCGTAGAGGATCGCGCCCGCGGCGTCCTTGCGCGTCGTCTCGTTCCGGTCCAGCGCCTGGCCGACCGCGTAGACGTAGGCGCGGCACGCCGAGAAGGTGGTGTACATGTCGGCGATCTTGCCCTGCATGAGCTGGAATTCGCCGATCGGCTGGCCGAACTGCTTGCGCTCGTGCACGTAGGGCATCACGACATCGAGGCAGGCGGCCATGATGCCGAGCGGTCCGCCGGCGAGCACCGCGCGCTCGTAGTCGAGCCCGGACATGAGCACTTTCACGCCCTTGCCTTCTTCGCCCAGCACGTTCTCGGCCGGCACTTCGCAGTCGCGGAACACCAGCTCGCAGGTGTTGGAGCCGCGCATGCCGAGCTTGTCGAGCTTCTGTGCAGTGGAGAAGCCCTTCATGCCCTTCTCGACCAGGAAGGCAGTGATGCCTTCACCTTTGCCGTAGATGACGAGCGTGTCGGCATCGGGGCCGTTGGTGATCCACATCTTGTTGCCATTGAGGACGTAATGATCTTTTTTTCTTTCTGCTTTTAATTTCATTCCAACCACATCCGAACCCGCGCCCGGCTCCGACATGGCGAGCGCGCCGACGTGCTCGCCCGAAACGAGCTTCGGCAGGTATTTCTTCTTCTGCGCCTCCGAGCCGTTGCGCCGGATCTGGTTGACGCACAGGTTCGAGTGGGCGCCGTAGGAGAGGCCGATTGACGCCGAGGCGCGCGAGATTTCCTCCATGGCGACGATGTGGGCGAGATAGCCCATCGCCGTGCCGCCGTAGGCTTCCTCGACGGTGACGCCGAGCAGGCCCAGGCTGCCCATCTTGCGCCACAGGTCGGGCGGGAATTGATTGGCAGAATCGATCTGCGCCGCGCGCGGGGCGATTTCCTTCGACGCAAAATCGCGCACGGACTCGCGCAGCATGGCGATGGTCTCGCCGTGGTCGAAATTCAGGTAGCTCATTCAGCGGTGTCGGGGGTATTCGGCAGCATCATCAGCGTCTGCTGCATCGACGCGACGTGCGTGCCGTCCTCAGCGTACACCTCGGCGCGCGCCACGGTAAGTGTACGGCCCGACTTGATCACCGTGC
Source organism: Betaproteobacteria bacterium (assembly GCA_034668045.1). Lineage (GTDB taxonomy): Bacteria > Pseudomonadota > Gammaproteobacteria > Burkholderiales > SG8-39 > SCGC-AG-212-J23. The sequence continues at coordinate 51,537 of JAXDQC010000074.1, read as the reverse complement.
CGCGCGCGACCAGCCCGCCGCGCGCAGGCGCGAGGATGTTCATCTTGTACTCGACCGTGACGAGCGATGCGCTCGGCGGCATCAGGCTGTAGGCGGCGTAGCCGGCCGCCGAGTCGGCGATCATGCCGATGATGCCGCCGTGGACGAAGCCCTTCTGCTGCGTCAGGTCGGCGCGATAGGGCAGGCGGATTTCGCTGGCGCCGGCCTCGATGGAGGCCAGCGACGCGCCGATGAGCGTCATGGCCTTCTGCCGGGAAAAGCTGTCGCGAACGTGGTCCAAAGGCAGGTCCATGGGCAACCTGCAACCCTACTTGACGTTTACGTAAACGTCAACTGCGCTTGAGCTGCTTTCGCACCTTCTTCTCGAAGGCCTGGATCTCCGACAGCTGGGCGTCGATGTCGGCCTGCTGCTGCTGCAGGATCGCCTTGTGCTCTTCCAGCACGGCAAGGAAGCGCGCCAGCTGCGGCCGCTGGTCGCGGCCCGGCTCGTACATGTCGATCAGCTCGCGGATCTCGGACAGCGTCAGGCCGAGGCGCTTGCCGCGCAGGGTGAGCTTGAGGCGGGTGCGGTCGCGCGGCGTGTACACTCGCCGCTGGCCGACGCGCCGCGGCGAGATCAGGCCCTGGTCCTCGTAGAAGCGGATCGCGCGCGGCGTGACGTCGAACTCGCGCGCCAGTTCGCTGATCGAAAACTCGGTGCGCTCTGTTTCCAGGATCTGCATGGTGAGTGGCGAGCGATTCTAGCGGATGTCTTCTCTCAACTACCCCTACCCCGAGACCCCCGAGCCCGGCGCGACGATCGAAGTCGCGCCCGGCGTGCGCTGGCTCAGCATGCCGCTGCCGTTCGCGCTCGACCATATCAACCTGTGGCTGGCGGGCGATACCATCGTCGACACCGGAATCGGTGACGCGACCACGCGCGAGCTGTGGGAAAAAATCCTCGCCGGCAAGGATATTCGCCGCGTCGTGCTGACGCACTACCATCCCGATCACGCCGGCAACGCGGCCTGGCTGGTGCAGAAGTTCGGCGCCGAGTTCTGGACCACGCAAGGCGAATACCTGACTGCGCACGCGGTGCGCGCGTCGAGCGCCGGCTACACGACCGAGGCGGTGCTCGAAGTCTTCCGCCAGAACGGCCTCGATCCCGAGCGCGCAAAAACAATGACGGGCCGGGGCAATCGCTACGCCGCGCTGGTGCCGGAGTTTCCGCTTTCGTACCGGCGCATCATCGAGGGCGACAAGGTGAGGATCGGCGACCAGGACTGGCGCGCCTTCATCGGCCACGGCCACGCGCCGGAGCACCTTTCGCTCTACTGCGAGGCGCTGAACGTGGTCATTGCCGGCGACATGCTGCTCTCCACCATCTCGACCAACGTCAGCGTCTGGTCGATCGACCCGGAGGGCGACCCGCTGCGGCTCTTCCTCGAGTCGCTGAAACGCTACCGCGAGCTGCCCGAGGACGTACTGGTGCTGCCCTCGCACGGCAAGCCGTTCCGCGGCGCCCACGCGCGCGTTGGCCAGCTGGAAGGCCACCACCAGGCGCACTTCGCCAAGCTGATCGAAGCCTTGAAGGGGAAGGCGATGAGCGCGGGCGAGCTGCTCGGGCTGCTCTTCCGCCGGCCGCTCGACGCGCACCAGACCTTCTTCGCCATGGGCGAGGCGATCGCCCATCTGCACTATCTTTACTACGCGGGACGCCTGAAGCGGACGGCGGGGGCGGATGGCATCATGCGTTATGCAGCCAGTTGATTCGAAGGTCGTTCAGTCGGTCGCCGAGCGTTCTTCCAAGATCCTTGCCGACTTTGCCCAGAAGCAGGCGCAATCGCTCTCCTCGGCGATGCGCGACGAGATGGGCATCGCCAAGGCGTACATGGACCTGTACGCGAAGATGGCGAACGATCCGGCGCTCGTCGCTTCGATGTCGGTGAACCTGTGGGTCGACTACATGCGGCTCTGGCAGTCGAGCTGGATGAAGATGTTCGGCATGCAATCGGCGCCGATCGCCCAGCCGGCGAAGAGCGACTCGCGCTTCAAGGGCGAGGACTGGTCGACGAACTTCCTCTTCGATCTCATCAAGCAGTCCTACCTCATCTCCGCGCGGCACATCCAGGACGCGGTGTCGAAGGTCGAAGGCCTGAGCCCGGAATCGGAGAAGAAGGTCGCCTTCTTCACGCGCCAGTACGTCGATGCCCTGTCGCCGACGAACTTCCTGCTTACCAATCCGCAGGTGCTGCGCGAGACGGTGGCGAGCGGCGGGCAGAACCTGGTGCGCGGCCTGAACAACCTCCTCGCCGACATCGAGAAGGGCGGCGGGCAGCTGCAGATCTCGATGACCGACGAGAAGGCCTTCAAGCTGGGCGAGAACGTCGCCACCACGCCCGGCAGCGTGGTGTTCGAGAACGAGCTGATGCAGCTCATCCAGTACAAGCCGGCGACCGACAAGGTGCTCAAGCGCCCGCTCATCATCGTGCCGCCCTGGATCAACAAGTACTACATCCTCGACCTGCGCGAGAAGAACTCCTTCATCAAATGGGCGGTGAACCAGGGACACACGGTGTTCGTGGTCTCCTGGGTGAACCCCGACGCGAAGCTGGCGCAGAAGGGCTTCGACGACTACATGCGGGAAGGGCCGCTCGCCGCGCTCGACGCGGTGGAGCGCGCGACCGGCGAGCGCGAGGTGAACTTCATCGGCTACTGCCTGGGCGGCACGCTGCTGGGCGCGACCCTCGCCTACCTGGCCGCCAAGGGCGACGAGCGGGTGAAGAGCGCCACCTTCTTCGTCAGCCTGCTCGATTTCTCCCAGCCGGGCGAGCTCGGCGTGTTCATCGACGAAGCGCAGGTGGAGAGCCTCGAGCGCAAGATGAACGAGCGCGGCTACCTCGAGGGCTCGGAGATGGCGAGCACCTTCAACATGCTGCGCTCGAACGATCTCGTCTGGTCTTTCGTGGTCAACAATTACCTGATGGGCAAGGACCCGTTCCCGTTCGATCTCCTCTACTGGAACGCCGACTCGACGCGCATGCCGGCGCGCATGCACAGCTTCTATCTGCGCAACATGTACATCAAGAACCTGATGGGCGTCCCGGGCGGCATCCAGCTCGCCGGCACGCCGATCGATCTTGCGAAGGTGAAGATCCCGTCGTACTTCATCTCCACGGTCGAGGACCACATCGCGCCTTGGAAGACGACCTACAAAGGCGCGAAATATCTGAAGGGCCCGGTGCGCTTCGTCCTGGGCGGCTCGGGCCACATTGCCGGCATCGTCAATCCGCCGGCGGCGAAGAAATACCACTACTGGTCCAATGACGCGCTGCCCGAGACCGCCGAGAAATGGTTCGAGAGCGCGACGCAGCGTCCCGGCTCGTGGTGGGAAGACTGGCAGGCGTGGATCGAGAAAACCGGCGCAGATAAAGTTCCGGCGCGTATTCCACAAAAAGCGATCGAGCCCGCGCCTGGCCGGTACGCCAAGCTCAGACTTTCTACGAAGGTGGCGAGCTCCTAGGCTTGCGCGGCGCGCCGGCGGCCAGCCGGTCGTAGAGCCAGCCGGGCATGGCGCGCAGCGCCACGGAGACCAGCGCCATCTGCCACGGCACGACCGCAAGACGCGGTCGCCGCTCGATGGCGCGCGCAATGCGCCTCGCCGCCTCTTCGGCGGGCAGGAGAAACGGCATGCGGAAGCGGTTCACCCGCGTCATCGGCGTGTCGATATAGCCGGGGCAGATGCAGACCACCGCGACGCCGCTGCCGTGCATCTCGGTGCGCAGGCTCTCCATCCAGGTGATCGCCGCCGCCTTCGAGGCGCTGTAGGCGCCGTTGCCGGCGAGGCCGCGGAAGCCGGCGACGCTGGCGATGCAGGCGAGCGTGCCGCGCCCGGCCTTGCGCATCGCCGGCGCGAAGGCGGCCAGGGTGACGGCGACGCCGATGACATTGACCTCGAGCAGCCGCCGCAGATGCTCCATGTCGCGCAGTTCCTCGCCGCTCGTGCCGGCCGAGACCCCCGCGTTGGCAATGACCAGGTCGGGCACGCCGAAGTCTCCGGCGGCGGCCGCCATCGCGCGCGCGTCGGTCACGTCGAGCTGGTAGGACTTGCCGGTGAAGCTGCCGATCGCGGCGGGCCGGCGGGCGATCAGGCCGAGCGTCGCGCCCTGCGAGGCGTAGTGCCGCGCCAGCGCTTCGCCGATGCCGGAGGAAGCGCCGGTGATGACGACTCTTATTTCTGCTTCCTCGCGATGTCGACGAGGTAGTCGACCGTCTCGATCATGCCCTGGTGCGAGCGCGCCTGCTCGGCGCTGACGGTGTAGCGCCCCTGCACCGCCATGCCCGGCGTGCCGTTGATGCGATAGGCGAGCGTGAGCTGCGCGGCCCGGCGCACCTTCGCGTCCACGCCCATGGATTTCATGGTGTCGAAAAAGCGGTTGGCGTCGACGCCCTGCTTGCCGAGCCACTCGGCGAGCGCCTGCTGGCTCTCGGTGCGCAGGCGGTCGCGGTGGATGGCGTCGAAGAACGGCCGGTGCAGCTTGCCGAGCAGGTTCATCGCTTCAAAGGTGTAGTAGATCGCCGCGTCGTATTCCCAGCGCTCGCTGAGGATCGCCGGCACGCGGCGGAACTGCACGTCGGCGGGCAGCTTCTTGGTCCAGCCTTCGAGGAGCGGCTCGAGGTTGTAGCAGTGCGGGCAGCCGTACCAGAAGAATTCCAGCACCTCGACCTTGTTGCCCGACTCGGTCGGCTGCACCGGCTTGAGCTCGGTGTAGGCGAATTTCCCCGGCTGCTGCGCCGAGGCGAGGCAGGGGACGAGCAGCAGGGCTGCGGCGACGGCGGCGAAAAGTTTTCTCATCTACTGCGGCTCCTTGATCTTCACCAGGTTGGCCTCGATGCCGTTCTGCGCCAGCGACTGGCGGATGCGGTTGATCTCATCGAGCTTCGAGTACGGCCCCATGCGCACGCGATACCAGGTGCCCTTGTCGGGCAGGTTCGCCGGCTCGACGCTCGACTCGAAGCCGAGGATCGCGAGGCGCGCCTTCTGGTTGTCCGCGTCGGCCGGGTTCTGGAACGACCCGGCCTGAATGAAATAAACGTCCTTGGAAACTTCCTGTTGACCCGGGCCGCTGCGCGAGGCGCGCAGCCGCTCGCGCAGCTCGCGCTCGGTGACCGGCTCTTCGGAGCCCGGCAGGATCTTGTAGAAGTCGAACTTCGGCTTCTCCGGCGCCGTGACGGGCGCCGCCGCGCTCTGCGGCAGGCCGGCGATGGCTGGCGGCTTGGCTTCCTTTTCCGCCTGCCGCGGCTTAGCGGTAATGAACGGCACCGGCGCGCGATTGAGGTAGAAGGCGATCGCCAGGGACACGGCGAGGCCGATCACCACGCCGGTGAACAATCCGAACAGGAAGCCACCTGCCGAGCGCTTGCGCGTGGCGGGTGCGGTTCTCGTTGGTGGCATCTACATCTTCTCCGGAGCGCTGACGCCTAGGAGCGACAGCCCGTTGGCCAGGGTCTGGCGCACTGCCGCGCAAAGCGCGAGCCTCGCCGTCCGCAAAGCCGCATCCTCGACGAGGATGCGCTCGGCATTATAGTAGCTGTGGAACTGCGCCGCGAGTTCGCGCAGGTAGAAGGCGACGGCGTGCGGCGCCAGCTCCTTCGCCGCGACCGCGATCACGTCCGGATATTCCGCGATCTTGCTCGCCAGCTGCAGTTCCTTCTCGCCGTTCAACAGGTCGGCGTCGAAAGCGTCCGGCGGCGCAGACCCTTGCGCAAAGACGGCGCAGATCCGCGCATGCGCGTACTGCACGTAATACACCGGGTTCTCCAGGCTTTTCTCGCGCGCGAGGTCGACGTCGAAGACGAACTCCGAGTCCGCCTTGCGCGAGACGAGGAAGAAGCGCACCGCGTCGCGCCCCACCCAGTCGATGAGATCGCGCAGCGTGACGTAGGCGCCGGCGCGCTTGGAGATCTTCACTTCCTCGCCGCCGCGCATGACCCGCACCAGGCTGTGCAGGACGTAGTCGGGATAGCCCTCGGGGATGCCCATGCCGAGCGCCTGCAGCCCGGCGCGCACACGGGTGATGGTGCTGTGATGGTCGGTGCCCTGCACGTTGGTCACCTTGCGGAAGCCGCGCTGCCACTTGCTGACGTGATACGCGACGTCGGGGACGAAATACGTGTAGCCGCCGTCCGATTTGCGCACCACGCGGTCCTTGTCGTCCCCATAGTCGGTGGTGCGCAGCCAGAGCGCGCCCTCGTTCTCGTAGCTCTTGCCGTTTTTCTCCCAGAGGGCGACGACGTTCGCGACCTTGCCTTCGCTGTAGAGACTCGATTCGAGGTAGTAGACGTCGAACTTGACGCCGAACGCCTGCAGGTCGGCGTCCTGCTCCTTGCGCAGATAGGCCACGGCGTGCCGGCGGATGGCATCGAGATCGTCGGCGTTTTGGATTTCCTTCGAGATGTCTTCGATGTACTCGCCCGCATAGCCTTCTTCCGGCCAGCCGGGCTGGCCGGGCTTGAGGCCCCGGGCGCGCGCCTGCACCGACCAGGCGAGCTTGTCGATCTGCGCGCCGGCGTCGTTGTAGTAGAACTCGCGCGTCACTTGCTCGCCCTGCGATTCGAGCAACGCCGCGATCGCGTCGCCGAGCGCCGCCTGGCGGCCGTGGCCGACATGCAGCGGTCCCGTGGGATTGGCGGAAACGAACTCGACCTGCACCGATTGCGGCGTGGCTTTCACCGTCCGACCATAGTTCTTGCCCTGGCTTAGAGCATCCTTGATCGGCTGAAGCCTGGGAGCGGAGCTGATCTTCAGGTTTAGGAAACCAGGACCCGCTATCGAAACCCCGCCTTGGGTCGTAACTCCTCTTTTGATCAGTGCCGGCTCGATAGCTTTCTGCAAATGCTCAGCGATTTCGCGCGGCTTCCGGCCCAGTTGCTTGGCAAGCTGCAGCGCCACATTTGTCGAGAAATCACCATGCTCGGGATTCTTCGGCCGTTCAATGTGCGGTTCGGTTGGATTTCCCGGCGCGAGCTTCCGTAGTTCGCCTTCAAGCTCCTCTTTGAAGACGTCTTTCGGGTCGGGCATCAATCGAATTCTATGGGATCGACGTCGAGGTGCCAGCGCACGCCGGGCGTCGGGCCGGCGAAGAGGCTGCGCGTGAGTTCCCCGAGGTAGTCCTGCAGCGCCGGGCGCGAGGAGGATTGCATCACCAGCTGCGCGCGCTCGAGCCCGGCGAGCCGGGTGATCACGTGCGGCACCGGATCGTACACGTGCACCTGTTCGGGCGGCTGCGCACGCGCCGCGGCCTGGCGGAGAAACACCATCGCCTGGTCGAGCTTCTTCGCCTCGGCGCGCAGGGCCGCTTCGAAGACGAACGGCGGGAATCCCGCCGCGCGGCGCTCTTCGAGCTGCGAGTCGGCGAAGCCGGCGAAGTCGTGGCGCGCGAGCGCGGCAAAAAGCGGATGGCCGGGATAGCGGGTTTGCACCAGCACTTCGCCCGGCGTGGCGCGGCGGCCGGCGCGGCCCGCCACCTGCGACAGCACCGCGAACAGGCGCTCGGGCGCGCGATAGTCGGTGGAAAGGAGCGCCGTGTCGGCGTTCAGCACGGCGACCAGCGTCAGTCCCGGGAAGTCGTGACCCTTGGCGAGCAGCTGGGTGCCGACCAGGATGTCGGCCTCGCCGCGGTGGATGCCTTCCAGGGCGCGTGCCAGGGCTCCTCGCCGCCGCGCGCTGTCGCGATCGATGCGGACGATCCGGGCCGCCGGGTAGCGTTGCACCAGCGATTCCTCGACCCGCTGCGTGCCGCGCCCCATGGGCTTCAGGTCGACGTTGCCGCAGGTTGGGCAGGCGCGCGGCACGCCTTCCTCGGCACCGCAATGGTGGCAACGCAAACGCCGGTCCTTGGCGTGCAGCACGAGGTGGACGCTGCAGCGCCCGCAGCTCGCGGCCCAGCCGCATGCCTCGCAGGCAAGCACCGGCGCGTAACCGCGCCGATTAATGAAGACCAGGCTCTGCTCCCCGCGCGCGAGCCGTTCGCCGATCGCCGCCAGCGTCGCGCGCGAAAAGCCGTCCTCTGCAGGATCGGCGTGCAGGTCGACCATGCGCACCGCCGGCAGCTTGGCGCCCGGCGCCGCGCGCTCGGGCAGTTCGAGCCGTTCGTAGCGGCTCTGGCGCCAGTTGTGCCAGGTTTCGAGCGACGGCGTCGCCGTGCCGAGGACGACCGGGCAGCCGCGCGCCTTGGCGCGGTAGACGGCCACATCCCGCGCCGAATAGCGCAGGCCTTCCTGCTGCTTGAACGAGCTGTCGTGCTCCTCGTCGACGACGATCAGCGCCAGCCTGGGCAGCGGCGCGAGCACCGCCAGGCGTGTGCCGAGGACGATGCCGGCGTCGCCGCGCGCCGCCGCCAGCCAGGCCGACGTTCTCGCCACGTCCTCGAGCGCGCTATGCAGCATGGCGATGCGCGTCTCGGGGAAGGCCTCGCGAAAGCGCGTTTCGAGCTGCGGCGTGAGGCTGATCTCTGGCACCAGCACCAGCGCCTGGCCGCCGGACGCGAGCACGCGGGCGATGACGTGAAGGTAGACCTCTGTCTTGCCGCTGCCGGTAACGCCGTGCAGAAGCCAGGCGCGGAAACCGCCGAGGCTGCCGGCGATGCTCTCCGTCATGCGCGCCTGGTCGTCGGTCAGCGGATAACTCGGCGCAAAGCGCGTCGAGTCGGCTGTTTCAGCGGCGGCGAGCGTCTTGCGCGGCAGCGGACGCACCGAGCGAAGGCGCGGCGGCAGCGAAGCGATGATCGTCTCGCCGAGAGGACGCTGGTAGTAGCCGGAAAGGAAGCGCATCAGCTCGAGCCAGTCGGTCGGCAAGCGCGGCGCATCGTCGCGAAGTGCGGCAACGCGCTTGATTCGCGCCGCTGGAAGCTCGCTCGCGACGTTTGCTTCGACGACGACGCCGATTTCCTGACGCGCGCCGAAAGGTACGGCGACGCGATCGCCCGGAGCGAGCGCGCAATTTTCCGGCGCCGCGTAGTCGAACAATTTCGCCAGCGGCACATCCAGAGCGACCCGTGCAACGGAAATTTCCCGACTCGGCAATGACTTAGAGACTGTGGATAAATCTGTGGGTAAGCGCTTCACACGCATGTCATAGGGTCCTCTACCCCCCGTTTCGACATGCGAGCCGCCCGCTGATCGCCCCTTTTCTTCATAAGTCTCAAAGGCTTGCCAATCCGTTCCCAGCGGAACGTCCTAGCGACGGGAAAGTCCCGGCAGGGCCCTTTCTTTGTGCATAAGTCAAGCCGTTCCAGCCCCGCGCAAACGCCTGCTGTAAGTGCGTACTTCGTCTACCAAGGCTGAAACAGAATCCACCGGCGTGCCGGGTTGGATGCCATGACCAAGATTGAACACGTAGCCTGGCTCGGTGCCGAAGCTGTCCAGCACCGCACGCGCCGCAGCGCGCACGTTTTCCGTGGAAGAGAAGAGCGTGGCGGGATCAAGATTTCCTTGCAGCGCGATTTTTCCCGCCGCGAGGCGGCGCGCGGCGCGTGGATCGCTCGTCCAGTCGAGACCAACCGCGTCGCAACCGCTCTGCATCATCGCGCCGAGCCACGCATTGCCGTTGCGGGTGAACAGAATGCGCGGCACGCCCTTCACCGCGCGGAAGATCTGCCTGCAGTAGGCGAGCGAGAAGGGATCGTAGTCCTCGAGCGCGAGCGTGCCGCCCCAGGTATCGAAGAGCATGACCACCTGCGCGCCGGCCTCGATCTGCGCGTTCAAGTAGGCGCTCACCGCGCGCGCGTTCACCCCGAGGATCGTGTGCAGCAAATCGGGGCGGGACTGCCGCATCGCCTTGACGGTGCGCCAGTCGTCGCTGCCGGCGCCCTCGATCATGTAGCAGGCGAGCGTGAAAGGGCTGCCGGCGAAGCCGATCAGCGGCACGCGGCCGTCGAGGGCGGTGCGGATTTCGCGCACCGCGTCGAAGACATACTGCAGGTGAGTCAAATCTGGAGCGGCGAGCTTGCGAATCTCGCCTTCGTCCCGCAGCGGCCGCTCGAAACGAGGGCCTTCGCCCTCGACGAAGGCGAGGCCGAGGCCCATGGCGTCCGGAATGGTGAGAATGTCGGAAAAAAGGATCGCCGCATCGAGCGGGAAGCGCTCGAGTGGCTGCAGCGTCACCTCAGTGGCGAGTGCGGGCGTCTTCGCCAGCTTGAGGAAGCTGCCGGCGCGGGCGCGCGTGGCGTTGTACTCGGGCAGGTAACGCCCGGCCTGGCGCATCAGCCAGATCGGCGTGTACTCCGTCGGCTGGCGCGCCAGTGCGCGCAGGAGCGTGTCGTTCTTCAGAGCAGCTTCTGGATGTGCTTCCACTCGGCCTCGGTCACCGGGGTAATCGAAAGCCGGTTCCCCGGCCGCAGCGTCACCATCTTCGCCAGCGGTTTCTGTTTTCGCATTTCGTCCAACGCAATCAACCGGGTCTTGCGCAACGCCCGCACGTCGACGTTGAACCAGCGCGGCGCCTCCTTCTTGGAGTCCTTGTCGTAGTAAGGGCTCTTGCGATCGAACTGGCTTGCGTCGGGATAGGCGACCGAGGCAACCTCGGCCAGGCCGGCGATGCCCGGCTCCGGGCAACTCGAGTGATAGAAAAGCACGCCGTCGCCGACCTTCATCCGGTCCTTCATGAAGTTGCGCGCTTGGTAGTTGCGCACGCCGCTCCAGGGCGTAAGGCGATCTTTCGCCGCCAGCGCATCATCGATCGAGCACTCGTCGGGCTCGGTCTTCATCAGCCAGTACGTCATAGGCTGGTCTTATACCGGAGGGAAAGGGTCCCCGCTTATGGCGGTGGGCTCGGCTCCCGAACCCTGGCTAAACAGGGTGGTCGCTTTCCGGTCACATCAGGTTCATCCAGTCACGCGAGGCGTGGGACGATCACAACAGTGACGCTAGGCCGCAACCTGGGGAAGCTATCGGTTCGGAAAATATGAGCCCGGTCGCTCACAGCAGGGACTTAGGTTCTTTTTAAAACAACTTCTCCTGCTTCGCAATCGCCGCGTCGAGCTGCGACTCGAGCGCCGACAGGCGGCGCTTCGCCTGGCCGAGGTCGAAGCCCGAGCCAAGCCTGACGCTAAGCAATTCGTGCGCCACGTTGAGCGCCGCCATGACGGCGATTCGCTCCGCGCCCATCACTTTGCCGGCCTTGCGGATCTCGTTCATCTTCGCGTCGAGGTAGGCGACCGCCTGCATCAGCGCTTCGCGCTCCTCGTCACCGCAGGCGACGCGATAGGTCCGGCCCAGCAGGTTGACTTCGACAGTCTTGACTTCGGCCACGCGCTCAGCCGGCCGGGAGTCGATTGAGCAAGCCTTCAAGACGCGACTTCGCACCGTCGATTTTCTCGTTCAGCCGCTTGGCGTCGTTTTGCGCGACGGTGAGCTGCTGGCGAAGCGACGAATTTTCCGCGCGTAGCCGCTCGCACAGGGTGACGAACTGCGCGACCTTGGCTTCGAGGGAGTTCAGCTCCGTGTCCATCGGCGGAACTATCATCCAAAATTCATGCTAGGTCAAGCAGTAAGCCGCGTTTTTGCATGTATTCCCTCATGCCTTATCATAGGCTCCGCTTACTAGGTGTACGGGAATCAGGTGCGAAGCCTGGACTGCCCCCGCAACGGTGAGCGAGAGAGGCGCCTCGGAGTTACGACCACGGCAAGGCATCGCTGGAAGGTCGAGGCGTCATACCTCGCGAGTCCGGAGACCGGCCTGGAAAGCCTTCTCAACCAACAGGCGTCGGGGATGACGCCAGGAAGGTAATTCCATGCGTACCGCCGCACTCGGCCTTCTGGCCGGACTCGCTTTTTCCGTTGCTTTTGCTCAGGACGACTCGGTCGTCATCACCGCCACCCGCTTTGCCGACTCGAAGCGCGATCTGCCGGTCGGTGTCACGGTGATCACGGCCGAGGACATCCAGCGCAGCGCTTCTTCCAACCTCGGCGACATCCTTGCCCAGTACGGCCTGCTGCAGATTCGCGATCTCGCCGGCACGCAGAATCCACAGGTCGACCTGCGCGGCTTTGGCATCACCGGCGACCAGAACACCCTGATCATGATCGACGGGCTGCGCATCTCCGAGAATGAGGTCGTCTCGGCGCAGCTCAGCGCCGTGCCGCTCGACTCGATCGAGCGCATCGAGATCGTGCGCGGCAGCGGCTCGGTTCTGTACGGCGCGAACGCGACGGCGGGGACGATCAACATCATCACCCGGCGTCCGAAGGCGGGCGAGACGCGCGGCCGGGCGCTTGGCCGCTACGGCAGCTTCCGGAGCAAGGAGGCGCGCGTCAGCGGCGATACCGCGGGCGACACCTTCGGTGCGGGATTCGCGCTATCGACCGAAGACACCGACGGCTACCGCCGCAACGGCGCCTACCGCCAGACGAGCTTCGGCGGCCGCCTCGAGGCGACCGGCACTTCGAACCGCGCCTATCTGAAGCTCGGCGCCGACCAGCAGAGCCAGCGCTTGCCCGGCTCGCTCACCGAGCAGCAGATCAAGGACGATCCGCGGCAGACCCGTACGCCGGACGACTGGAGCAGGCGCGATGGCGCGCATGTCATTCTCGGCGGCAGCCAGGCCCTCGGCGGGCACGAGCTGGCGGCGGACCTTGGCTATCGCCAGAAGAGCACGCAGGCCTTTTTCGCGCTCTTTGGCGGCTTCTTCACCGATACCGACGCAGAAGTCTGGAATTTCTCGCCCCGCGCCAAGTTCGCGCTGCCCGCCTTCGGGCGCAAGCACGAGCTGATCGTCGGCGCAGAATTCGAGGGATGGGAATACGAAACCCGCAGCGCGTCCAGCCCCTCGACCGTCAGCACCCCGTTCTCGCGCCGCGTCGGCACGCAGGATTCGAGCGCCGGGTACGCGCAGGCGAGCCTCTGGGCGACCGAGACGACGCGCATCGTCCTTGGCGGCCGGCTGCAGCTCGTCGATCAGAACCTCGAGGAAAAGGTCTTCCCGGTCGACAAGCGCGGCCGCAGCGACACGCTCAGAGCCTGGGAAGCGGCGCTGCGGCAGGCTCTCGGCGGCGGCTTTTCGACCTACGCGAAGTACGGCACCAGCTTCCGCCTCGCCAACTTCGACGAGAACGCCTGCTTCTTTCCGCCCTGCAACCCGGACCTCCTCTTGCCGCAGACCGCGAAAACCACCGAGGCCGGGCTCGAGGTGGAGCGCAGCGGCGCGCGCGGCCGCGTCAGCGTCTACCAGACCGACCTCGAGAACGAGATCTACTTCAGCCCGCTCACTTTCTCCAACGTCAACCTGCAGCCGACGCGGCGCCGCGGCCTCGAGCTCGAGACGAGCTGGCGCGCCACGCAGACGCTCGACCTGCGCGCCGCCGCGGCATGGATGGACGCTCGCTTTCGCGAGGGCGTCTATGGCGGTGTCGATGTCACCGGCAAGAAGGTGCCGCTCGTGCCGGAGCGAATCGCGACGGCGGGCGTCTCCTGGCTGTTCGCCGCGCGCAGCCGCTTCAATTTCAACCTGCGCTATGTCGGCCGCCAGCGCTTCGACAACGACCAGGCGAACACCGCGCCGCGCCAGCAGCCGAGCTATACCGTCGCCGATCTGAAGCTCGAGCAGCGGCTCGCGCGCTGGGAGCTCGCCTTCGAGGTGCGCAACCTCTTCAACCGGAAGTACTTCAGCTACGGCACGGCGACCGGCCCGGATACCTTCAGCGCGCTGCCGGTCGCCGGAATCGCCGCCTACGCCTCGGTGGGGTACCGGCTGGATTGAGGTAACCTCGCGGGATGGTGAAGGACGCCGTCCCGCTGGGGGAATGCGGGCGCGCGCTGGTGGTGAAGCTGCGTCATCACGGCGACGTGCTGCTCGCCGCGCCGGTGCTGAGCGTGCTCAAGGCGCACGCGCCGGCAATCGAGGTCGACGCGCTGGTCTACGACGATACCGCGCCGATGCTGGCAGGCCACCCGGCGCTCGCCCAACTGCATACCGTCGGCCGCCGCTGGCGGTCGCTGGGCGCGCTCGAGCGGCTGCGGCATGAAAAGGACCTGTTCGGCGCGCTGCGCGCCAGGCGCTACGACCTGCTCGTGCACCTGTCGGAGCAGCCGCGCGGCGCCTGGCTAGCGCGCACGCTCGGCGCGCGCTTCAGCGTCGGGCCGATCGACCCCGGCCGCGGCCGCCTGTGGGACAACAGCTTCACGCACCGCTATCCGCTGGTGCGCAACCGCCACCTCGTCGAGGTCAATCTCGATGCGCTGCGGCGCATCGGCGTGCAGCCGGGAACCGGCGAGCGCAAGGTGGTATTCATGCCCGGCGCGGCCGCCGAAGCGAGGGCGCGCGAGCTCATGAGCGAGCCGTTCGTGCACATGCACCCGGCGTCCCGATGGCGCTTCAAGTGCTGGCCGGCGGAGCGCAACGCCGCGCTCGCCGACAAGCTGGCGGAAGAAGGCCATCGCATCGTCATGACTTCGGCGCCCGACGAGACCAGGTTCATCGACGAGATTCTGGCGAAGATGAAGTCGCAAGCGGTGAACCTCGCCGGCAAGCTCTCGCTCAAGGAGCTGGGCGCATTGACCGCGCGCGCCAGGCTTTTCATCGGCGTCGACTCGATGCCGATGCATCTCGCCGCCGCCATGGGGGTGCCGACGCTGGCGCTGTTCGGGCCGAGCAGCGAAGTGGCGTGGGGACCCTGGAACGTCGAGCAGCGGGTGGTGACGACGACGCACAGCTGCCGGCCGTGCGGCGTCGACGGCTGCGGCGGCGGCAAGGTGAGCGAATGCCTGACGCTGCTCGGCGTCGAGCCGGTGCACGCCGCCGCGCGCGAGCTGCTCGGCGGATGAAGATTGCCATCGTGCGGCAGCGCTACAACCCGTACGGCGGCGCCGAGCGCTTCGTGGCGCGCGCGCTTCCGGCGCTCGAGCGCGGCGGCGCCGACGTGACGCTCATCTCGCGCAGCGCCGAGGGCTGGGGCGCTCGGCAGGTGGAGCGCGTCGATCCCTTCTACCTCGGCAGCCTGTGGCGCGACTGGGCCTTCGCGCGCGCCGCGCGCGCGGCGTGGCGGCGCCTGGGCTTCGATGTGGTGCAGTCGCACGAGCGTATTCCCGGCTGCGACCTCTACCGCGCCGGCGACGGCGTGCACCGGCGCTGGCTCGAGCTGCGCCGCGCCGCGGCCGGGCTGGTCGAGCGGCTCGCGATCGCCCTCAATCCGTATCACCGCTATGTCTGCGGCGCCGAGCGGCGCATGTTCGAGCACCCGCGGCTGCGCGCCGTGATCTGCAACTCGCGCATGGTGCGCGACGAGATCCAGCGCGCGTTCCGCGTCGCGCCGGAAAAACTGCACGTCATCTACAGCGGCGTCGACCTGGAGCACTTTCATCCGCGCCTCGGCGAGGCGCTGCGGGGCAAGACCCGCGCAGAGCTCGGCTGCCGGCCGCGCGATACGCTCTTTCTCTTTGTCGGCTCGGGCTTCGCGCGCAAAGGCCTCGAGGCGGCCATCGCCGCGCTCGCGCAGGCGAACAACGAGTCGTTCTGGCTCGTGGTCGTGGGCACGGACCGGGACGAAGCGCGCTACCGGAACCTCGCCGGGAAATCCAATCGGGTCGTCTTTCTCGGCGGGCGGGAGGACGTGCGTCCCCTGTATGCTGCGGCCGACTGCCTCGTGCTGCCGACGCGCTATGACCCGTTTCCCAACACCGTACTCGAAGCCTTCGCCATGGGCCTGCCGGCGATCGTCAGCTCGCGCTGCGGCGCCGCCGAGATCGTCGAGACGGGTGTCAACGGCTGGATCTGCGAGCCCGACGACGCCGCGAACCTGTCGCGCCTGATGCAGGCTGCCGACCAGGCGGTGCGCACCCCCCGGCCCGCGCAAGCGGCGCGCGCGACCGCCGAGCGCTTCGGCATCGACGGCATGGCGGGACGCCTGGCCGATCTCTACGGCACGCTCGCCGCGGGGCGTGCATGACGCCGCCGAGCTCGCGCGAGCTCTACACGCGGCTGCTCTCCTATACGCGGCCGTACTGGAAGGTCTTCGGCCTGGCGGTGCTGGGCATGATCGCCGCGGCGGCGACCGAGCCGCTCTTTCCGGCGCTGCTCAAGCCGCTGCTCGACGCCGGCTTCGCGCCCACGGGCCCGACCTGGCCGCCGCTCGCGTTCGCCGGCGCCATCGTCGGCGTGATCGCCGTGCGCGGCATGCTGACGTTCACCTCTTCGTACGCGATGAACTGGGTGGCGCAGCGCGTCGTGCTCGACCTGCGCACGGCGATGTTCTCGCGCCTGCTGCGCTTCCCCGCGCGCTACTTCGACGACCACACCTCGGGCGCGCTGCTCTCCAAGGTTGCCTACGACGTCGCCAACGTCACGGCCGCGGCGACGACGGTGCTCACCGTCGTGGTCAAGGATTCGATCGCCATCCTCGGCCTGCTCGCCTGGCTGCTGTATCTCAACTGGAAGCTGACCATGATCGCGTTCCTGATCCTGCCGCCGGTGGGCCTGACGGTGCGCCTGATCGCCAAGCGGCTGCGCAGCATGTCGCGCGAGTCGCAGCGACAGCTCGGCGACCTGGTCGGCGTGCTGCAGGAGGCGATCGACTGCCACAAGGTGGTGAAGGTGTTCGGCGGCCAGGACTACGAGGCCGGCCGCTTCCGCCGCGGCGCGCAGGCGCTGCGCGGCTTCAACATGCGCGCCGGCACCGCCGCCGCGCTCACCACGCCGATCACCCACATGCTGGCGGCGGTGGCGCTCTCGGTGATCGTCTACATCGCGTTGCAGGAATCGCTCGCCGCCCGCACCAGCATCGGCGAGTTCGCCTCCTTCCTCACCGCCATGCTGATGCTGCTCGCGCCGATCAAGCATCTCACCGAGGTCAACACGCCGCTGCAGCGCGGCCTCGCCGCCGCCGAGAGCGTGTTCGAGCTGATCGACGCCCCGGTCGAGCCGGACACCGGCACGGTGAACCTGGGGAGGGCGCGCGGCGAGCTCGCTTTCGAGCGCGTCGGCTTCACTTACGCGACGCGCAAGGACCCGGCGCTCGACGGCATCGACCTGCACATCCGCCCCGGCGAAACGCTGGCGCTGGTCGGACCCTCGGGCGGCGGCAAGACCACGCTCGCCAACATGCTGCCGCGCTTCTACGCGCCCGACGGCGGCCGCATCCTGCTCGACGGCCACGACCTGCAGGCGCTGACGCTCGAGAGCCTGCGCGCCAACGTGGCTCTCGTCAGCCAGGAGGTCGTGCTCTTCAACGACTCGATCTTCGCCAACATCGCCTACGGCCGCATGGGCGGCGCGGCGGAGAAAGACGTGATCGCCGCGGCTGCCGCAGCGCACGCCATGGAGTTCATCCGCGAGACGCCCGAGGGGCTGAACACGCTGATCGGCGAGAACGGGCTGCGTCTCTCCGGCGGCCAGCGCCAGCGCCTGGCGATCGCGCGCGCGCTGCTGAAGAACGCGCCGGTGCTGGTCCTCGACGAGGCGACCTCCGCGCTCGACTCGGAATCGGAGCGCGCCGTGCAGGCGGCGCTGGAAGTGCTGATGCGCGGCCGGACCACGGTGGTGATCGCCCATCGCCTCTCCACCATCGAGCGCGCCGACCGCATCGCGGTGCTCGACCGCGGCCGCGTCGTCGAGCTCGGCCGCCACGCCGAGCTGCTCGCCGCCGACGGCGTCTACGCCCGCCTGTACCGCACCCAGTACGCCGCCGAGCACACGCGCGAGGCCAATGGCCGCGCGGCGGCATGAGGATTGTCCACACCGAATCCTCGCTCGGCTGGGGCGGGCAGGAGATCAGGATCCTCTCCGAATCGCAGGGACTGGCGCGGCGCGGCCATGAGATCAGGCTGCTGTGCCCTGCAGAGGCGCGCATCTTCGTTGAGGCGCCCAACTGGGGCCTGCGGCCCGAGGCAGTGCCCATCGCGCGCAAGAGCTGGAATGGTTTCGTTTCCTTGAAGAGGAAGCTTCAGGAGTGCGACATCGTCAGCACGCATAGCTCCACCGATTCGTGGCTGTCGGCGCTGGCGCTTCGCTCGCTCGGCCGCCCCCACCCGATGGTGCGCACCCGCCACATCTCCGCGCCGGTGCCGCGCAACCCGCTCAGCACCTGGCTCTACACCAGCGCGACCACGCACATCGTCACGGCGGGCGAAGCGCTGAAGAAAGATCTGGTCGAGCGCAACGGTTTCCCCGCCGAGCGCATCGACTCGGTGCCGACCGGCATCGACACCGAGCGCTTCCGGCCCGGCGACCGGATGGCGGCGAGGCAGAAGCTCGGCCTGCCGAAGGAAAAAAAGCTGGTGGGAATCGTCGCTACCCTGCGCAGCTGGAAGGGCCACCGTTTTCTCCTCGAGGCACTGCCCCAGGAAGCGGGCCTGGTCATCGTCGGCGACGGACCGCAGCGGCCGATGCTGGAGACGCAGGTCGCGACGATGGGAATCAAGTACAAGGTTCTCTTCGCCGGCAACCAGGGCGACGTCGTGCCGTGGCTGCAGGCCTTCGACGTCTTCGCGCTGCCTTCGTACGCGAACGAGGGCGTGCCGCAGGCGCTCATCCAGGCGATGCTGGTCGGCCTGCCGTGCGTGACGACCAACATCGGCAGCATGGCGGAGCTCGCCGTTAACGAGGCGACGGCCCTGGTTGTTCCGCCGCAAGATCCGAAAGCCCTGCATGCGGCCCTGCGGACCCTCCTGGACGATGCGGGATTGCGGGAAAACCTGGGCGCGGCGGCGCGGCGGCATTGCGCGCAGCGCTTCAGCTACGACACCATGCTCGATCGCATGGAAGCCATCTACAGGAAAGCGGCGGATGCGCACCGCTGAGATCGAGCAGCTCTGCCAGGGGCGCAAGGTCCTCGACGTCGGCTGCGGCCGCGCCAAGTTCCGCGGCGCGACCGGCATCGACTTCGCCGACGCGGCGGACGCCGACGTGCGGCACGACCTGAACCGCTTTCCCTATCCGCTGCCCGACGCCGCCTTCGACGTCATCCTGATGCGCAACGTGATCGAGCACCTGCAGAACATCGTCGCGCTGATGGAGGAGGTGCACCGCGTCGGCCGCGACGGCGCCGACGTCATCGTCACCACGCCGCACTTCTCCAGCCTCTACTCGTACCAGGACCCGACCCACGTCCGGCACCTCGCCTACGATTCGCTCGAGTACTTCACCGAGGGGACGCGGCACTCGAACTTCTACAGCGCGCGGCGCTTCGTCATGGTCGGGCGCGGCCTCGACTTCGGCAAGTCGTTCCCGTTCTCGCACGTCGCGCGCGGCCTGTTCGCGCTCTCGCCGCACAAGTACGAGAAGCATTTCTGCTTCATGTTTCCGGCCAACAGCCTGTGGTTTCACCTGCGGGTGAAGAGATGAGCCGGCGCCTCGAAATCGGCACGCTACTCGCGATTTGCGTCTTCCTGCCGCTCTACGAAGCGCCCAAAAGCATCTTTCTGACCCTTTACCTGGTCGTGTGGCTGGTCAATCGCGTGCGCGGCCGGGACTGGGGTGGCCGCTGGGACATCTGGGACAGCTTGATCGCCGCCTGGCTCGGCTCGGCGGCGCTTGCCGCCGTTTTCGCCGGCATTCGCGGCGGCGACGAGTGGCGGGGCCTCGTCGACATGGTTCGCATCGGCGGCGCTCTGTGGGCCGTGAAGCGCTCGCGCTACGAGGCGCGCGAGGTGCGCTGGATCCTGGGTGCGCTGGTCGCGTCGACAGTCGTCGGTCTCGCGCAAGCCTACCTGGCGATCCTCAAGGGCCAGGGAGGCGGGCTGCAGCTCAACTCGGTCGGCCACGTCAATCACACCGCGATCTACATTGCGATCGTCCTCGGGGTCTGCGTTGCCTGGGTGCTCGCGCGCTGGCTGAAATGGTCGCCGCTCGCGCGCACCGGCGGCTTTATCGTCACCCTCGCCG
Source organism: Betaproteobacteria bacterium (assembly GCA_034668045.1). GTDB lineage: Bacteria > Pseudomonadota > Gammaproteobacteria > Burkholderiales > SG8-39 > SCGC-AG-212-J23. The sequence continues at coordinate 31,684 of JAXDQC010000074.1, read as the reverse complement.
TCTTCGGCTCGCTCATCTATACCGTAAGCCGGGGCGCGATCGGCATGGGCATCGTCGTGCCGCTCGCGCTCGCCGCCGCGTGGCGGCGGCGCTGGCGCGCCGCGCTGCCGGCCACGGCGCTCGTGCTCGCCGCGATAGTTGCCGTCGGCTTCGTTATTCGTGCCGAAGTGCTCGTCAAGCAGGAGGCATTAACCGAGGCGCGCAACATCCTTGCGAATCGCATCGCGATCTGGCACGCCGCGGTGCACGCATGGCAGCGCTATCCCCTGGCAGGCGTGGGCGTGGACAATTTCAAGCTCATCACCGAGGACAAGCTGCGCGAATGGCGCACGCAGGCCGGCGAGCCGTTCGACGCCGGGACCTATGCTTTTTACCGCCACGGCCACAGCCTCTACTTCAATACGCTGGCCGAGCGCGGCCTGGTCGGCTTGGTGCCTGCGATGGCGATGCTCCTCGCGTTGCTGGTGAGCCTGATCCGTGAACGGCCGGCCGCCGCTGACGACGACGCGGCCTGGCTCGCCTGGGGCGGCGCGGCCAGCGCCTGGATCGTCACTTGCGGCGTCGGTTTGGTGAACACCACTTTCCACCACGAGCATGGCATCCTCGCCGCGCTGCTTTTCGGCCTGTGGCTGTCGCGATTGCCTAAGCGATAATCGCTCCATGCTCTTGGTCACGGGCGGTGCGGGGTTCATCGGCTCGAATTTCGTCCTCTCGACGCTCGCGCTGACGGGCGAGGCGATCGTCAATCTCGACCTGCTGACTTACGCCGGCAGCCTGGCGAATCTCGATTCGATCAAGACGAACGCCAGGCACGTCTTCGTGCGCGGCGACATCGGCGACCGCGAGCTGGTGCGCTCGCTCCTGCGCCAGCACCAGCCGCGCGCCATCGTCCACTTCGCCGCCGAGAGCCACGTCGACCGCTCGATCGCCGGGCCGGCGGACTTCATCCAGACCAACGTGGTCGGCACGTTCGCGTTGCTCGAGGAAGCGAGAAGCCACGCCGAGAAGAATGCCGGCTTTCGCTTCCTGCACGTCTCCACCGACGAGGTCTACGGCTCGCTCGGGCTCGACGAGGCGCCATTCAGCGAGACGCGGCCTTACGCGCCCAACAGCCCCTACGCGGCTTCGAAGGCGGCGGCCGACCACCTGGTTCGCGCCTACTTCCACACCTACGGCCTGCCGACGCTGACCACGAATTGCTCCAACAACTACGGTCCGCGCCAGTTCCCGGAGAAGCTGATCCCGCTCGTCATCCGCAATGCGCTCGCCGGTGAGCGGCTGCCGGTCTACGGCGACGGCCGCAATCGCCGCGACTGGCTCTACGTCGACGACCACTGCGACGCGCTGCGCCTCGTGCTGGAGAAGGGCATTGCCGGCGAGACCTACAACATCGGCGGCGAGTGCGAGCGGGGCAACCTGGAAGTCGTGCAGGCGCTCTGCGCCTGCCTCGACCGGGCGCGGCCGCGCAAGTCGGGGCGGCATGCCGACCTGATCGAGTTCGTCGCCGACCGGCCGGGCCACGACCGGCGCTATGCGATGGACATCGCCAAGATCCGGCGCGAGCTCGGCTGGCAGCCGAAGGAGCGCTTCGACGGTGGGCTGGAGAAGACCGTGCAGTGGTACCTCGCGCACGCGCAGCGCTACGCGCCGCAGGCGGCATGAAGGGGATCATCCTCGCCGGCGGCTCGGGCACGCGCCTCTATCCGGTGACGCAGGCCGTGTCGAAGCAGCTGCTGCCGGTGTACGACAAGCCGATGGTGTACTACCCGCTCTCGACGCTGATGCTGGCGGGGATCAGGGACATCCTCGTCATCTCCACGCCCGAAGACACGCCGCGCTTCAAGCAGCTGCTGGGCAACGGCCGGAAGTGGGGCCTGCGCCTCGACTACGCAGTGCAGCCCAAGCCGAAGGGCATCGCCCAGGCGTTCATCATCGCGCGCGACTTCATCGGCGAGGATCGCGTGGCCCTGGTGCTGGGCGACAACATCTTCTACGGCCACGACCTGACCAAGATGCTGAAGGGCGCATCGAAGCGCAAACGCGGCGCGACCGTGTTTGCCTATCCGGTCCGCGACCCCGAGCGCTACGGCGTCGTCGCTTTCGATCGCAAGGGCAAGGCTCTCAGCATCGAGGAGAAGCCGAAGCAGCCGAAATCGCGCTACGCCGTCACGGGACTGTATTTCTACGATGCCAGCGTGGTCGGCATCGCGTCGAAGCTCAAGCCTTCCGCGCGCGGCGAGCTGGAGATCAGCGACGTCAACCGCGCCTATCTCGAGCGCGGCGAGCTGGAGGTCGTGCCGATGGGCCGGGGCATGGCCTGGCTCGACACCGGCACGCACGAGAGCCTGCTCGAGGCGGCGCAGTTCATCGAGACGGTGGAGCGCCGGCAGGGCTTGAAGATCGCCTGCCCCGAGGAAGTGGCCTGGCGCATGGGCTTCATCGACGCGAAGCAGCTCGCGGCGCTGGCGAAGCCGCTGCAGAAATCGGGCTACGGCGAATACCTCCTGCGCGTATTGTCGGAGCGGCTGTTCTCATAGCGTGATCTTGGTGTAGACCAGGAACTGCACGGCGTCGATGCCGGCCTCCCGGTTGAGCGGGAAAGCGACATCGAGGTGCAGCACGTTGCTCACCGCGGAGCGGTCGGTCAGCAGCCGCAGGCCGAAGCCGACGTCGCTCAGCCATCCCGAGTTGGCCGTGTTCGGGTTGCTGCCGCCCCAGGCACGGCCGCCGTCGTAGAACACCGCGCCGCCGACCCGGACCAGCCGGAAGGGATACCAGTCGGTGTAGAGGCGCTCCTCGAGGTTGACGAGCATCGACTTGTTGCCGCTCTGGTAGCGCAGCGGATAGCCGCGCAAGTCGTTGTCGCCGCCGAGCGTGAGCGGGTTGGGAACGTCCGGGTTGCTCACCATGCTGCCGCTGAAAGAGCCGAAGAAGGTGTAGCCGCCGTTGTGCCTGTGAAAGTACTGGGCTGCAAGAGACGACGTCTGATTCTCGCTGCCCGAGGCATATCGCCCGGAGGAACCGGCGCTGGCCCGCAGCAGGCCCCGCTGCCCGACGTCGAAGCCCTTCGCAATGCTGGCGCCGTAGAGCCACTGCTCGCGAGTCGAGCCGAGCGCGGAGAGCGAGCGGCCCAACTGCGCGCTGAGGTTCAGGCCGACGTTGAAATCCTCGGGCTTGCCGATCTGGTTGAAGTTGATGCCGGTGCGGAAACGGTCCTGGATAAGGTCCAAGCGGTAGTAGGGGGCGGCGATGGTCAGGTCGGCAGGCAGATCTCCCTCGGGCGACTGGCCGGGAATCCGGGCGTAGCTGTTGTCCGCGTACTGGAGGCCTACGGTATGGCGGCGGGTCCAGCCGTCGACCAGGCCTGCCGACCAGCCGCCGAAGGCGTTGAAGGTGCCCTGCTGGTGCTGGTACGTACCGGTGTTGACGCCGCTGACGTACACCGCCTCGCTGCGCTCGCTGCTCCCCGCCGATACGCCGCCGGAGTAGCGCGAATCGAGGGCGAAGAACGGCCGATTGATGTTGACGTTCCACGCCCTGCCGTCGCTGGTATCCGCGTACGAGTAGCTTGCGTTGGTAAAGGGGCCGAAGGCGTGTGGGTGCGACAGGTCGAACGTATTGCTGGTCCGGTCGACGTTCGACGAGCGTGAAAAGCCGACCGACAAGCCCGTGCCGAACACGTTGGCTTCCTTCAGGCCAACGCGATCATTATTCACCCCGCCGGTGCGGCTGAAGCTGACCGAGGGATCGAGCGTCCAGCGGTCCCGGGTCACGACCTCGAGGTCGACCGTGGGGCCGACCACGCCTTCGTGAACCGCGACCGCCCGGATGCGCGCGCTGTAGACCTGCAGCGTGGAGCGCAGCAGCCGCTCCGACTCCTCGATCACCCGCAGCGACAGCGGGTCGCCGGTCTTGAAGAGCAGCGTCTCGCGCACCACGTCGGGCCGCGTGACGATGTGGATCGCATTGGCGAGCCGGTAAAGGAGGTAGTTTTCCCTCTCATCGGTCAGGTCGAAGATGTTCTGCGGCAGGATGCGGATCGCGCCGATCGTGGCGCCCGCCGCCTCGAGATCGGCGAGCGACGTCACCCAGCCGACCGCGGGCGGCTCGACGGCGGGAAATTCCTCCGTCTCTTGCGCCCAAGCGGACGAGGCGACGAAAAGCGCGCAGCAGAGGGTTTGGACGATCCGGGTGCGCATCAGCAGGGCCGTATACTGCCTAATATCCGATGAAGCTGATCGAGACCGAGCTCGCCGGCGTAGTCCTCCTGGAGCCCACCGTGTTCGAAGACGCGCGCGGCTACGCGTACGAGAGCTACAACCGGCGCCGCTTCCGGGAGCTGAGCGGCGTCGACGTCGACTTCGTGCAGGATAACCGCTCGCGTTCGGCCAGGAACGTGCTGCGCGGCCTGCACTACCAGGTGGTCCGCCCGCAGGGCAAGCTGATCAGCGTCCTGCGCGGCGAAATCTACGACGTCGCCGTCGATCTGCGCCGCAGCTCGCCGCGCTTCGGCAAGTGGGCGGGCTTCACGCTGTCCGCCGCCGACCGCCGCATGGCCTGGATCCCGCCAGGCTTCGCGCACGGCTTTCTCGCCCTCGCCGAGGGCACCGAGGTGCTCTACAAGTTGTCGGATTTCTGGGCGCCCGAGCACGAGCGCGTCATCGTCTGGAACGACGGCAAGCTCGGCATCCGCTGGCCGATCAAGGGCGAGCCGGTGCTCTCGCCGCGCGACGCGAAAGGCGCGAAGCTCGCGGAGGCCGAAGTTTTTCCGTGATGGTCTTTCCGTGAGAATTCTGCTCACCGGCCGCCACGGGCAGGTGGGCTGGGAGCTCGAGCGCGCGCTCGCCGCCCTGGGCGATCTGGTCACCACCGACCGCCTCGCGCTCGATCTCTCGGATGCGGCGATGATCTCGCGGCTGCTGCGCGAGGCGAAGCCCGACCTGATCGTCAATGCCGCGGCCTACACGGCGGTGGACAAGGCAGAGTCGGAGAACGAGCTGGCCACGCGCGTGAACGGCGAAGCGCCGGGGCTCCTCGGCGAGGAGGCGAAGCGCCTGGGGGCGTTGCTCGTGCACTACTCCACGGACTACGTTTTCGACGGCACGAAGCGCACGCCCTATGTTGAGGCCGATGCGCCGCGGCCGCTCGGCGCGTATGCGCGCAGCAAACTCGCCGGCGAGCGGGCCATCCAGGCCTGCGGCTGCCGCCATCTGATCCTTCGCACGAGCTGGGTTTACGGCCCGCGCGCGGCGAATTTCTACCAGATCATCCGGCGCAAAGCGGACGCGAACGAGCCGATGCAGATGGTCGACGATCAGACGAGCGTGCCGACCACGAGCGCCTTTCTGGCTTCTTTTACTTTGGAATTGCTCAAGCTTGAAGCAACCGGGCTGATGCACCTCGTGCCTTCGGGCGCGGCGACGCGCTACGAGTTCGCGCGCGAAGTGGTTCGCCGGGCGGGCTCCCGCTCGACGGTGGAGGCGGTGAAGTCGAGCCGCTTTCCCAGTCCGGCGCAGCGGCCCGCCTACTCGGTGCTCGGCAACGCCCGGGCGGCGAAGGCGCTCGGCCGGCCTCTTCCCGACTGGCGGGACGCGCTCGCGGCGATGACATAATGGCCGCCATCGACATTCAGCCCGTCATCCTCTCCGGTGGCGCCGGCACCCGGCTCTGGCCGCTGTCGCGCGAAGATCATCCGAAACCGCTGCTACGCCTGTTCGGCGAGCATTCGCTGCTGCAGGACACCGCGCTGCGGGTGGATGGCCGGCCGCCGCTCGTGGTCTGCAACGAGAAGCACCGCTTCATCAGCGCCGAGCAGCTGCGCGAAGCCGGCCGCGCACCGCTCGCGCTGATCCTCGAGCCGGAAGGACGCAATACCGCGCCCGCGCTCGCAGTCGCCGCGCTCGAGGCGGGGCGCGGCGGCGCAGATCCGGTCATGCTGGTCATGCCGGCCGATCACCTGATCCGCAAGCCGCAGGGATTCCGCGACGCGGTGGCCGCCGCAGCCGAGCTGGCTGCCAAAGGCGACTTCGTCGTCTTCGGCGTGAAGCCCGAGCGCGCCGAAATCGGCTACGGCTACATCCGCGGCACGGGCGAAGTCGAAGCGTTCGTCGAGAAGCCCGACGCGGCGAGGGCGCGGGAGTTCGTCGCCTCGGGGAAATACAGCTGGAACAGCGGCATGTTCATGCTGCGCGTTTCCTGCTGGCAGAACGCCCTCGCGCGCCTCGCGCCCGATATCGCCGCCGCCAGCGAGAAGGCATGGTCGCGCGCGCAACGCGACGGCGAGTTTCTGCGCCTCGAGCGCGAATCGTTCCTCGCCTGCCGCGCCGAGTCGATCGACAAGGCCGTCGCCGAGCGCCTCGCGGGCGGCGGCGCGCCCCGGTTGCGCGTGGTCTCGCTCGATGCGGGATGGTCGGACATCGGCTCATGGGACGCGCTCTGGGAAGCCTCGGTGCGCGACCCGCGCGGCAACGCCGCGCAGGGCGACGTGCTGCTGCAGGACGCCGATCAGACCCTCGTCCTGGCCGATGGTCGCCTGGTGGCCGCCGTCGGCACGCAGGATCTGCTCATTATCGACACGCCCGACGCGCTGCTGGTCGCGCCCAAGAGCCGTGCCGCCGACGTGAAGGAGGTCGTGGCGAAGCTGAAGGTCGCGCGCCGGCAGGAGGCGGACGCGCACCGCAAGGTGCATCGCCCCTGGGGCCACTTCGACCTGCTGCACGCCGGTCCGGGATTCATCGTCAAGTCGCTGGTGGTGAAGCCGGGCGCCTCGCTGTCGCTGCAGAGCCACCGCCAGCGCGCCGAGCACTGGGTGGTGGTGCGCGGCACGGCCCAGGTGACGCGCGGCGAAGACAAGTTCGAGCTGAAGGCAAACGAATCGACCTACATCCCGCTCGGCGTCAGGCACCGGCTGGAAAACTCCGGCACGGTGCCGCTGGAGATCGTCGAGGTGCAGTCCGGCGCCTACCTGGGCGAAGACGACATCGAGCGCTTCGAAGACCGGTACGGGCGCAGCTGACAGTAGAATCGCTTCCCGATGAAAGCCAAAGTCGCCTTGCTCACCGGCATCACCGGCCAGGACGGCGCTTACCTCGCCGAATTCCTGCTGGCCAAGGGCTACGTCGTGCACGGCATCAAGCGGCGCACGTCGCTCATCAACACGCAGCGCATCGACCACCTGTACCAGGACCCGCACGATTCCGACCGGCGTCTGGTCCTGCATTACGGCGACATGACCGATTCGCTCAGCCTGCTGCGCGTCATCCAGCAGGCCCAGCCCGACGAGATCTACAACCTCGCGGCGCAGAGCCATGTGGCGGTGTCCTTCGAGGAGCCGGAATACACCGCGCAGTCGGACGCGCTCGGCCCCCTGCGCGTCCTGGAGGCGATCCGGATCCTCGGCATGGAGAAGAAGGTTCGCTTCTACCAGGCGTCCAGCTCCGAGCTCTATGGCAAGGTGGCGGAGACGCCGCAGCGCGAGACGACACCGTTCTATCCTCGCTCCCCCTACGGCGTGGCGAAGCTCTACGCCTACTGGATCACCGTCAATTATCGCGAGGCCTACGGCCTTTTCGCCTGTAACGGCATCCTCTTCAACCACGAATCGCCGATCCGCGGCGAAACCTTCGTGACGCGCAAGATCACGCGCGGCCTCGCCCGCATCAAGCTCGGCCTGCAGGAGCGGCTGTACCTCGGCAACCTCGACGCGCGGCGCGACTGGGGCCACGCGCGCGACTTCGTCGAGGCGCAGTGGCTGATGCTGCAGCAGCCGCAACCCGAAGACTATGTGATTGCCACCGGCGAGCAGCACAGCGTGCGGGAGTTCGCGCAGGCGGCGGCGCAGGAGCTCGGCCTGCCGCTCGCCTGGAAAGGCAAGGGCGCCGAGGAGAAGGGCTTCGACGCCGCCGGCCGCTGCGTGATTGCCATCGACCCGCGCTACTTCCGCCCCGCGGAGGTTGACACGCTGCTGGGCGACGCGAGCAAGGCCGCAGCCAGGCTCGGCTGGCGACCGAAGGTGCGCTTCGGCGACCTGGTGAAGGAAATGGCGCGGGAAGACCTGCGCGAAGCCGAGCGCGTCAGCCTGGTGCGAAAACACGGCTACAAGGCCTTCGACCAGCATGAGTAGGTTCCTGGTCACCGGCGCGGCCGGCTTCATTGGCATGCATGCGTGCCAGGTCCTGCTCGAGCACGGCCACGAGCTCGTCGGGCTGGACAGCATGAATGCCTACTACGATCCGGCGCTGAAGGAAGCGCGCCTGGCGCGGCTCAAGCCGCATCCGCGCTTCACGTTCGAGCGCCTCGATGTCGCCGACGAGGCGGCGATCAAGGCGCTTTTCGCCGCGCGCCGCTTCGACTGCGTGGTGCACCTCGCCGCGCAGGCGGGCGTGCGCTATTCGCTCGTCAACCCGATGGCGTACGTGCAGAGCAACGTCGCCGGCTTCCTCAACATCCTCGAGGGCTGCCGCCTGAACGGCGTCGCTCACCTGTGCTACGCGAGCAGCTCGAGCGTATACGGCGCCAACACCGAGATGCCGTTCAGCGAGGAGCAGCGGGTCGACCAGCCGATCAGCCTCTACGCCGTCACCAAGCGCGCCAACGAGCTGATGGCGCACAGCTATGGGCGGCTGTTCGGCCTGCGCTCGACCGGCCTGCGCTTCTTCACGGTCTATGGGCCCTGGGGGCGACCCGACATGGCCCTCTTCATCTTCACGCGCGCCATCCTCGAAGGCCGGCCGATCCAGCTCTTCAACCAGGGCGAGATGCGGCGCGATTTCACCTACATCGACGACACGGTCGCGGCGCTGGCAAAGGTCGCCGAGACGCCGTTCCCGGACGCTGGCGAGCGCGCGCGCCTCTACAACGTCGGCCGCGGCGCGCCGATCAACCTGATCGACTTCGTGCGCGCGATCGAGCAGGCCACCGGCCGCAAGGCCGCCATCGAGCTCGCCGACATGCAGCCCGGCGACGTGCAAGAGAATTTCGCCTCCAGCGAGAAGCTGCGCCGCCAAGTGGGCCAGGTGCCGGTGACGCCGGTCGAGGTCGGCGTCGAGCGCTTCGTCGCCTGGTACCGCTCGTATTACCGCAGCGCCGAGGGCAAGCGGGATGAGCTACGCGCTTGAGGGCAAGCGGGTCTGGGTCGCCGGCCACCGTGGCATGGCCGGCTCGGCCATCGTGCGGCGTCTCGGCGCGGAACGCTGCGAAGTACTGACGGTCGGGCGCGACGAAGTCGATCTGCGCCGGCAGGAGCAGGTCGAGCAATGGCTGAAGCGCCATCGACCCCAGGCGGTCTTCCTCGCCGCCGGCACGGTCGGGGGAATCCACGCCAACGATACTCACCCGGCAGAGTTCATCTACGACAACCTCCTGATCGAAGCGAACGTCATCCACGCCGCGTGGCAGGCCCGCGTCGAGAAGCTCCTGTTCCTCAGTTCTTCCTGCGTCTATCCGCGCGCGGCTTCGCAGCCCATGACTGAAGCCGCTCTGCTGACCGGGCCGCTGGAACCGACCAACCAGTGGTACGCCGTGGCGAAGATCGCCGGCATGAAGCTCTGCGAGGCTTACCGCCGCCAATACGGCTGCGATTTCATCTCGGCCATGCCGACCAATCTCTACGGCCCGGGCGACAACTACGACCCCGAAACCTCGCATGTGGCGGCGGCCATGCTCGTGAAGGTCCACGCCGCCAGGGAGCGGGGCGAAAAATCGATGCGCATCTGGGGCACCGGCCAGCCGAAGCGCGAATTTCTCTACGTCGAAGACCTGGCGGACGCGCTGGTCTTTCTCATGCGGAACTACTCCGGCGAGGGCCACATCAACGTCGGCACCGGCGAAGACATCACCATCCGCGAGCTCGCCGAGCTGGTCGCCGGTATTGCCGGCTGGAGCGGCAGCTTCGAATACGATCCATCGAAGCCCGACGGCATGCCGCGCAAGGTCATGGACGTCTCCCGGCTGCGCGCGCTCGGCTGGTCGGCAAAGACGCCGCTGGAGCGCGGCCTGCGCGCCGCGTACGAGTGGTATGTCGGCAATGCGGCCGCCCGGCCGGTCCTGCAAAAATGAGCGGCGGCGCGGTCGTCGCCGTCGTCGGCCTGGGCTACGTCGGCCTGCCCCTGGCCGTCGAGTTCGGCAAGCGCTTTCGCACCATCGCCTACGACCATTCGGAAGAGCGTGTCGAGGAGCTGCGGCGAGGCAGCGACCGGACGCGGGAGGTGAGCGCCGAAGAGCTGCGCGCCGCGCGGCTGGAGCTCACGTCCAGCACGCGCGAGCTCGCGCTCGCCGACTTCATCATCATCGCCGTGCCGACGCCGGTGGACGCGGCCAACCGGCCGGATCTGCAGCACCTCGTCTCCGCGTCTCGGGCGGTCGGTGCGCGGCTCAAGCAGGGCGCCATCGTCGTCTACGAGTCGACGGTCTATCCCGGCGCCACGGTCGGCGTCTGCGTGCCGGAGCTCGAAGCCGCGTCGGGAAAAAAGTGGAAGCGCGACTTCTTCGTCGGCTACTCGCCGGAGCGGATCAATCCCGGCGATCGCGAGCACAGCCTGTCGCGCATCGTCAAAGTGGTTTCGGGAGATAGCGCCGAGACGCTGGAGAAGGTGGCCGAGCTCTACCTCAGCGTCGTCACCGCCGGCGTGCACCGTGCGCCCAGCATCGAGACCGCCGAAGCGGCGAAGGTGATCGAGAACACGCAGCGCGACCTCAACATCGCGCTGATGAACGAGCTGGCGATCATTTTCGATCGTCTGCGCCTGGATACGCGCGACGTCCTCGCCGCCGCCGGCACCAAGTGGAACTTCATGCCGTTCAAGCCCGGCCTGGTGGGCGGCCACTGCATCGGCGTCGATCCCTACTACCTCACCTACCGGGCGGAGATGCTCGGCTATCACCCGCAGGTGATCCTCGCCGGGCGGCGCATCAACGACGGCATGGCCACCTTCATCGCCGACCGGGTGGTGAAGATGATCGCCGCGACCGGCCGGCCGCTGCGCGGCGCCCGCATCAACCTGCTGGGCCTGACTTTCAAGGAAAACGTCCCGGACCTGCGCAACTCGAAGGTGGCGGACCTGCATACGCAGCTCGCCGCCTTCGGCGTCGACCTGCATGTCCACGACCCGCTCGCCGATCCGGGCGAAGCGCACAAGGAGTACGGCATCCGCCTGGAAAGCTGGGACGAGCTGCCGGAGGCCGACGCGCTCATCCTGGCGGTCGCGCACACTGCCTTCGTCAAGCGGCCGATGGCCGATTTCCTTGCCAAGGTCGCGGCGAACGGCTGCGTGATCGACGTCAAGTCCGTCCTCGATCTGGCCGCGATCGAGCGCACCGGCCGGGCCTGCTGGCGGCTCTAGCGCGCCGCCGCCGGGCGCGGGCCGATGGAATCGGCCGGGAAATTTCGCAGCGCCGGCTCGCCGCGCACGATCGGTGCGCCGGCTGGCAGATCGAGCTTGCCGTCGGCGGCGATGATGCCGGGATCGACGAACCATGGCTCGTTGTCCTCGACGCGGCCGAAGCGCACCACCTCCCGCGCGAGCTTCGGCGGCGGGCAGCGCCAGGCGATGTTGCGCCGGATGACGTTGTTCTTCGGCGAGCCGGGATTGTCGGCAAGCAAGCGCTGCAGCTCGGGATGGCGCGTCGACCACGGCGGGCGATCGACCGGCATCTGCGCCAGGTGCCGCACCATGACGCCGTCGGGCGGCTTGACGGCTTCACGGTACGATTTCAGGCCGCGGTTATCGAAGACCACCGATTCGGTGCAGTCCATGAGCACGTTGTCTTCGACGACATTGTCCCGTCCGCCCCCCATGAGAATGCCGCGCCGGCTGCCGCGCGTGATGTTGCCGGTGACGACGATGCCGCTTGCCATGTCGTCGAGATAGATCGCCTGGCAGCCGTGCTCGCCCAGCCCGGAGACGTCGTGGATGTAGTTGTGGCGGATCACGGTTCCGCGCTCGGTCCAGTCCCGCCCAGCGTAGATCGCGCCGGCATCGCCGGTCTCGCGGCAGACGCCGCGGATCTCGTTGCGCTCGATAAGGTGGTCGTTGCCGGCAAACCAGACGGCGATGTGCGGTGCATCGAAGATCTCGTTGTTCTGCACGCGGTGGCCCACGCCTGCCAGCTTCACGCCCGGCGCATAGGCGCGTTTCAGGCGGGCGTAGTCGAAGATGCGGCTGTCGATGACCGCATGCGCGCCGGGCTCGAGGGTAGTGCGCTCGCCGCCGGCGAGGAGCACGCCACCGCGGCCGAGCTGCGAGAGCTGGCAGCGCTCGATGGTGTGGCTGTTGCCGCTGGTGACGACAATTCCCCAGCCGCCGAGGTTCCGCACGGTGCATCCAGAGACGACATTGCCGGCACCGCCAGCGATCTCGATTCCGTTGTTGCGGCCCCCTTCGATGGTCAGTCCGCTCATCACCACCCTTGAAGCGTTCGTGATGGCGATCACGGGGTCACGCAGCATCGACAGGGTGATGCGTGCCCCGGCAAGCGGTTGCGGCGGCCATAAGTAAAGCATTCTTTCTTCGCGGTCGAGATACCACTCGCCCGGCTGGTCGAGCTCGCTCAGGGCGTTGAGCACGAAATAGCGGGCGCCGTCACGGAAGCCATTCCAATAGACGGGCGGCTGCAGGTAAATGAGCTTCTTCCGAGGGTCAAGCGAGGCGACGCGCTGGTAGATGTCCTCCCAGTCCCAGAACCAGTAACCGTGCAGCCAGAGATCTTTCTCTCGCAGCCAGCGCTCGGGCCGTTCTCCTGCATAGGTGAACACGCCTAGTCGGTCGCCCTTGTATCCGAGCTTCTCGAACGGCGCGCCGCCAGTGGTTAGCAAGTCAGTCGCGAAGCCTTCGTTAGGCCAACGGGCGAGAGGCAATGGGCGATCATCGAAAAACACCTCGGCCCCATCGGCGGCGATGCTGCCGAAGTCCTTTATGCCGAGCGCCTTGAGGTCGATGACGACGACCTGATCCTTCGCCGCCGGGTCAAGTCGCTCACGCTGCGCGACGCTCGGCCGTCCGAAGCTCTCGATCGGCAGGACGCGCGCGCCGCTGAGCCGCACTTCTTCGCCGGGCATCGCCCGTAGCGCGATGCCCGAGTGCCGCGCGTCGAGCCGCAGGGAGCGCTGCAGCTCATAGACGCCGCTCGCAATCCACACGGTGGTGCCGGGCTTCTCAGCCGCCGCTTCCAGCACGCTTTCGAGGCTCGGGCCCGAGGGAGAGACGTGCAGATCCTGTCCGGCACAGACGACGGCGGGGGCCAGGAGCAGGAAGCCAAGCCTCATCCGACAAGGATATAATGCCAGATTGTTCAACGATTGAACAAATGGGGGGTTTCTGGAAGAGCCGCATTTCCGCATCCTGCGCGAGCTTGAGCGCGACCCGAAGGTCTCGCAGCGCGCGCTCGCCGAGCAGCTCGGCGTCAGCGTCGGCAAGGTCAACTATTGCCTGAAGGCGCTGATCGGCCGCGGCCTGGTCAAGGCCAACAACTTCCGCAACAGCAAGAACAAGCGCGCCTACCTGTACGTGCTGACGCCGCGCGGCGTGAGCGCGAAATCGCGCAACGCGCTGCACTTCCTGCAGCGCAAGACGGCCGAATACGAGGCGTTGCGCAAGGAGATCGACCGCTTGCGGCGCGAGGCCCGGCAGCGGTGAGCGCGGTCCGTATCTTCGTCCAGGCGCGCATGAGCTCGCGGCGCTTTCCCGGCAAAGTCCTGGCGCCGCTCGCCGGGCGGCCGCTGATCGCGCATGTCCTGGAGCGTTGCGGCCGCGCCTTCGGTCCGCAGCGCGTCGTGCTGGCGACGAGCGTCGACTCGAGCGACGATCTGCTGGCGGCGTTCGCCGCGCGTCACGGCCATGCCCTGTTTCGCGGCGACCTGGAGAATGTCGCGAAGCGATTCCAGCAGTGCCTCGCCGCGCATCCGTGCGAGTGGTTCGTGCGCATCAGCGGCGACAGCCCGCTCATCGACCCCGAGCTCGTCGTCGAGGTTGCCGCCCGGCGGGGGCCGCAATACGACCTCATCACCAACGTGCAGCCGCGCACCTTTCCACCCGGACAAAGCGTCGAGGTCGTCCGCGCCGAGTGCTTTGCCGGCATCGACACTGCTGCGTGGACGGCAGAGGAGCGCGAGCACGTGACGCTCGCTCTGTATCGCGCACCGGGCAGGTTCCGCGTGCGCAACGTGGCGTGCCGCGAAGCCGCCGCCAGCCGCCGCTCGCTCGCCGTCGACACGAGGGAGGATCTGCAGGCCGTCGAAGCCCTGATCGCCGCTGGATCGGTGCCGAGCTTCGCGTCCGCCGTCGAGGCCCCCCAATGATCGGCGTGGCCGTCGTCGGTCTGGGCGTCGGCGAGCAGCATGCGCGGGCTTATGCCGCCGATCCTCGCGCCAAAATCGTCTGGCTCCATGACCTCGACCGGCAGCGTGCCGAACGCCTCGCCGCGCAGTTTCCCGGCAGCCGCACGGCCAACGACTACGAAGCCGTTCTGAGCGATGCGTCGGTGCAGGTGGTCTCGATCGCCTCCTTCGACGACGCGCACTTCAAGCAGGCGCGCGACGCGTTGCAGGCGGGAAAGCACGTCTTCGTCGAGAAGCCGCTCTGCATGACGAGCGCGCAGCTCGCCGAGCTGAAAGTGCTCTGGGCGCGAAGCGGCGGACGCGTGAAGATCGGCAGCAATCTCGTCCTGCGCACCGCGCCAGCCTATCTCGCCCTCAAGCGCAGCATCGAGAACGGCGAGCTGGGCGCTCTCTATGCGTTCGATGGCGATTACCTGTACGGCCGGCTGCACAAGATCACCGAGGGCTGGCGCAGCGGCATCGGCGACTACTCAGTGATGCTGGGCGGCGGCATCCACCTCGTCGACCTGCTGCTCTGGCTCACCGGCGAGCGTCCCAGCCGCGTCAGCGCCGCCGGGAACCGCATTTCCACCGAAGGCTCCGGCTTTCGCTACGACGATTTTCGCGCCGCGACGCTGGAATTCGCCTCAGGGCTGGTGGCGCGCATCACGGCCAACTTCGGCAGCGTGCACCGGCACCAGCATGTGGTGCGCGCTTTCGGCACGCGCGCGACATTCCTCTACGACGACCAGGGGCCGCGCATGCACCGCAGCCGGGAT
Source organism: Betaproteobacteria bacterium (assembly GCA_034668045.1). Classification (GTDB taxonomy): domain Bacteria; phylum Pseudomonadota; class Gammaproteobacteria; order Burkholderiales; family SG8-39; genus SCGC-AG-212-J23. The sequence goes on along the minus strand of JAXDQC010000074.1, from coordinate 16,594 downwards.
CCGGGCGAGACCGCCGAGCGCATGCCGATGGCGGCGCTGCCGGCGGGAAAAGGCGAACTGATCCGGCCCTTTCTCGACGCCATTGCCGGTGCGCCTGGCTATGACGCCGTGACGCAATCCTTCTTCGACGGCATTGCCATCTGCCTGGCGTGCGACCGCGCCGCCGCGGAGCGCAAGCCCCAAACCATCGAGTACCCATGAACGAAACCCGCAAGATCGCCTTCGGCCGCCCGTGGATCACCGACGCCGAGAAAAACGCCGTGATGCAGGTGCTCTCCGGCGACGTGCTGACGCACGGCCCGCAGGCGCACGCCTTCGAGAAGGAATTCGCCGCGGTCCTCGGCGGCGGCCACTGCCTCACCACCAGCTCGGGCATGGCGGCGCTGCATCTCGCCTACTGGCAGCTCGGCATCGGCGCGGGCGATGAGGTCATCGTCGCGGCGCAGACGCACGTCGCCACCGCGCACGCGGTGGAGGTGGTCGGCGCCAAGCCGGTGTTCGCCGACTGCGATCTCGCGACCGGCAACATGGACCCGGCCCAGATCGAGGCGCTGATCACGCCGCGCACGCGCGCGATAGGACTGGTCCATTACGCCGGCATTCCCTGCGACATGGACGCCATCATGGCGATCGCCGAGCGCCACAAGCTCAAAGTGATCGAAGACTGCGCGCTCGCCGTCGGCACGCGCTGGCGCGGCAAGCACGCTGGCCTCTTCGGCGACGCGGCTATCGTCTCGTTCTACCCGGTGAAGCACATCACCACCGGCGACGGCGGCATGTTCGTCAGCCGGCACGCCGAGCTTGCCGCGAAGGTGGCGAAGGCACGTGCGTTCGGCGTCGACCGCGGCTTTGCCGAACGCGCGATCCCGGGCGTCTACGACGTGCCGACGCTCGGCATCAACTACCGCATGAGCGACATCAATGCCGCGATCGGCCGCAAGCAGCTCGAGCGCCTGAACATCATGCTCGATAGGCGGCGGAGCAATTTCGCCCGGCTGAAGGCGGCGCTCTCGCAGCTCGAGAACGTGCGCGTCCTCGACGTACAAGCGAAGCACGCGGAGAACAGCCACTACTGCCTGACCGCGCTGCTCGAGGGCGGCGCGGGCCAGCGGCGCGATGCGATGGTCGCCAAGCTGAACGCCGCGGGCGTGGGGACGAGCGTCTACTACCCGCACCCGGTGCCGCGGCTGAAGTACTACCGGGACAAGTACGGCTACGATGCCAGCCGCTTTCCGAATGCGGCACGAATCAGCGATCACGCGATCGCGCTGCCGGTCGGACCGCACGTCGGGGATGAAGACATCGATTACATCGCGCGGCAATTCGCGCAAGCCTTGAGGGAGAGCAAATAATGGCAGACGCACTCGCCGGACGTCGAATCGCTTTGATCGGCGGCGCCGGCTTCATCGGACACAACCTGGCGCTCGCGCTGGCGGCCCGCGGCGCCAAGCCGCACATCGTCGACGGCCTGCAGGTCAACAACCTCGGTGCGTTCTCGAGCGCTTCGAATGACCCGAGCAAGACGCTGTACATGAACCTGGTCTACGAGCGCCTTGCGGCGCTGCACGAGGCGAATATTCCCCTGCATGTCGTCGACGCGCGCGACTACCAGGTGCTTTCCCGCTGTCTCACCGACATCGAGCCGGACACCATCGTCCAGCTCGCCGCCATCGCGCATGCCAATCGCGCCAACAAGGATCCCTTCAGCACCTTCGATCACAGCTTCCGCACGCTCGAGAACGCGCTCGATTGCGCGCGCGGCCACGAGCGGCATTTCATCTACTTCTCCTCTTCCATGGTGTATGGGAATTTCGACGGCCAGACGGCGACGGAAGACCGCCATTGCGAGCCGATGGGGATTTACGGCGCGTTGAAGTACGGCGGCGAGAAGCTGGTGATCGCCTACAACCAGGTGTTCAAGCTGCCCTACACCATCGTGCGGCCCTCGGCGCTCTATGGCGAGCGCTGCGTCAGCCGCCGCGTCGGCCAGGCGTTCATCGAGAACGCGCTGCGCGGCCTGCCGCTCACCATCAACGGCGACGGCACCGACGCGCTCGACTTCACCTACATCGGCGATCTGGTGCAGGGGCTGATGCTGTGCATCGAGAAGCCCGAGGCGCGCAACCAGGTGTTCAACCTCACTTACGGCGGCGCCCGCTCGCTCAACCAGATGGCCGAGATCGTGAAGCAGAACTTCCCCGGCATCGAGGTGAAGTACAGCCCGCGCGATGCGCTCATGCCCGAGCGCGGCACGCTGTCGGTGGAGAAAGCGAAGCGGTTGATCGGGTACCGGCCGAGCTTCCCGCTGGAGAAGGGCTTCGTGCGCTACATCGACTGGTACAAGGGCCTGGCAAAGCGAATGCCGGAGGCATTCCGCGCCGCCCCATGACCGCCGACGGGTGGCTCACGAGCGTGACCGGCATCGCCTGCTACTCGGCAGGCGCGGAGATTGATGCCGCGCAGCTTGCCGCGAAGCGCGACGGTTTCTTCTTCACCAAGGTGCCCGTGAGTGAAGTCACGCGCCTGGAGCGCTTCGTCGCCGCGGGGTTCCGCATCGTCGATACCCATGTCGTCCTCGAATGCGCCGCCGCGAGCCGGCGCGAGCCGAAAGACGTGCGCAAGGCAATCGCCGCCGACCGAGAGCCGGTGCTCGCGATCGCCGAGCGCGCCTTCGTCTGGTCGCGCTTCCACCGCGATCCGCGCTTTCCGCGCGAGCTCGCCGACCGCGTGAAGCGCGCCTGGGCCGAGAACTGCCTCGCCGGCAAGCGCGGCGAAGAGGTGCTGGTGGTCGTCGAGAACGGCATGCCGGCGGGGTTCCTCGCCGTGCTGAAGGCGGGCAACGCGGCGGTGATCGACCTCGTGGCCGTTCATCCCGAGCGGCAGGGCCGCAAGCTTGGCGAGACCCTGACCCAGGCGTTCGCCGCGCGCTGGGCGCAACGCGCCGAGAAGCTGCGGGTCGGTACCCAGCTGGCGAATACCGCAGCGATGCGGCTCTACGAGCGGATGGGCTTCCGCGTGGCGGAGGCGAAGTATGTGCTGCACGCCCACGTGCGGGACGGGGCGGTGATGCAATGAAGATCGGCGCGCTCGACACCGACCGCGAGGTGCTGCTGATCGCCGAGATCGGCAACAACCACGAAGGCGATCCGCGCGCCGCGCTCGCGCTGGCCGAGCGAGCGCTCGACTGCGGCGCGCACATCGTCAAGTTCCAGCTGATCGAGCCGGAGCGCCTGGTCTCGGTCGAGCAGACCGAGCGGGTGAAGCAGCTGTCGCGCTTCAAGCTGCCGGTGTCCGTCTACCAGGACATCGCCCGCCGGGTGCACGAACGCCGCGGCATCTTCATGGCCTCGGCGTTCGACGTCGATACGCTGGCGGCGATCCTGCCGACGCTCGACGCGGTCAAGATCGCCTCGGGCGACCTCGATTTCGACCCGCTGCTCGCGCTAGCCGCGAAGAGCGGCAAGCCGGTGGTGCTTTCGACCGGCATGGCGACCCTGCCGGAGATCGAGCACGCCGTGGCGACGTTTCGCGCCGCCCTCCCCGTGGGCGCGCGCCTCGAGGAGCGGCTCGCCCTCCTGCACTGCGTGAGCCTCTACCCGACGCAGCCCGAGCAAGCGAACCTCGAGGGCATCGCGACCCTGCGGAACAAGTTCGGGCTCGTCATCGGCTATTCCGACCACGTACTCGGCATCGACGTGGCGCTGATGTCGCTCGGCGCCGGCGCGCGCATCATCGAGAAGCACTTCACGCTCGACAAGAACACCTCCGCCTTCCGCGACCATGCGCTCGCCGCCGATCCCGGCGAGATGAGCCGCCTGGCGGCGCTGGTGCGGGGCGCGAAGCGCATCATCGGCGGGGGCGCGAAGGACGATTCGATCGCCGACCGCGCGAGCGCGCGCGCGGTGCGGCGCAGCGTGGTCGCGGCCCGCGCGCTCGGCGAAGGGACGGTTCTCGCGGCCGCGGATTTCGACTACGTGCGCCCGGGGGAGGGACTGCCGCCGACGCGCGCCGCCGAGCTCATCGGCCGCAAGCTGCGCCGCTCGCTCCGCCGCCATGAGCTGATTCGTCCCGAGGACGTTTCCTGATATGTGCGGCATCGCCGGCTACTTCGGACCGCGGCGCATCGAGCCAGGCGCGCTCAAGGAATGCCTGCGCCGCATGGGCCGGCGCGGCCCCGACTACCAGGCCACCAAGACCTGGCCGGTGGACGGCGAGCGCAACGCCGTGCTGCTGCACAGCCGGCTGTCGATCATCGACCTCGACCCGCGCTCGCACCAGCCGTTCGAGCACGACGGCCGCGCGATCATCCTCAACGGCGAGCTCTACAACTATGTCGAGCGCAAGCGCGACCTCGCCGCGCGCGGCGCGAAGTTCCGCACCGATTCCGACACCGAAGTCCTGACGCAGCTCCTCGCCAGCGAAGGCTGGGGTGCACTCGACCGCTGCGAAGGCATGTGGGCGTTCGCCTTCTACGACGAGCGGGCGAAGCGCCTCTCGCTCTGCCGCGACCGCTTCGGCGAGAAGCCGCTCTACCTCTATCGTGCCGACGGCGGAATCTATTTCGGTTCGGAGCCCAAATTCATCGCCGCGCTGCTCGGCCGGCCGCTGCGACCCAACCTGAACCACCTGCGCCGCTTCCTGGTGAACGGCTACAAGGCGCTCTACAAGGGGCGCGAGACCTTCTTCGAAGGGCTGGACGAGCTGCCCGCCGCGCACGTGCTGCACGTCGACGCGCGCGGCGAGAAGCTCGAGCGCTACTGGAACCCCCGCTCGGTGGAGAAGGCCGAGATGAGCTACGAGCAGGCGGTGGCTGGCGCGCGCGAGCGGCTGGTGCGCTCGGTCGAGCTGCGCTTGCGCGCCGACGTGCCGCTCGCCTTCTGCATGAGCGGCGGCATCGACTCGAATGCGCTGATCGGCATCGCCAAGCGCGAGTTCGACTTCGACGTGCACGGCTTCACCATCGTGAACACCGACGCGCGCTACGAGGAGCAGGACATGGTGGACCTCGCGGTGCGCGAGCTCGGCGTGCGCCACACCGCGATTCCGGTCAGCCCGGCGAATTTCCTGCCGCGGCTGCGCGAGCAGGTGCGCTACCACGACGCGCCGGTGTACACCATCACCTACTACGCGCATCAGATGCTGCAGGAGAGCATCGCCGCGCACGGCTATCGCATCTCGGTGAGCGGCACGGCCGCCGACGAGCTCTTTACCGGCTATTACGACCACCACCTCGCCTACCTCTATGAGGTGAAGGGCGACGCGGCGCTGCACGCCGGCTCGCTCGACGCCTGGCGCGAGCACGTGCTGCCGGCGGTGCGCAATCCGCACCTGCGCGATCCCGAGCTCTTCGTCCGCGACCCGCAGTTCCGCGAGCACATCTTCATGGATGCGGATGGCTTCGCCGCCTATCTCACGGCGCCGTGGGTCGAGCGCTTCGCCGAGGAGCGCTTCGCCGGGCGGCTGCTGCGCAACCGCATGCTGAACGAGCTGTTCCGCGAGACGATCCCGGTGATCCTGCACGAGGACGATCTCAACGCGATGTATTACTCGATCGAGAACCGCTCGCCGTTCCTCGATCGCGACCTGTTCGAGTTCTGCCAGTCGATCCCGACGCGCCACCTGGTGCGCCACGGCCGCGCCAAGGCGGTGCTGCGCGACGCGGTGCGCGGCCTGGTGCCGCAGGCGCTGCTCGACAACCGCCGTAAGGTGGGCTTCAATGCGCCGATCTTCGATTTCCTCGACGTGCGCGACCCGGCGGTGCGGCGCGAGGTGCTCGCCGACAGCCCGGTGTTCGACCTGATCCGGCGCGAGAAGATCGCCGCGCTCCTCGAGCGGCCCGACCTGCCCAACAGCGAAAGCAAGTTCCTCTTCTACTTCCTCAACGCCAAGCTGTTCCTCGAGGAATTCGGCGCCACGGTTCCCGCATGAAGTACTGCCGGCGCTGCATCCTGCCCGACACGCGGCCGAGCCTGAAGCTCGACGTCGAGGGGATCTGCAACGCCTGCCGCAGCCACGAGTCGCGGCCGCGCATCGACTGGGCCGAGCGCGAGGCCGCCTTCCGCCGCCTGGTCGAGCAGGCGCGCGCCAAGAGCCGCGGCTACGACTGCGTCGTGCCGGTGAGCGGCGGCAAGGACAGCACCTGGCAGATGGTGACGTGCCTGGAGTCCGGCCTGAAGCCGCTCGGCGTCACCTGGCGGCCGCCGGGACGCACCGCGATCGGCCAGCAGAACCTCGACAACCTGGTCGCGCTCGGCGTCGACCACATCGACTATCGCATTAGCCCGAAGGTCGAAGCGCGCTTCATGGTCAAGGCCTTCGAGCGCCACGGCAGTACCGCCATCCCGATGCACCTGGCGCTGTTCAACATCCCGCTCACGGTCGCGGTCCGCTTCCAGGTGCCGCTCGTCGTCTGGGGCGAAAACTCGGCGGTCGAGTACGGCAGCGCCGACAAGGCGCACGAAGGGCACGCGCTCGACCGGCGCTGGCTCGCGACCTACGGGGTCACCCACGGCACCACCGCGGCCGACTGGGTCGGCGAGGGGCTCTCCGCCGCCGACCTGACCGCTTACGCGGGGCCGGATCCCGACAGCCTGGAGTCGCTCGGCGTGCGCGCGGTCTTCCTCGGCCACTACTTCCGCTGGGACCCGGCCGAGACCTACGCCGTGGCGAAGCAGCACGGCTTCCGCGAGAACCCGGGCGGCGCGCGCACCGGCCTGTACGACTTCGCCGACATCGACGACGACTTCATCTCCATCCATCACTGGATGAAGTGGTACAAGTTCGGCTTCACCCGCCTGTTCGACAACCTGTCGCTCGAGATCCGCAACGGTCGGCTGAGCCGCGACGCGGCGATCGACGTAGTGCGCCGCGCTGGCGACCAGACGCCGCGCGGCGATATCGCCAGGTTCTGCGCCTTCGCCGGGATCCCCGAGGAGCGCTTCTTCGGCATGGCCGAGCGCTTCCGCAACCAGGACGTCTGGAAGCAGCGCAACGGCGTTTGGCTGATTCCGGATTTCCTGATTTCCGACTGGAGCTGGTCATGAAATTCGACGAGAAGCGTCCGCCGCGCGTGTTCCAGGTCGGCAACGTCGAGAAATTCCCGATGCGCGACTGCGGCACGCTGCGTCTCGCGCCCGACGAGCAGGTCACCTTCGTCACCGAGTCGGGCGCCGAATACGATCTGGCGCGCAAGGACTGGGGCTTCTATGCCACGCCGTCGCTCAACGGCCGCCTCGCGTCGTTCGGCCTGCGCGCGGTGCTGGTGAAGAACCCGAGCGGGCGCTACTTCGTGCTGCTGGTGGAGAAGGGCAAGCAGGCCGAGTTCGACGCCTACGTGAAAAGCGAACGCCTGGCGATCGTGTGCTGGATGGACAGCGACGAGAAGCTGCGAGCGCTCGAAGCCAAATGATCCAGCAGTGCCTCTGCGGCGGGCGCGAGTTCGACACGGTGTTCGAGTACCTCGAGCCGCCGGCGGGCGAGGTGCGCTTTCCGCTCAAGGGCGAGTACCGCCGGCGCATGGCGCGCTGCCGCCGCTGCGGCCACTTCGTCTCGCAGCACGAAATGGACATGTCCGGGCTCTATTCCGGCGCCTATGTCGAAGCCACCTACGGCGGCGACGGCTTGCGCCGCGCCTTCGACCGCATCACTGCGCTGCTGCCGGAGAAGTCGGACAACACCGGCCGCGTCGCGCGTGTCGTCGAGTATGCGCACGGACACTTCGGTTCCGGGAAAAAGCTCTCGGTGCTCGACGTCGGCTCAGGGCTGTGCGTCTTCCTGCACCGGCTAGAGGCCGAGACCGGCTGGCGCTGCATCGCGCTCGACCCCGACCCGCGCGCCGCGGCGCACGCCCGCGACGTGGTCGGCGTCGAGGCGATCAGCGGCGATTTCATGCACATGGCGCCGCACGGGCGCTACGACCTGATCACCTTCAACAAGGTGCTCGAGCACGTGCTCGATCCCGTGGAGATGCTGGGCAAAGCCGCCGGCTGGCTCGCTCCCGGCGGTACGGTGTACCTGGAAGTGCCCGACGGCGAATCGGCGCAAGTCGACGGGCCGGGCCGCGAGGAGTTCTGCATCGACCATCACCACGTCTTCAGCGCCGAGTCGACGCGCACCCTGGTGAGGCGATCCGGATTCCGCTTGCTGCGCGAGGAACGCCTGCGCGAGCCAAGCAGCAAGTACACGCTGCGAGCCTTCGTGGCGGCGGCGTGATGGCGATCGATCCCATCCTCGCCGAGCTGGAAGCGGAATCGATCGAGATCTTCCGCGAGGCGATCGCGACCTCGCCGAAGCCGGTGATGCTGTATTCGATCGGCAAGGACTCCTCGGTGATGCTGCGCCTCGCGCAGAAGGCGTTCGCGCCGGGGCCGCTGCCGTTCCCGCTGCTGCACATCGACACCACCTGGAAGTTCCGCGAAATGATCGCCTTCCGCGACCGCATGGCGCGCGAGGCGGGCTTCCGGCTGCTGGTGCACACCAACCGCGAGGGCCTCGCCGAGGGGATCAACCCCTTCACGCACGGCTCGGAGCGCTACACCGACGTGATGAAGACCGTGGCGCTGCGCCAGGCGCTCGACAGCCTCGGCTTCGAGCTCGCTTTCGGCGGCGCGCGGCGCGACGAGGAAAAGTCGCGCGCGAAGGAGCGCGTCTTCTCCTTCCGCGCCAAGGGCCATCGCTGGGACCCGAAGGCGCAGCGCCCGGAGTTGTGGAACCTGTACAACACGCGCATCAACCCGGGCGAGAGCATTCGCGTGTTTCCGCTCTCCAACTGGACCGAGGGCGACGTCTGGCAGTACATCGAGCAGGAGCGGATCCCGATCGTGCCGCTCTATTTCGCCAAGCCGCGGCCGGTGGTGAAGCGCAGCAACCAGTGGATCATGGTCGACGACGAGCGCCTGCCGCTGGAGAAGGGCGAGAAGCCCGAGATGCGCACGGTGCGCTTCCGCACGCTCGGCTGCTACCCGCTCACCGCGGCGATCGAGAGCCCGGCCGCGACCGTGGCCGACATCGTCCGCGAGACGCTCGCGGCGCGCACTTCCGAGCGGCAGGGGCGACTCATCGACCACGACGGCGCGGGCTCGATGGAGCGCAAGAAGCAGGAGGGCTACTTCTAGTGAAGCGCCGCCTGCGCCTCATCACCTGCGGCAGCGTCGACGACGGCAAGTCGACGCTGGTCGGCAGGCTGCTCTACGAGTCGAAGCAGATCTTCGAGGACCAGCTGCACGCGCTGCGCGCCGACTCGAAGCGCTACGGCACGCAGGGCGAGGAGATCGACCTGGCGCTGCTCGTCGACGGGCTGCAGGCCGAGCGCGAGCAGGGCATCACCATCGACGTCGCCTACCGCTTCTTCGCGACCGCCGAGCGGCGCTTCATCATCGCCGACACGCCGGGCCACGAGCAGTACACGCGCAACATGGCCACCGCGGCCTCGACCGCCGACCTTGCGCTCATCCTTCTCGACGCGCGCAAGGGCGTGCTGACGCAGACCCGCCGCCATACGCGCATCGTCGCCATGCTGGGCGTGAAGCAGGTGCTGCTGGCGGTCAACAAGATGGACCTCGTCGGCTGGTCGGGCGAGACCTTCGAGAACATCGTGCGCGACTATCGCGCGTTCGCTGCCGAGCTCGGCTTGACTCGGGTGCAGGCGCTGCCCGTTTCTGCACTCGCCGGCGACAACGTCACCTTCAAGAGCCGCCAATCGCCGTGGTATTCGGGGGCGACGCTGCTCGAGCACCTCGAGCAGGCGCAGCCCGACCACGATCCGGCGCAGGGCGCGTTCCGCATGCCGGTGCAGTGGGTGAACCGGCCGAACGCGGAGTTCCGCGGCTACTGCGGGCGCATCGCGCAGGGGCGCATCGCGGTCGGCGGCAGCGTCTCGGTCGCGCCGAGCGGCGTGCAGGCGCGGGTGAAATCGATCCTGCGCGCGGCCGCGGACGTGCGCGAGTCCGAAGCCGGCGAATCGGTGACGCTGGTCCTCGACCGCGAGGTCGACGTGAGCCGCGGCGACGTGATCGCCGAAGCGGCGCAGCCGGTCGAGGCGAGCGACCAGTTCGAGGCGCGCATGCTGTGGATGAGCGAGAAGCCGCTCGTCGCCGGCCGTCCCTATCTCCTGAAATTCCACAGCCGCGAGGTCGGCGGCAGCATCACGCACATCAAGTACCGCGTCGATGTGAACAGCGGCGCGCAGCTCGCGGCGAAGTCCCTGGCGCTCAACGAGATCGGCGAGGTGACCGTCAGCATCGACCGGCCGGTCGCCTTCGAGCCCTACCAGCAGAACCGCCGCCTCGGCGCTTTCATCGTCGTCGACCGGCTGACGAACGAGACCGCCGGCGCCGGCATGCTCGCCTTCGCGCTGCGCCGGGCGTCGAACATCCACTGGCAGGCGCTCTCGGTCAGCAAGGACGCGCGCGCCGCGCTGAAGATGCAGCGGCCGTGCTGCCTCTGGTTCACCGGCCTCTCCGGCGCCGGCAAATCCACCATCGCCGACCTGCTGGAGAAGCGCCTGCACGCCGACGGGCGGCATACCTATCTCCTCGACGGCGACAACGTGCGCCACGGCCTGAACCGCGACCTCGGCTTCACCGAAGCCGACCGGGTCGAAAACATCCGCCGCGTCGCCGAGGTGGCGAAGCTGATGGTCGATGCCGGCCTGCTGGTCATCGTCTCCTTCATCTCGCCGTTCCGCGCCGAGCGCGCGCAGGCGCGGGCGCTGTTCCAGCCGGGAGAGTTCTACGAGGTGTTCGTCGACACGCCGCTCGCCGAATGCGAGCGCAGGGACCCGAAGGGTCTGTACGGCAAGGCGAGGCGCGGCGAGCTGAAGAACTTCACCGGCATCGATAGCGCCTACGAGAAGCCGGAAGCGCCGGACGTGCGTCTCGACACCGCGTCGGCGAGCCCGACGCAGGCCGTCGAGCAGATCCTGGCGAAGCTCGACAGACCATCGGGGGCGACTTGAAAACGGTCTTTTTCGCTCCCCACGCTGCGATCTGGATCCACGCCTTCCCCGAGGCGCTGATCGCAGAGGCGCTCGCGCAGAACGGCCACGACGTGGTCTACCTGACCTGCGGGCGCGTATTCGAGCGGCAGTGCGTGCCGATGACCTCCATGGGCCTGGGCTTCGACCGCTCGCCGGCGGAGAAGGCGGCGGCGTGCGAGCTCTGCCGGCAGAACGCGAACGTGCTGCGCGAGAACCTCGGCTTGCGCGGCCGCGACATCGCGGAACTGCTCACGCCCGAGGACCATGCCCTCGCGGAGCGCGAGCTTGCCGGCCTCACGCGCGAAAACTTCCTGCAGGCGATGCACGCCGGCGTCGAATACGGCCGCGCCGCGCTCAGCACCTTTCTTCTCGTGCACAAGAAGGCGGAGCTGGTGTTCTCTGACGCGGAGTGGCCGATCCTCCTTACCGAGATCCGCAACTCGCTGCTCTCTCTGCTCGCCGCGTGCCGCGTGTTCGACGCCGAGCAGCCCGACCGCCTGGTTCTGTACTCGCCCGGCTACTCGGTGAACCTCGTCTGGGCGAAGCTCGCCGAAAAACGCGGCGTGGCGCAATACTACATCCAGGGCAGCAACAACCTCTCCGACCGCTTGCAGAAGCTGATCTTCACCCGCGGCCTCTACTGGCAGGGCGAGAACATCGCGCAGTGGCAGCGCTTCAAGCACGTGCCGTGCAGCCCGAGCGCGGCGCGCTACGTTACCGACCACTTCCTCGAGCTGATCAAGGGCAGAGCCGCCTTTGTCTACTCGCTCGCTCGCTCCGACACCGCGCCCGACCTGCGCGGCCGCTTCGGCCTGCGGCCGGGACAGAAGCTGGTGGTGGCGACCATGAGCAGCTACGACGAGCTGCTGGCGGGCGAGGTGACCGGCCAGATCCCGCCGCTCGAGCGCGGCGCGTTCCGCACGCAGATCGAGTGGATCGAGCGGCTGATCGAGTTTTTCCGCAAGCGCGACGATCTTTTCCTCCTGGTGCGCGTCCATCCGCGCGAGTTTCCGAACCGCCGCGAACGGGTGAAATCGGCGCACGCCGCCGAGCTGGAGAAGCGCTTCACCGACCTGCCGCCGAACGTGCGCGTCAACTGGCCCTCCGACGGCGTCTCGCTCTACGACCTCGCCGAGGAAATGGACCTCTGCCTCAACGCCTGGTCGAACGCCGGCAAGGAGATGAGCTTCTTCGGCATTCCGACGCTGCTCTACTCGACGCGCACGATCTTCTACGCGCCCGACATCAACTACGCCGCGGACACGGCGGCCGAATATCTTTCGCTGATCGACGTCGCGCTGCGCGACGGCTGGCGCCTGGAGAACAGCACCAAGGCGTTCCGTTGGTTCGCGCTCGACGACCTCTATTCCCGGATCGACCTCAGCGACAGCTATTCCTACAAGGAGCACGCCCGACGCAGTCTGCCGGTACGGCTGGTGCGTCGCCTGGAGCGCATGGTCAATTCCACGGCAACGCAGGCGAGGGACACCCGCGCCCGCGCCCCGCAGCTGCGCATGGGGCCGATGGTGGCGAAGGCGATCGCTTCGGGCAGCCGGTCGCTGCTCGAGCTGATGTCGCCCGCCGACCTGCCGGCGACGACCCAGGCCGAGGAAGCACAGTCGGTGCGCATCGAGCTGCGCCGCGTCGCGCAGGCGCTCTACGGCCATGACTTCTCGCGCCCCGGCGGGCAGCTCAAGCGCAACCTGCTGTCGGTCGTGTCGAGCGAAAGCGCGCGGGCGAGCCATGGCTGACTTCGCCTTCGTTACCGGCATCGCGCGCAGCGGTACGAACCTGATCGGCCGCATGCTCGGGCAGCATCCCGCGTTCGCCATGGCGATGGACCCGATGCTGCCGGTGCTGAAATGGTTTCGCAGCGCGGCGGCGAAAGGCGTCCCGCCGTCGGCGCCGCTGCACGACTACTACTTCTTCGAGGACCAGCAGCGCCTGATGGAGGCGGTGCAGCAGGCGAGCTTCGCCATACCGTTCGACACAGCCAGCTGGCCGGCGCTGCAGAAGGACCTCGAAGGACGCGCGGTGCACGAATCCGCGGACCTCGTGCCGCATCTCGGCGAGCTGAAGGCGGCGAACTTCGCCGCCATCTGGCAGGCGGGGCTCGACCTCGTGGCGAAGACGCGCGGCCGCGGCAAGCCGAAGTGGACAGGCGTGAAGGAGCTCTGGAGCATCGAGTTCGTGCCGCACTTCTTCAAGACCTGGCCGAGCTCGAAGACGGTACTGATCGTGCGCGACCCGCGCGCCATCGTCGCCTCGATGCTGAAGATGGGCGAGAACGATCAGAGCCAGCAGGCGCAGATCCTCTCGTATCTCCGGCATTGGCGGAAAACCGCCGCCTTCGCCCTGACGCTGCGCGCGCAAGCGCAGCGCTTCACGGTCGTGCGCTACGAGGAGCTGGTCGCGCAGCCGGAGAAGGTCGCGCGCGAGCTGTGCCGCTTCTTCGGCGTCGATTTCGACCGCGCCATGCTCGAAACCGCCGAATTCTCGGACCCGTCGCGCGGCGGAAAATGGCAGGGCAACAGCAGCTATGACGCTGCCGTGTCGACCATCGACGCCGGGCTGGCGGAGCGCTGGCGCAGTTACCTGCCCGAAACGCACGTCGCGCTGATCGAATACCTCTGCGGTCCTGACATGGGGCTGTTCGGTTATCGCACCGAGGGTGATCGCGGCTTGTCGGCGCTGCCGGCGAAAACCTTCTTCGACGTCTACGGCTCGCCCGCGAGCTGGCGCACCGACTCGGGCGACGTGCTGGTCGACATGGGACTCGAGGTCGCGCGCCGCGCGCTGCTCGAGGCGCCGCAGCGTCCCGCCGCGGACCTGGTGCGGCGCTGCTTTCTCTTCGAATCGGCCTTCGAGGCCCTCAAGGGGGGCGGCTAGCCATGGACGGTTTCATCGCGCTCGTTGTCATTACGTTCCTGGCGGCGTTCGTGAACGGCGCGCTCGGCTACGGCTTTTCGTCGCTGACGGTTCCGGTCGGGCTGGTCTTCTTCGCCAACCGGGTCCTCAACCCGGCGCTCGTCCTGGTGGAGGTGTTCATCAACCTCTACGTGCTGGTGATCAACCGCGCGGCGATCCGTGCGGTCTGGCGCCGGGTCTGGCCCGTCATCCTCGGCCTCGCACCGGGCGTCGCCCTCGGCAGCTACGTCCTCGCCTCCGTCGACCCCGACTGGCTGAAGTTCGCAACCTATGCATTGCTGCTGCCGCTCATCCTGTTGCAGGCGGCCGGAGTGCGCCGACCGATCCGCGCGGAAAAAGCGATTGGCGTGCCCTTTGGAACCGCGCTTGGTTTTCTGTACTCCGTCACGACCATCTCCGGGCCTCCGCTCGCGCTCCTGTTCAACAACCAGGGGCTGGTCAAGCAGGAATTCCGCGCCGGCCTCGCGCTGATCCGCGTGGCGGAGTCCTGCCTGACGGCGTTCGCCTATTACCAGCTCGGCCTCTTCACCGCCGAAGCGATGCACTTGGGCTGGTGGATCGTGCCGAGCGTGCTGGTGGGCATCCCGCTCGGCGCGTGGGCGATCCACCGCATGGATGCGGAAACCTTCCGCCGCATCTGCATGAGTTTCGACGTCTGGATCGTGGGCTTCGGCCTCTCGCGCACGCTGATCGCGCTCAAGCTCGCGCAGTCGCCGGCGGCCTACGGCGCCATGGTGGTCGCGGGAGCGCTTGACCTCGTCCTGCTCTACGCGTTCTTCAGGTCCCGCCGCGCTGCGCGCGCTAAACTGCCGTCCCAGCCGGCGCCTCTGCCGGAGCGCCGGACATGATTTCACTCAGCCGCGACCTCTGCGAATATGCGACCGGTGTCGTCGCCGACGACAACGAGCGGCTGTTCGCGCGCATCGCCAAGGAGCTGCCGCTCAAGCTGCATCGCTGGAAGTCGGGCGACAGCTTCAACGGCTGGGTCGTGCCGCAGAACTGGCGCGTCAAGAAGGCTGAGCTGCGCAAGGACGGCAAAGTGGTTTTCGACGGCCGCACGCACACGCTCGGCGTCGGCCGCTACTCGAAGTCGTATTCCGGCAAGCTCGACTGGCAGGCGCTCAAGCCGAAGCTGGTGACTAATCCCGACCTGCCCGAGGCCTACGTCTTTCACTGCATGTGGCAGTACCGGCCGTGGGCCGCCGACTGGGCGCTCTCCGTGCCGCACAAGATCTACCGCGCGCTCGGCGCCGGCAGCTACGAAGTCGACCTGCAGACCGAGTATTCCGCCGGCGAGATGCTGCTCGCCGAGCACGACAAGCGCGGGCGCAGCGATCGCACCATCGTCTTCCACTCGAACTCGTGTCATCCGCACATGGCGAACGACGGTTTCGCCGGCACCGCCGTGCTGATCCGGCTTTTCCAGTGGCTGCGCGAGCGCGACACCTACTACACGTATCGGCTGGTCATCGGCCCGGAGCATCTGGGCACGGTGTTCTACCTGCGCGACATGCCGCGCGCCGAGCTCGACCGGATCGTCTGCGGCGTGTTCGAGGAAATGCCCGGAACCGGCGGGCCGATCAAGATCGCTTCGACGTTTCTCGGCGGGCATGCGCTCGACCGCGCGTTCGCCAACGCGGCGCGGCACCACGCTAAGGCATCGGTGCAGGTGCCGTGGCGCCAGGGTGCGGGCAACGACGAGACGGTCTGGGAAGCGCCGGGCTACGAGGTGCCGTTCGTCGAGGTGACGCGCTCGGAAGACCTGATGCAGCCTTACCGCGAGTACCACACGAGCCTCGATTCGCCTTCGCTCATGCAGCCCGCCCAGCTCGAGGAGACGCTGACGGTGCTGCAGAAGGTCGTCGAGACGCTCGAGGGCAACGCCCGTATGCAGCGGCGCTTCGACGGCCTCATCTGCCTGTCGAATCCGATGTACGACCTGTATCTCGAGCGCAAGGACCCCGCGATCGACAAGAACCTGCCGGAGGATTCGGAGAAATGGGGCGCGCTGCTCGATTCGCTGCTGCGCTATTTCGACGGCTCGGTGACGCTGCTCGACATCGCCGAAAAACACGACCTGCCATTCGAGCGCGTCGCGCGCTACGTGCGCGCGTTCGAGGACAAGAACCTGGTGCGCATGACGTTCGAGCCGATCGAGCGCAAGCCCGCCCCGCGCGTCGCCGGATGAGCGCCGTCCTCGTCGACATGCAGATCAGCAACCTCGCCTCGGTGAGGCGGGCGCTCGAGATCATCGGCGTCGCCGGCCTGCCGCGCGCCACGAAAGACAACGTCGCCGCTGCCGACGCGGTGCTCCTGCCGGGCGTCGGCGCTTTCGGCGACGGCATGGCGAGTCTGCGCGAACAGGGCCTCGTCGAGCCGATCCGCCGTGCGGCGAAAGCGGGCGTGCCGGTGTTCGGCATCTGCCTTGGCATGCAGCTTCTCGCCGACGAGAGCGAGGAATTCGGCAAGCACGAGGGGCTCGGCCTCGTTCCCGGGAAGGTCCGCAAGCTCCCGGCAGTGCCGGGCTTTCGCGTCCCCAACATCGGCTGGTGCGACGTGACGGCGAAGCCCGCCAGCCGCCTCTTCCCGTCGGGCAGCGGCACCTGCTATCACGTGCACAGCTTCCATCTCGAGCCGAAGGACCCGTCGGTGGTGTCGGCGGCGATCGACTTCGGCGGGAAAAAGATCGCC